>NZ_JBALSN010000353.1:10665-10903 GCF_036966985.1 Neobacillus drentensis | reverse complement strand
GATTAATCCAGCTAAAGAAGCACAGATCCCAGAAATGACAAAGGAATAGGCAATATATCTATTCACAGGAATTCCTAATGAAATGGCTCCGTCTGCGTTATCACCAATAGCGTTGTAATATCTTCCTTTACTGCTCCTAGATAGATATAACTGAACGAATATGACCCCAACAATAACGATGAAGGATAATAAATTAATTCCAAAGATGTCTATATTCGAAAGCTCTTTAAAGTTTGCA
>NZ_JBALSN010000353.1:2739-10597 GCF_036966985.1 Neobacillus drentensis | reverse complement strand
GAAATTTTCAACTTGATCACGCCAAATCCATTAATGAATCCAATGACAGCCCCAATAAGTATGGCAGTAATTACAGCTAGAAGGATATTACCTCCATCGCGAAGAATCGTTCCACAAACAGCAGCACTTAACCCCAGTGTTCCGCCTACTGAAATATCTAAATTCCCGGTTAACAGCACAAAGGTCATCCCAACGGCAAGAACCATATAAATCAAGCTGCTTTTCAAAGATTTATCGATATTTTGTAAAGAAAAATAGTCAGAGTTGATAAAACCCACCACAACAAATAGAAGGACTAAAAATAGGAAGGTTCTAAATTCGCGTTGTTTGAATATTTTTCTAACCCTAGGCATGTGTCTGATCACTTCCTTTAAAGGTTCCAAAAGCCGCCTTCATCACATTGACCGCATTGATTTGGTCTACGTTTAGACAAACATCGCAGGTCCCCTGATAGACAGCATAGATGCGGTCGCTAATTCTTTCGATTTCTTCTAAATCAGAGGAAATGAGGAGAATGGAAAATCCCTGGTTTTTTAATTCTGTCAGGATGGAATAGATATCACCCCTTGCAGCCGCATCAATTCCCCTTGTTGGTTCATCCATGATGATTAATTTAGGGTTCATGGATAACGCTCTTGCAATCACAGCCTTCTGTTGATTCCCGCCTGAAAGTGATTTGATTTCGTCCTCCTGGGAATTTACCTTGATTCTTAATCTCTTAATATACTGATCTGCCACTTGTTCTTCTAACTTTTTCTTGGTAAAAAAACCGTGCCGTTTAATCATTTGAGATGTGATATTATTTCTCACAGAAGTGATTGAAAAAATACCGTTTAAAAATCGATCTTCCGGTATATAAGCCAACCCGCTGTCTACCGTTTCATTAATGGATAACGTTGTAATGTCCTTTCCATCAAGATAGACTTTTCCGCTCTCAATCGGATGAATGCCATAAATCGCTTCCGCAATCTCTGTTCTTCCGGCACCAACAAGCCCGGCCAGACCGACAACCTCTCCCTTATAAACTTCAAAACTAATATTCTTAAATCCATCGCCAACGATGTTTTCAACTTTAAGGATCGGTTTTTCTCCCTCGTGAGCAGCCCCTCGTTTTTCAAAATGACCTTCGTAATGATTTTCATTTCCAACCGGAAGCAGCCCTTGAATCAACATTTCTTTCTTGAACTCCTCTATTTTTCCTTTAAGCGTTACTTTTCCGTCCCGTAAGATGACGGCATGGGTAGAAATCTGAAAGACTTCATCAAGACGGTGAGTAATATAGAAGATTCCAACCCCAGCATTTTTCAGCTGGTTAATCACTTTGAATAATGACTCTGTTTCTGAAAACGTTAAGGTAGAGGTAGGCTCATCCAGAATTAATACTTTTGACTTTCTTAAAAGTCCCTTTATGATCTCAAGCTGTTGCTGTTCCGCGATACTCAATGTAACAGCTAACCGATTCAGATCAAGATTCCAGCCTAATTCTTTAATGAGCTTTGCCGCTTCTTCTCTCACTTCTTTTTTATTTTTACTAAATCCAATCGTAAGGTTTTGTTCAACCGTCATATTCGGAAATAGCAAGGGTTCCTGCGGAACTAAATAAGTGCCTCTTTCATGTGCGGATGAAGGATTTAGATGATCTGCCTTTTCACCAGCAATCTCAATAACCCCTTCATCCGCCTTATAGATCCCTGTAAGGATTTTCATTAAGGTGCTCTTCCCTGCTCCGTTACCGCCGATAATAGCGATCACTTCTGACTCATTAAGTTCTAATGAAACCCCCTCCAAAACGAGGTTTCGGTTAAAGGCCTTCCGGATATTCTCCAATCTCACTAAGTTCCTCGGCGCCTTCATCATCATCCCCTACCTTAGTACCATTTTTGTAACCGCTTACTATTAAGCGTATTACAGATTCATACATTTTATTAACGATTAAACATATTATTAGCTAGTAAACCTTCTATATATCTCTGATGTTGGCAAATTTTAAAATAAGCCAAAACACCTAATGAATGATTCCCCCGTAGATTATATGAACTAGGCATAATATTCATTACATGCTTATTACAATATAGAAGGGTGCTTGAATGATAACTGCTGTTACTTTTGTGTTAACGTACAGCAAAATTCTCACAATTGTTTTAACATAAAACTTTTGTTCCAAAAGTAAACTGTAGAGAGTGAAGAACATGTCATATGAAAATAGCCTGATCATTAAAATCGCATGGAAATATTACATTGAAGGAATGACGCAAAATGAGATCGCAGAGTCTTTAAATCTATCTAGAATGAAAGTGATTAAATACCTAGATATCGCGAAAGCCAATAACATTATCCAATTTAAAATTAACCTAGAAAAATTGGTTAACATCGATTTGCAGAATCAAATCAAGCAGCAATATCAATTACAAGATATTTATATTGTCCCTGCCTCTAACGAAAATCCGTTAAATAGTCTCACAAAGGCCGCCGCCCACTATATTGAAGACCGAATTAACAGCGACACCATGATTAATGTTGGGTATGGGCAAGCCGTTTCAGGAACCTTGGGACATTTAAATATCTCCTCAAAGTATAAAGTCACCTTGGTCTCGTTATCAGGAGGTGTAAAATTCTACATTCCAACAGCGATCGATTCGTCATCCGATTATTACACCAATCAGAATCACAACCATTACATTATGCCGGCCCCATTATTAGTATCTTCAGAACACCTCGCCAAACAGTTGATTAATGAAAGACCAATCAAGAAAATCTTTGAAATGATCCCTTACTCTACGATCACCATTATTGGCATTGGAGCAGTAAACGAACATGCCACACTTGTGAAGGAAGGATATTTGAGCACGCATGAAATGGAAATCTATAAATCTTTGGGGGCTGCAGGAGATTTATTAAGCCAATTTTATGATCGAAATGGCCGGGTTCTGGATCTTCCCTTGCATAAGCAACTGGTTAGTACCGATATTCATTTATTAAAATCACTTAACCATGTGATTGCCGTGGCTGGAGGAGTTGAAAAAAAAGAGGCTATTATCGGCGCCCTAAAAGGGGGCTATATCGATGTATTAATTACAGATGAAGTGGTTGCCAAAAGTCTAATCGAATGAAATGCTCCTGATTATGAATCCCTAATAATGATAGAAAGGAAGATTGGATAGCATGGAAAAGTACTTAATGGCGATTGATGCCGGAACCGGCAGTGTCAGAGTCATTTTATTTAACACACTTGGCCATGAACAATTTGTTACACAATCAGAATGGACCCATCATGAAGATAAACGGTATCCAGGCTCCATGGACTTTGATATCGAGAAAAATATAGACATTATCATCAATCTAATAAAGGAAATCTTAGCAAGGAGTAATGTTAACCCTGTAAACATTGTGGCTATTTCAACCACAAGTATGCGTGAAGCCATTGTCCTATACGATGAAAATGGAAAGGAATTATGGGCCTGTGCCAACGTGGATTCAAGATCAAACGATGAAGTGGCTCACCTTTGTAAAATAAGTGACACAATCGAAGCGGACATTCACTATATCTCTGGACAGACCTTTTCATTAGGAGCAATTCCGAGAATCCTATGGGTAAAAAATAATATCCCTGAAACCTATAACAAGGTTAGATACGTTACGATGCTGAACGACTGGATTACATATCGCATGACCGATGTGATCTCTGTTGAACCTTCTAATGGCTGCACCACTGGTCTTTTCGATATTAAGAAAAGAGTTTGGGATCCTAGCATTGCTGAGAAGGTAAATCTTAGAAGTGATATTTTTCCGATTGTAAATGAAAGCGGATCCATAATTAGCCATGTTACTAAGGAGTTCTCAGCACTTACTGGATTAAGCACTCAAACGATCGTTGTGGCAGGAGGCGGCGACGCCCAATTAGGCTGCATTGGCATGGGGGTCATCAACGAAGGGGATGCAGCTGTTTTAGGCGGGAGCTTTTGGCAATATGAATATACAGCGAATCATGTTGAAATCAATGACCTTTGCAAAGTAAGAGTGAATTGCCATGCCATCCCAAATACCTGGCAATATGAAGCCATCGCCTTCTTTCCCGGATTAATCATGAGATGGTTCAGGGATACGTTTTGTGAGCTTGAAGCCTTTCTTCAGAAGGAAAGTGGGGAAAGCATTTATGCCCAAATGGAGAAAAGAGCCCAAAATGTACCGGCTGGCTGCAATGGAATGATTTGCACATTTTCCGATAAAATGAACTACTTTTCATGGAAACATGCAGCACCAAGTTTCATAGATTTTAAATTTGATAGCTCCTATAATAAAGCAACGTTTTACCGAGCCATTATGGAAAATGCCGCTTTTGTCACAAAGGGCAATATCGAAATCATTTCCAAAATAACAAACAAATCACCGGAATCGATTGTTTTTGGAGGCGGTGCTTCAAAAAGTGACTTATGGTGTCAAATTGTTGCGGACGTTCTGAATATAAAAGTGAAAGTTCCAGTTGTAAAGGAATCGACAGCCCTAGGTGCGGCCATTTGTGCTGGTGTAGGAGCGGGCGTTTATGAAAGTTTTAATGAAGCTATTACTCAAGTTGTTAAATTCGAAAAAACCTTCGAACCAAACGATTCGAATCACTTCATTTATGAAGAGTTATATAAAAAGTGGGAGGCTGTGTACAAGGTACAACTAAATCTAGCAGATCAAGGATACACAAACCATATGTGGATTGCCCCAGGGCTATAAAACATCCAAAGGAGTGAAACATAATGACTGTTATTAACGAGAATGAGCGAGAATACCGATTTGGTGACAGCGGTCCTAAGTACCTGCAAAAAGGACCCCGAATGAACTTTGGTGTCGTTGTCCTGCAGCCAGGACAGGATTTTACTGCACATTATCATAACTTTATGGAAGAAAACTTCTTTATTTTAGAGGGCGAACTAGAAATTCATATTGACGAGGAGATTTTCCAATGTAAACAAGGAGATTTTATTCATGTGGAGCCAAAAAAGGTCCACTATTTAATTAATAAGGGAGATACCATCATTAAAGCAGCCTTTATGCTGGCACCCTACCAAGAAAATGATAAGGTGGAGGTCGAATACAGTCCATACGGTAATTAGCGAGGCTACCAAGGGACGGTTCTTATAGAGGTCAATTGCAAGTCTTGCGCAGCACAATAGGGTACAACAAGTGGATTTTAGCTAGTTGTGCCTTATTTTTGTCAAAGTAGTTAATTTATCTAATACATACGTCCTGGCACAACCCTAAGTTTCTATAGGCATTTTTCTACAAAAAATAATTATAAGAACGGTGCCTGACACTCCCAAAATAATGTCGATGAATTCGACAAAATGCGGGTGGTGTCAGGCACTTTTCATATTAGAATACTAATAGGAATATATATGTAAAATGTTTCAAGTCTTTTAATCTACCAAGGGTTAGTAATGAGGGGGAAATGAATGTTATATACAGACGATTTTTTGGAGAAGTTACGGATGGAAGGCGATCCAGTTCTGGACCGAATAATCGAAGAATTGTTCAAGAACAGTCAGGTTGGCTCCGTAAACAATTTGTTGAAGCAATTGATGCAAAATGACCAGGAGTACCCTGAAGAGCTGCCTGATACCATTGAATTTTGGCTGAAGAATACCGCCTCTTGCCCAGAAGGCGTGGATTGGGCCAGAATAAGAAATGCTACTGATTTATTTCAGGAGCATGGGATTGCCATCACCTTCTTATTATCAACATCCTCACTTGTGAATTGTTACGCTGCCGGTAAAGGTGTGAAGGTCCTTACATTCAGTTATCGCTTAGGCCAAAACGCTTACCGCAGGATAGCCGAAACAGGGCAATTTGTTCTTCATATCATGGCTCCAGGCGGACTAGAATCCGGAGGACAAGGAATCAAAGCGATTCAAAAAGTCCGTTTAATGCATTCCGCCATTCGGCATTTGGTTCAAAAGACCGGCAGATGGGACGAAAAAGAAAATGGCATCCCCATTTGCCAAGAGGATCTGCTTGGTACTCTATTAACCTTTTCCAAAGTCATCATAGATGGGCTTCGCCATTTAGGGATGAAAGTAACAGAGAAACAAGCGGAAGATTACCTCTACTTTTGGAAAATCGTCGGAATCATGCTGGGAGTTCGAGAAGATATTATCCCAGAATCGATGGAAGAGTCAAAGCAGTTGGAAAAAATGATTAAAAGAAGACACCATGGGCCATCTCCAGAAGGGATCCAGATGACTCGTGCTCTACTGGAATTTCACGCAGGCCTCATTCCCGGTGAGATGTTTGACAAAATGATCCCTGCTCTGATTCGAGAAACCGTAGGGAACGAAATAGCAGACTGGATGGAAGTTCCACACTCCAATTGGCAAAAACTTATGAAATTCAAAGAGCTAATGGGCTTTTTTCTTGATTCAGATTATACAGGCTTTTTGGGAAGTATGGTCAATCGGCTTGGGTTAGCCTTAATTAAGCGTCAATCACTAGCGATGACAGATTATGAGTATACCCCCTTTCTCATACCAACTGAACTGCGGAAGGTTTGGGGGATTGAGGAAAAAAGGGTGTAATAATAAAACAAAACCCTTTAAAGTCATAGAAAAATAGACAAAAATTATTCTCCTAGCTGTTCACAAAAGGGCGAAGCTGGCACGAGCATGGCAAGAAGGATTCGAGTTGCTTTTTTGTATTCTTTTGGGTATGACAAGTGACTTTCTCCTTCTCCACAGGAATACTTTTATGTACAATGGATATATAATAAAAAAGAGAAGTGCTTCAACACTTCTCCCTGCAACTTCTACCGTCCGGGTGGTGGTTGTCTATGAGTTATTTTTATCAGAACCACCCTTTTGCTTGCTGCGGTGCGGGGTGGTTTTCTTGTGCTCTAGAACGTTTTTCCGAAAGACATAAGCGCTCAATTCACGCATAACACTCTTCAGAATTTCTCGTAGAAATTCCATGATTATCACCTTCTTCCCGAAACGGAAAGAAGTGTAACAACCAACCACCCCAACAATATTCAGCTGCAACTTCATTCTATCATTTTATATCTACCTAAAAATCTATTAATCTTCGACAAAACCCGGGGCGTGACAGGCTCCCTCCGAGATTACCCATGATACCAGCCTGTTTTACAGTCAATATTAATAAGCGACATCCATTCGCCTTTTCCATCCATTTTTATATACATGATGTACATTCCCGGAGAGCCCTTTTTTCCAGTGCCAGCCATTTTGACTAATTTTATTTTATCCCGTTTTGTAACATATTGATTTTTTTTAACACTTTTCATCACAGCTGATTTTACTCCTGGAGCCCAATTAAATGGCTTGGCAAATTTCAGATCATCCGTTTTGACATAGGCATATCTATTGTTGTATTTGATTTTGGAAAAGCCAAATTGCTGATAAGAATACCAGTTGTCCTGATCCTTACCGACAGGTACACCTCCATATACTTTCACTACTTTACCCTTTTTAATTTTCCCTAATGTTTTATAGGATGTGCCTGGGGAAGATTTTACAGAAAGAGTTTTGGCTGCATAGGCCTTGTCATAGCTTGCTGATGCTTGAGCTTCGGTTGAGTTGAATACTAAGCATACGGTCAGCAAGCAAATACTTACGAAAAGCGAAATAACTTTTTTCATTTTACGATACCCCTTTTAAAGAATAGTTAGTATTTTGAAAAATATTCCTTTTTATTATAGCGCAAGTAGATATATAGAACTAGATTTTTATAGAATTGAATTATTAAAAAGGAAATCACTAGGACCGCATTCCCATTATCGAAGCATAACAGTCACCTGCATAATAAAAACCGTCTCATTGATGAGACGGTTCTCTTAATTGATCGGTGAAGTTCTTTTATT
>NZ_JBALSN010000353.1:0-2712 GCF_036966985.1 Neobacillus drentensis | reverse complement strand
TGGGCTGCTGATTCTCTGCCTGGTATTGTTGACTTTTTGCTAAACCTTCTTGTACATTTTCATCTAATGAAAATTCTGTATCACCTTTATTAAATTGATTGGCTAGATTTTGAGCTGCAATTACTTTTTGTTGTTCACCTTTTACATCATTCGAAATTCTATCCTTTTTCATCATATTTCTCTCCTTTGCATTAAACATAACTTTATTGATATACTAAAGGCAGATTAATTATTCATTCACCAGAAAAAATAAGAAACCGTCTCTAAATATGAAACGGTTTAGCGAGATTAGCTATATTAATTAATACCAACATCCATTAGTCAGAAATAACGAATGATTAAATCCGAATGAGCATAATGATAAAAAAAGCTGATCGGAGATGATGGCTTGACCACTTTCAATCCAGAAAAACTATCTGTTGAATACAAAGGTGGTGTTACGACCACCGAACCTGTTATTCCAAGACATTACACACTAACTCACTCTGATGTAACTGGTGAGCTATTTTTAGCCATTGGAAAGCAGTATGCCTGGGATAAGATCAATCCTATGAGGGATGAAGTATTAGGTGAATGGAAAACAAACGGTACTTCCTTATACTATTGTGTTTATGTATATATAGATCAAGGAGAACTTAACCAAAATGTAGCAGCAAAACGCGCGGAAATATTCAGGCGTGAATTACCGCTTGCCTTATCAGCGATTCGATACGGCGATCGTTCTTTATTCGACGCATACCCTAATCTAGATCATGCTTCCATAATCGTTACTTTTATGTCCACCTACCCTCAATTTGCCAGCCAAGAGAATTGGGAAAATTTCCGCCGTTTTTCCAAATAGGAAGTATAGAAATCCTCTGATATCCTGATTCTTCCGACTAAATACCAAATAGGCAATACTATTCTATCAATCTTCGACAAATTCCGATGCGTGGCAGGCACGAGGATTTGGTTCAAACATGGGCCACAACGGTATTCCCTCCATAATATCTAGTTGAAGAGTTTCCTTTATTATAAAACATTCTAAAACTTCCATATTAATGGTTCTCCCATTCCCGCTTGCCCACTTCCTTCTTCTACAATCTCAACTACTTCAACAGGGCATTCATATAATAATTTTAGAAGTGCAAGTCCCTTAACCTGCTGATTCCTAAGTTTATCCTTTGTATCTTGCCTTTTACATTCGGCGAAAAGAATTTCAGAGGAATCTGGTTTATACACCAGCAAATCAGGTTCTTCTATACCAATAAAGGGAGAAAAGGCAGGGTAAAATCCTCTGCCTTTTTCATATCTTTCATCACCAAAATGTTTACGAAAAATTGATTCAGCCTTTGGGTATTTTCCAAGTTTGTTGCCGCCAAATAAATTATAATTATGATGAATCCACTCATAACCTAATGTTTCGTAATACCTGCCTGCGATATATTCTCCAAACCCTCTAGAGCCTGGCAATTTACTGCAATAAGAGTCCTTACATTCTTCTCTATTACCATCTATCCAGCTAATAAGTTCATTTCTTTTATAAGTTAGGATTCGTGTTGGAATAGAAACCTTCATTTCTATACTCCTTTATAGGTTTAGTCCAGTACATATTGCAAGTACGGTCAGATCCAATCAACTAGCAAAGATAGAGTTCACGAACGAGCTTGGTGGGGATGTGACCCAATGTCATCCACTTCAACATCCTCTGTAATATCGTCTGTTAGCTCTCTAATTTTACATCAAGAACTTCTGCCATGAGTTCATTATAACAATTGGCATATAACTGCATGCTAATTGGTTCCATATGTAAACTTATATTCGCTTCAACTGATCTACAGCGCTCACACAAATTCATGTCGTCACCCACCATGTTTTCTTCTATTTTACCATTAACATTCACAGGCACTATTCCAAAGCGGAATCATCACTGCGTGAGTTGGGGTCCGGCCCCACTTGCCAGGATTTAAATTCAAAATAATTGGCAAGAATGATGATATGCAATTTTGGGATTAGGTGGTGGAAAATTATGGACAAAAGAATAATAAATTTATATAATATTACCAAATGTAATAAAGGAGTGATTAAATTGGTACCAGTGGCGGCACCTGTAATACAAGTTGAAAAACAAGGTCACTCAACGGAAAAGTCAGCGATGGAAATTAGAAAAAAACGTGGAGTTCGTACATTAGCAGGAAAGCGATTAGCTGAACTGAGTAAGGAAGGTAAATAAATACCGATGTCTGAATTTATTATAGATTCTACTGATGCCACATTTGTGGACTTTAATCAAGCATCTATTGCTATTGATGCTTGTTTTCTTTTGGCTTACTTAGATAATGATGACCCAAGAGGAGATAAAGTTTCTTTATTGTTAGATAAGTGGTCAAAAGAAAAAATAAATGAGTTGGTAATAACAAATAAAGTTGCTGCTGAGATAATACATAACCTTTTTAAGAATAAAATAAGAGATATAATTTATTTAATTCATAAAATGAATACGCAAAAGTACTCACCGACAAAAGAAGAGTTGCAGATTATAGGAGACATAAACACTGCTCGAAATTTAATAAAATATGTCCCTAAATCTAAATTAGATGAATTGGTTAAATGTGGCGAACTCTATTACAATATCGGTACTATTTTAAAAGATTATAAGTTAAACGAATCGAATCGTGAGGGATTACATTGCTACTACAGCCATGCAGTAGAGACGTTTCAAGGAACGATAAG
>NZ_JBALSN010000352.1:0-4653 GCF_036966985.1 Neobacillus drentensis | reverse complement strand
TCGTCTACAACCAAGGTAAAGCTTTATTCAAGGCAGCTAAATAACCCTTTTTTGAAATTGGCTGTTCCTGTCGGGACAGTTTTTTTGTTAATTTATTGGAATAAATTATACAATTAAAACGTATTTATTGTTTCTCTTCTTCAAGTAACCTACCACGTTAGTCGAAAAAGAAAAATGCTACTTTTTTAGCAGCCAGATCTTTAAGGAAAGCACAAAGACTATACTGCAAGGGAAAATTGCTGCCTTTGATTGTAATGGATTAGTACAAAAAATTGAGACGATAAATATGCCTAAAATAAATCCTTTCAAATTTCACCATTTACAATTCTTTTTAGTTAAACTTCCCTCTATTACTAGTGCTAATTAAACTAAACTGCTTACGTTAGCTTAATATGAATAAGGCTTGGTGACAGGCAATGGTATCTTAGAAACCCATCAGCTTTAGCCATGGGAGTATCAGGAACTATGCTGTATTTCTATTTTATTAGAAATACTAAAATAGCTGCACATCTATTTCAATTGCGATTATATTGGAGGCTATTCAATGTACGTACGCCTTCTAACCTAATAGTGGATATTGTTTGAACCTCTCTAGCATAGGTGACGCCTGTTCTATTAATAGGAGTCCAGATTATATTCAAAGATTTTCTAAAAGGACCATTCCCTCTGAGTTCTCTTTAACGAATAATATAAGATTCTTTTCTCCACAAATAGTTCCAATGATTGTATCTCTGTATACCCTCTTAAACTCATTGCCTATTCTTCGCGCGCGCCCTTTCTCCATTTTTATTTCAATCATTTTCACTCCACACGTAGGGTATAACCAGTCCTCAATAAGTGAACAATCCTTTCTTTCTATCTGATCAAGGAGTTGGCTTTTTTCTTTTTGTATGTTAGTTTCATAGGATTCCAATAAATTACACCTCTATTCAATCAAATATGCACACCAGCCCTTTTCCCTCAACTGTAGTACGAACTCTGTCCAAGCCCTAAAAAGGTTCACTCTATGTTCAGTGCCGTTTTTATATATTTTGTCTATAACTCTACTTTTGTTTTTATACCCATAGCTTGTTCATACTCTTGTTTTACATCCTCGGTTGCCCTGCACTAAACGCGTAATAATCTCTTTTCGAGAAATCTGTTCCAATAGTTAGCCTTAATTCATGCAGTTTTTTTCGACGCCAATCCTCAAATGGCAATCCTTTTTCCAACACAGAACGTCTATCTTCTGGCCATGGGACTAGTTTGGCTTTTTCTGGATCTCTAATAACACCTGATGGATCAAGCCCTTTCTCAACTGCTTCTAAGTTCGCCTTTAAGCCCTTTCTAAGTGCGACGATTCCTACATCTGAAGCCCCGAGATGTTCATTGTTTCTGTCTATAATAGTTCCTTGCCCTACCCATCCAACAATGTCCTGATTGAGCACGGAGTGAAAACGGGGTCAGACCCTCAGTGCGCTAACACGTTAGCAAGTTGGGGGTCTGACCCCGTCAGGCAAAAAACGACTCCAAATTTGAAGGCGTTTATTGATGTTTTGGTGATTTTTCTGCTTATTTTTTGTAAAAGTGTGTATCGTCCAAAATTAATTTTCCAAGCCTAATTTTTGCTTAGGTTAGCCTTCAAGTATGATAGAATGATGGTAAAAAAGTTAGGTAGGTGAGGTAAGGTGATAAATTCCCCTTATTTAAGAAGTGTAGTTTTAAAGCGAGAGGATGTACCTGCATTTACCAAATATCCATTTAATCTTCCTAGTATAAAATCATTAGATCATCTTCCCTTTCATCCCAAGGTTACCTACCTGATTGGTGAGAACGGAATGGGGAAATCTACTTTATTGGAGGCGATCGCCGTTTCATTAGGGTTTAATCCCGAGGGTGGATCCTTTAATTTCAACTTTTCTACGTTTGATTCCCACTCTGAATTAACAGACTATCTCAAATTGATCAAGGGGATTGATAAGCCAAGAGACGGTTTCTTCTTACGTGCGGAAAGCTTTTATAATGTGGCTTCGAATATTGAAGAATTGGATCAGGGTGGTGGAGGTCCGAAGATTATCAACTCTTTTGGCGGACAATCCCTTCATGAACAATCGCATGGGGAGGCCTTCTTCTCTACCTTTGTTCATCGTTTTGGAGGGAATGGAATCTATATACTTGATGAACCTGAAGCGGCTCTTTCTCCCTTACGGCAAATGTCAATGGTTACTAGAATCCATGACTTAGTGAATCAACACTCCCAACTCATTATTGCAACCCATTCACCAATCATAATGTCGTACCCAAACTCACTGATATATGAATTGAGCGAAGATGGCATTCAAGAGAAAAAACTTGAAGAAACCAATCATTTTCAGATTATGAAACAGTTTTTAAATGATCCTAAAAGGATGCTTCATCATCTTTTGGAATCATGATTAGAGTCCTAAGAAACAAAGGAAAAGGAAGCACGCGTTCCATTAACGGGTTCCGTTTCCTATCGCAAAACATGAATTTACAACTAAATATGTAAAGTAAAATGCATATCAATTTCCACCGTATTTGCTGTGCTTTTTGTTTACAAAAAAATAGCCAAGTCTCTTATGAAGTAAGGCTACACACCGTATTAATTTCGAAGGGATATTGAACTAAAGCACCCTATAAATGTAGGCTAATTTGTAGTTGTACACCAGCCAGTTTACTAATATCAACACACATTCCCCAATATTTCCCAGTAGTAATTACATAGAAATCGCTATATACCAACAAAAAATGTCTATCAAATCATAATATAATTGGATAGACATTTCAACTTACATTTTATTTGTTTGCAATAGGTAACGGAACCCGTTAATATTTTTCTACTTATTTTTTGAATGAATAAATTCTTTTTCAACAGGAAGTTGTAAGCTGGATACCATGTTGTTAACTGCACTAAACAGAGCTTTTACTGAGGAGGTCATAATATCAGTATCAAGTCCGCAGCCCCAATATACAGCACCATTCTTTGCGGTAATTCCTACATAAGATACAGCGCTTGATCCTGAACCTATTTCCAGCGCATGCTGCTTATAAACCAAATCTGTATAATCGATACCTAGTTGGGTTTGAAGAGCGTTGCTGACAGCATCAAGTCTTCCATTTCCCACACCAGTAAATTTATGTTCTTCATTATTCATCCGTATCGATACAATTGTTTCGTAATAACCATTTTGAGTGTATTTATAACTGATTAATTCGATAGGGGTGTTAATATTTACATATTCATTGATGAAAATGTCATAGATTTCATTGGGCATAAGTTCCTTGTGCTTATGATCTGAAACATTTTTCACACTATATCCAAAGCTCTCACGCATTTCGGTAGGTAGATCAATTCCATACTTTAGCTGAAGTATATAACCGATTCCTCCCTTACCGGATTGACTGTTAATTCGGATGATATCTCCTTCATATTCTCTTCCAATATCCATCGGATCAATTAATAGATAAGGTACAGTCCAATACTGGCGTTCTTCTTCCTCGCGCCATTTCATACCTTTGGCAATGGCATCTTGATGGGAACCTGAAAATGCAGTAAAGACAAGTTCACCGCCATATGGGTGTCTTTCGTGAACCTTCATTCTTGTTGATTTTTCATATTTGGAAATAATAGTAGGGATATCTTCAAAATTCAGCTTGGGATCTACCCCGTGGGAATACATGTTTAATGCAAGTGTTACGATGTCCACGTTCCCTGTTCTTTCTCCATTTCCGAACAATGTTCCTTCGACTCTTTGCGCTCCGGCAAGCATTCCTAGCTCAGCATCTGCTACCCCAGTTCCTCTGTCATTGTGTGGATGAAGTGATAGTATTACATTTTCTCGGTAGCTCAGATTGTCACTCATATACTCAATTTGACTTGCGTAAACGTGAGGCATGGACATTGATACCGTAGCTGGTAGGTTGATAATTACATTGTTATCAGCTGTCGGCTGCCAAATATCAAGTACTTTGTTGCAAATTTCAAGCGCAAACTCCACTTCTGTACCCGTGAAGCTTTCAGGAGAATACTGAAATTGGAAATTCCCTTCGGTTTCAGCAGCATATTTCTTTAGGATTTTTGCTCCAGTTACAGCAATATTAATAATTTCTTCCTTAGATTTTCTAAATACTTGCTCACGCTGAGCCATAGATGTGGAATTGTAAAAGTGCACCACTGCTTTATTCGCACCCTGTAACGCTTCAAATGTTTTTTTGATAATATGCTCTCTTGACTGTGTTAAAACTTGAATTTTCACATCATCCGGAATCAAATTTTCTTCAATTAATGTACGCAAAAAAGCAAATTCGGTTTCTGAGGCAGCTGGAAAACCTACTTCAATTTCCTTGAAGCCTACTTGTAAAAGTAACTGAAAATATTCTAACTTTTCCTCTAGACTCATCGGGACGACCAATGCCTGATTCCCATCACGTAGATCAACACTACACCAGGTAGGAGCTTCTGTAATATACTCCTTCTCTGTCCATTTCAAGCATCGCACTGGGGGCATAAAGTAACCTCTAGAATATTTATCGATATTTTTCATCCCGACTCCCACCTTTTCATTTGTAATTGTTAGTTTATTTAAAATAAAAAAAGCCCCGTCTCTATAAAAATATAGAGACGAGGCATTGCTCGCGGTACCACTCTAATTG
>NZ_JBALSN010000351.1:0-6115 GCF_036966985.1 Neobacillus drentensis | reverse complement strand
GGCAATATTGATAATTTTTCCTGATTTTTGTTCCAGCATCACTTTTCCAACTGCCTGTGACATTAAGAACGTGCCTGTAGCATTTACATTCAGCACCCTTTTCGACAATTTTTTCATTGATATAGTAGAAACATATTTCTTGAACCTACTATCACTATTTTTGATGAATGGATACAAAAAATCTTATATTAATCTAGTATTTTTTAGGAAAAATTTTTATTCCGATTGTCTAAGTATCTTATAGACACCTGTTCCTTTTGCAATAAGCTGATGATTTTCATCTAATATTTCTGATTCAATCGTCGCTAATTTATATCCCTGTTGGAGTACCTTTGCCCGAGCAAAGAGATCTCCAGTGTTTGTTGGGGCAAAATAATGTACATCCAAATTCACTGCTGATACAGAAGTATGATATATTTTGCGCAGATGAATGGTTTGGACCATATCAAGCATGGAGGCATGAACTCCTCCATGAAGAGAATTATTTGTGTTGAATAGTTCTTTCTTTACTTCCAGCTTTAGTGATAGTTCATCTTCATGTCCGCTTACGATTTCAAATCCGATATGATTAAAAAAAGGGTTTTTATTAATTCCTTTAAACATTTCTTTTTCCATCACCTTCAACATATTCCCCCCTTCTCTACCCCTTTTTAATAGGAGTTGCTTTAAAGGTTCCAATCCCCTTAGCAATTAGAACTCCGTCTTGTGAAAAGATCATTCCCTCTGCAGTTACATATTTACCCTCTTGATTCAATATTTTCGTTTCCGCTTGATAATGTTCTCTCGGCGAAAGGTCGAAAAATGATAGATTTAGATTAATCGTAGTAGCAAACGAGTTTGTTTCCACAGAGATGGTAGCACCCATAGAAATATCAATCATGGTTGAAAAAACACCAGGATGAATCGTACCATCGTCCTGGAGTAAATGCTGCTGCAAGGATAAATCTAGTTCAAACTTATCAGTCATTGTGCTAGTAAACCCCATATAATCAATAAAAGTTGATGATGTTTTGGCTTTGTTCAATTCCATATTCCTTTCTATAGGACCTCGACCATCAATGCCATTCCTTGGCCGCCACCGACGCAAAGAGTAGCGATTCCTCTCTTTTTACCACGGCGTATTAGTTCGTGAATTAAGGTCGTACTAATCTTTGCTCCCGTTGCTCCAAGTGGATGACCAAGCGCAATAGCTCCTCCATTTACGTTTACTTTCGCTATATCTAATTGTAATTCGCGAATAACAGCTAATGACTGCGAAGCGAATGCTTCATTCAACTCAATTAAATCGATATCTTCCAGAGTAAAGTTTGTTCTTTCCAAAAGCTTCTTAACCGCTGGTACAGGGCCAATTCCCATGACTTCTGGAGAAACCCCTACCGCCGTCCAATCAACAATTTTAGCAAGCGGTTTCAATCCAAATTTTTCAGCATTATTGGCAGATGTGAGCACTAATGCAGCTGCACCATCATTCCTGCCGCAGGCATTGCCAGCCGTAACGGTGCCATTTTCTTTAAATGCAGGCCGAAGTTTGCTCAGCGCTGCAAAAGTTGTTTCAGGTCTTGGATGTTCATCAACCGTAAAGGTAAAGGAACTTTTTTTGCTGTTTATCACAACCGGAACGATTTCATCCTGGAAGTGGTTATTTTTTATCGCAGCAGCAGCCCTTAATTGACTTTCAAGCGAAAAAGCATCCTGGTCTTCTCGTGAAATCGAAAATCTCTCCGCTACATTTTCTGCTGTTATCCCCATTCCAAGGTCATTACCATAGATTTCAACAGGCTGTTGACCAGCTTCTGTGTTCGAATCAACCAACTTCGCTTGGTCTCCGCCAAAGCGGGAGTTTCTTAGATAAATAGGGGCATTGCTCAAGCTCTCTGTTCCACCGGCAACAACGATTTCTGCTTGCCCGAAAGCAATTTGCTGAGCACCTGAACAAATAGCCTGCATACCGGATGCACATAAGCGGTTAATCGTAAACGCAGCTGCACTTTCAGAAACCCCTGCCCTCAACGCTGCCACTCTGGCCACATTCGAAGATTCGGTAGTCTGTCTTACTTCTCCCAAGATGACTTCATCGACTTGATCCGCTGAAATACCAGCCCTGTTTATAGCCTCTTTAATGGCAATTGAAGCGAGCTGTCCGGAATTAAGGCTTTTTAATGCGCCGCCATACCTTCCGACAGGTGTACGAACGGCACTTAAAATAACAATCTCTTCCACTATGAAATCCCTCCTAGATAAATTAATTTAGCTATATTCTTTTTCTAATTGTGCTGCAATGATATTTTTCTGGATTTCAGATGTGCCCTCATAGATTCTGGTAATCCTGGCATCACGATAGTAGCGTTCAACAGGATAGTCGGCGATATAACCCAAACCCCCATGAATTTGCACAGCTTTATCTGCCACACGGTTATACACCTCTGAACCATAAAGCTTCAGCATAGCCGCTTCTTTGATAACCTTCATTCCTGAATCAACCATCCAAGCCACACGGTAGGTAAAGGAACGGAGCGCTTCAATTTCAACCGCCATTTCCGCAAGCATGTGGCTGACTGCCTGATTCTTGATGATTGGTTTACCAAATTGGATTCGTTCTTTAGCATATCTGGTCGACATTTCTAATAGTTTTTGACAGGATCCGAGATTTCGTGAAGCAAGACCTGCTCGGCCATTTGCTAAAATTTTGAGAGCATTTACATATCCCTGTCCTTCTGAGCCCAGTACATTTTCCACTGGAACTTCGCAATCTTCAAAAATTAATTCCGCTGAATGTGAACCTCTTAAACCCATCTTTTTTTCCACTGCTCCGACCTGAAACCCAGGGAAATCTTTTTCCACAATAAACGAGGTAATGCCTTTAGCCCCTTTTTCAGGATCTGTAACAGCCATGACCGTAAATACACTTGCCTCAGTGGCATTTGTAATGTAATGCTTCAGGCCATTTAAGATGTATTTATCCCCCCTTCTTACAGCCGTAGTTTTTAAATTTGCCGCATTTGAACCAGCATCAGGTTCAGTCAATGCAAATGCTCCCAGTTTTTCTCCGCTTGCCATATCAGGGAGAAACATTTTCTTTTGCAGTTCATTTCCCATTTCCACGATTCCTACGGTTCCAATGCCTGTATGAGCCCCAATTAATGTGGTATAGCCATTATGTGTTTGCCCAATTTCCTCGTACAAAGCACATTTACCCACCATGCCTATCCCAAGGCCGCCATACTCTTCAGGGATACTTAACCCAAACAGCCCTAACTCCTTTGAGAGATTGATAATTCTTTCTGGAATATGGTTTTCTTCTTCAATTTGCATCGCAACCGCTTCAACCTCGGTTTGAATAAAATCTCTGACGTCGATTTCATAAACAGAATATCTTCGTTAAGTTCAAAGTTCATGGATAGCACCCCTAGTTCAGCTAAAGTTATCGGTTAAACCATTTTCTTTGATTCGTCTAAAAGGATTCGTTTCAAAACCTTACCAACCGTATTCCGCGGCAAGGCTTCGATGATCTCAAATTGCTTTGGCACTTTGTAACGGGTTAAGAGTTGGTAGCAATGCTCCCTTAACTCATTGATGTTTATACCCTTGCCTTCCTTGGGTACAATAAAGGCTTTAACAAGTTCTCCTGCTTCTCTGTCAGGTATCCCTACTACCGCTGCCTCAAGGACATCGGGGTGTTCATATAACACACCTTCGACCTCCTGCGGGTAAACGTTAAAGCCGCCGACAATAATCATTTCTTTTTTCCGGCCGACAATATAAAAATATCCATCTTCATCCATTGTGGCTAAATCACCGGTATAGAGCCAGCCATCCCGTAAGGATAGATTCGTTTCTTCAGGCTTATTCCAATAACCTAACATCACCTGGGGACCTTTTATTAATAGTTCCCCAACAGTTTTTTCCGGAAGATTCTCCCCATGATCATCGACACTCCGGCAGTCTGTTTTCGGCAGAGGAATACCAATACTGCCGACCTTCATCAAGCCATCCGGCGGATTTCGGTGGGTCGATGGAGAAGTTTCAGAAAGCCCATAGCCTTCGCGAATGGAGGCACCTGTTAACCCCTCAAACTTCTTCAAGACTTCTATTGGCAATGGTGCCGAACCACTTGAACAGGTTTTAAAACAGGTTAAATCATACCTATCAATTTCAGGGTAATTAACAAATGCATTGTACATTTTTGGAACACCTGGAAAGAAGGTTGGTCTGTGAGTTTGAATGAGCTTAAGGACTTTTTCGATTTCAAACTTGTTGACTAACAGATTTGCTGCCCCAATGTAAATGGCAAGGTTCATCCCGCTTGTCATCCCATACACATGATATAAGGGCGTCGCCGTTAAGATGGTTTCTTCGCCAAAAAACATGATTGCACCATATAAAGCTTTACTTTGAAGGACATTCGCCACTAAATTATAATGTGTCAGCATGGCCCCTTTCTTTTTCCCTGTCGTTCCACCAGTATATTGAATGACGGCAATGTCCTGTTGGGCATTAATCAAACATGAATCAACCAGTGGATTGAAGCAGTTTATTAACTCGTGAATACTGTAAATGCCATCTTTTTTTGATGAAAGTTCTGTAACAAATAATCCTTTAAAAGCATAGGAATTTTTTAGTTGTGATATTTTTTCAAGACTCTGTGGTTCTGTAACTAAATAATTCATTTGTGCATCATGAAGTATTTCCAGAAGTTCTCTTGGGGTATAAAGCGGATTAATCTGAACGACAATCATTCCTAGCTTCAATGCAGCATAATAGGAAATCACATAGAAGGGATGGTTGGATACCATTAAACCAAGCCGATCCCCTTTTTTAACTCCTAGGTTTCTCC
The DNA here is from genome assembly GCF_036966985.1 of Neobacillus drentensis. Lineage (GTDB taxonomy): Bacteria > Bacillota > Bacilli > Bacillales > Cytobacillaceae > Neobacillus > Neobacillus drentensis_E. The sequence goes on along the minus strand of NZ_JBALSN010000351.1, from coordinate 1,281 downwards.
AGGCAGCTGCTAGTCGGTCGACCTGATCTTTTAACTGCTTGTACGTCAAGCTATCCTCATCGTAAATGATAGCGGTCTTGTCACTATATTTCCTTGTCGTATCTTCCAAAAGTGAATACAAACTAACTTCTGGGATATGAAAGGAAAGAATCGTCGTCTCGGGGTATTGTTCCATCCAGGGACGTTCGTGCTCCATAATCAAATCTTTCACCTCTCCAAATGGAATCTAAAATTTTATTGTTTAATTGTTTGATAGTTTAATAAATGATAGATTGTTTCAAGGACTGGTGTTTCCACTTGCAATTCCTTTCCTTTTTTCACGATATAACCGGCGATGGATTCAAGTTCAGGTGTTTTCCCTTTTAACTTATCCTGAAGCATCGAGGTATGGTGATTTTTCGCCAGGCTACCTTGAGCAAATATGGTTTCGTAAAAATCTTCATCGATCTCAAAACCTAGTGCTCTTGCTACAGCAATGGACTCTTTACAAATTTTGACCGCAGTAGAATGTATACCGTCATTTTCAAACACGGCGCCTACTTTAGACTCAATTAGAGCTGTTATAGGATTAAAGGTGACATTCCAAAGCAATTTTTTCCACTTTATTTCTAAAATGTTCCTTGAGGTAAATGTTTCGATGTTTGCAGCATTAAATTTAGCTGAAATTTCGTTTACCTGTTCAGTCTTCTCCTCATCCAAAGCCCCGATCAACAGTCTTGGCGGAACACCAATTTGTTTAACGGCACCGTCTTCGGTTACAATTGCCTGAATGTAAGTGGCACATGATAGAATTCGTTTTTCACCAAATATGGAAGCAAGAATTTCTTCATTATCTACCCCATTTTGAAACGTCATAATGAGAGAGGATTCTTTTAAAATCGGAAGAAATTTCGCAGCAACCTCGGTTGTGCTTGTTGATTTCACACAAAATAAAAGCAGGTCAATCTCTGAAAATGATTCATATTGATCAGTAAAGATTCCATCTACCGTAAATCGATCTACTTCACTTTCAATCAATAAACCTTTTGAATGCATTCTTTCAAGATTTGAACCTCTTGCCAAAAAAATGACCTCATGTCCGGCCTTTTGTAATAGTCCGCCAAAATAACCGCCAACGGCACCGGTGCCTGCAACCCCTATTTTCATAAAACTTCCTCCAAAATATTATGCATTACTCTAAATGGATTTGTTGAGTTTGATTGATAGGATAAAAGATATAAAATCCCCCACTTAATTACCTTGAGGTCCTTTTTTTCTTACCCCCGGGCATTAGGAGACCCT
>NZ_JBALSN010000350.1:0-1346 GCF_036966985.1 Neobacillus drentensis | reverse complement strand
CTAACGCATTAAGTATTAAATAATGTTCCATTTAGTGCTTCAATGTACCTTTTCGCTGACCTATTAACGACCAAATCGGCTTCATCTTTAATTATGCGATGAAATGCGTCGTATAATCTATTAAATGTAAATTTATTTACCCTATCCGCGATTCTTTCAACTGTTACACTGGGCAGGGGAATGAAGTTAGGATAACTATACATAAAACTCACCCATTTACAATCAGCTGCCACGCGTATAATATCTCCACTCAATAAAATTCCATTTTGACTGCTTCCATTTTTCCACTCTAAAACAGTACCGCCTTTATAATGTCCTCCGATTCTATGAAGGATAAGGCCTTCCTGCAATTCTTTCGATTCTCCAGACCAAAAAATGATTTTCTCGCTGGGTCTTGTCACCCATTCTTTATCATCTTCGTGAATATAAATTGGTGCATCGAATGCTTCAGCCCATTCTACTTGACTAGAGTAATAATGGGGATGTGATAAAGCAATAGCATCAATTCCGCCTAATTTGTTAATATGTGAAATGGTTGATGGATCAATATATGTAATACAATCCCACAATAAGTTGTAATGTCTATCTTTTACAAGATAAGCTGACTGTCCAATTCCAAAACTTGGATTCGTCTTTATGCTATGTAATCCTTCTTCTTGGAGCTCAATGATATTACTATATGTACCGACCTCTATCAGCTTTTCTAATGTGGTCCACACCTGTCCTTTGGAACTAACAAATTGTCTTTCTTCCTCGCAAATCAAACATTGTTTTGGTGCTTCGATTGAACTTGAATACTGAACTCCACAAGTTTCACATATATATTTTTTCAAAAACACCTCTCCTTTACTTTTTCACTACTCACTTCTAATAACGTAGTTTTATAAAAAACTGTTTAAAACCTTATCCAGCCATAATAACAGCTGTCAAAAATATGATTTGTAAGATAGTTCGAAGAAATATTGGAGTAGTAGGCTTTCCGGCAATTGTAATACCTTTTCTTGAAGCAAAGATATTAGCTGGAAACATAATAATAAGTAGCAATGCCAAACCAATTGAAGAAATATTTGAAGTAAACGGAATCAGTAAACCTATAGCACCAATAATCTCAAGTATCCCCGTAATTGTCACCATGAGCCCTGGTTTTGGCACATTCGGAGGTACCATTTTGATAAGATCAGGACGTCTCTTTCCCCAATGAGCTGTCGCCGTAAATAAGAACATCAGAGCAACAGCACTCCGTAAAGAATTTTCCCACCCGTCAAAATAAGATATTCCTATAACACCTATAATGCGCAAAATAAAAAATGATACGATAAGGATGATAAATGGAGCCATTTATATTT
>NZ_JBALSN010000349.1:0-3076 GCF_036966985.1 Neobacillus drentensis | reverse complement strand
TATTTTGCTTGTTTGTTCAAAGAATGTACACATTTTAAGTGATTTTAATTTTGGCACAAAACTTGCATTTTTCTTTAATAAAAATATAGTGATAATTTAGAAATTATTGTCTGTTGTTAATAGACTACTATTTCTCTATAATTTCTAATGCAAAGGTTTTATCATTAATGCCTTTAGCAAAAGATTATCCTACTATTTTGGGTATTGAAAGTTTGGAAGCGTATTCTTTGTTTGGGGAGAAGGGGGAAATTTAATGAATTTGCAGGAAAACAGTTCAAACCATGAATTAAAACGAACGATGAAGACGAGACATTTATTTATGATCTCTTTGGGGGGAGTAATCGGTTCAGGTTTATTCTTGGGTTCAGGTTATACAATCAGTCAGGCTGGCCCAATAGGTGCCATTCTCGCCTATATTGTTGGCGGTTTTATCATGTTTTTAACCATGCTTTGTCTCGGAGAATTGTCTGTAGCCATGCCTGTTTCAGGCTCGTTCCAAACGTATACGACAAAATTTATTGGCCCAGGAACAGGATTTGCACTCGGCTGGCTATATTGGTTAGGTTGGTCCGTCACGGTTGCATTAGAGTTCCTATCTGCTGGGCAACTTATGCAAAGATGGTTTCCTGATGTACAAGTTTGGATTTGGAGTGGCATTTTTGCAGTTATTTTATTCTTACTCAATGCTCTATCTGCAAAAGCATTTGGGGAAGCAGAATTTTGGTTTTCAAGTATAAAAATTTTAGCAATTATTCTGTTTATAGCATTAGGTGGCGCTGCCATGTTTGGATTAATTGACATGAATGGCGGTCAAGCTGCACCATTTTTATCTAATTTTACAGCACATGGTCTTTTACCTAACGGATTTTCAGCATTAATTGTTACCATGATCGCGGTTAATTTTTCTTTCCAAGGAACGGAATTGATTGGGATAGCTGCAGGGGAAAGTGAAAATCCAGAAAAGACCATCCCAAAATCGATTAAACAAACTGTATGGCGTACCCTTGTCTTCTTTGTATTAGCGATATTTGTTGTATCTAGTTTAATTCCAATGAACAAAGCAGGGGTTGTTGAAAGTCCATTTGTTGTTGTATTTGATAGTATCGGAATTCCGTACGCTGCAGATATTATGAATTTTGTTATCCTTACAGCACTGCTTTCAGTTGGGAACTCTGGCTTATATGCAGGAACCCGGATGTTGTATGCGATGTCAAAAGAAAAAATGGCTAGTCCTATCCTAACAAAAGTAAATAAACGAGGCGTACCGATTAATGCACTACTTTTCACCCTTGGTATTGCTTTATTATCACTACTTTCAGGTTTTTTTGCAGAAGAAACAGTATTTATGTGGCTTCTTTCCGTAGCTGGTTTAGGTGCTCAGGTTGGCTGGATTTCCATTACTGCTTCACAAATCGCCTTCCGTAGAAGGTTTATCCGTGAAGGTGGAAAAGTAGCAGACCTTAAGTTCAAAACACCACTTTACCCAGTTTTACCACTTATCGGCTTAGTATTAAACGTTTCCGTTCTCGTAAGTTTAGCATTTGATCCAGCACAACGTTTAGCTCTTTATTTAGGAGTTCCATTTGTGGGTGCCTGTTACTTGATTTACCATTTTAGAATTAAAAAGCTTCGAGAACAGGATACGGTTGATGAACACGAAATTGAACTGAACGAAAATAAAAAAATGGTGATCTAATTACTTTGTAAAACGCTTGGATTTTTTCCAAGCGTTTTGTTTTTTGGATAAGATAAACCAAAACTTTAAATACTATGTATCGAGGTGATAGTAATGGGAGATTGGAATGAACAAGCGGCACCTAATAATAATTTGCCACCAAGGACCATCAAGCAAGGTGAATTAGTTGGAGACGAAGCAAAACATGAATTTTCAGAGGAATTATCTGATGGAGGCGAGCGTGACCAAAACATTAAGGTACTGAGAAATAACGGAAGAGTAAAGTGAGGAAAGATTTGTGGCGATGGAAACATCGTCACTATTTTTTTTAGCTATTTACAATAAGAAGGATTCAGTATAGAATTTCTATGTACCTAAAATATCTAGGTAGGTGATAAAATGTTTAACCGCGAATTAGTAAAGGGCAGTACTTCCTTAATCCTTCTTCAGCTATTAAACGAACGCGATATGTATGGCTACGAACTCGTGAAAGAGCTGGAACAACGAAGTGATAATGATTTAAGTGTAAAAGAGGGAACTTTGTATCCTGCACTTCATAAACTTGAGAAGCAAGAATACATTGAGTGTTATTGGCAGGAGCAGGAAAAGGGGCCAGCCCGTAAGTACTACAAGATTACAGAAGCAGGAAAGGAATTATTGGGTGAAAAAACACGTGAATGGCAGGACTTTGTTAAAGTGATGAACAAGGTGATAGGGAGACCGAAGCATGGAACGGCCGAAGAATAGGTTTTTGAATGAGTTGGCAAAGGGAATAGGAGACCATTTAGATAAAGAAGATATTCTCCGTGAATACGAGTCACATATTGATGAAATTCTGATTGAATCGGGAATTCGGGATGAGGATATAGTTTATGATTTAATTGTATCCCGCCTAGGCACGCCAAAAGAAATTATCCAAATATGGAGAGATGAGTTTTCTGTCACTCCCAGCAATATGAAGTGGCTGTTTATCCTTTTAAATGTACTTTTTTTCGGAGGTGGGAGTTTACTCACCCTGGCTCACAATGTCTATCAATGGAAATGGATAACGGCTGCTTGGAACCACCTGACAGCGATTCCCACCTTGATTGCTATTTTGTATCTGTTTTTTTGGGCCTTGTTAGGATATGAAATTGGAAAGGGATTTGGTCATAACGGGAGGGTGCTCCTTAATAAAACGTTTCTACTTTCCCTTATTCCAAATTTAATCTTAATGGTTCTTACCGTGTTTCAAATTATTCCACATTCTTGGTTTGCCCCATTGTTAACGAAAACGTTTATAATTGCTTGTATCATTTTTACCATCATCTTATATCCAATCAGCTGGATTGGCTACCGGTGGGGGAGAAAAGCTTCGGTATAAGCATTTTTTTTGAATACATACCTAGTAAAACTATATAT
>NZ_JBALSN010000348.1:0-3369 GCF_036966985.1 Neobacillus drentensis | reverse complement strand
AGCTGGAACAAAGAGGTTTATTAAGCCGAAATGCCTGTCCAGATGACCGCCGGATGATACATGTGACGTTAACTGATGGTGGAAATGAATTGATGAACGAAATCATGCCGAAATATCATCAGTTTGTTCATCAAATGTTTGAAGCATTAGATTTTGATGAGTCAGAGACATTAGTACAACTTATGAATAAAGTAAGGAATAAAGTTTAAACATTCATTTTTTTTATTATACTATCTCGAATTCGAGATAAATAACATTTTGGAGGATTTTAAGATGATAAATATTGGTTTATTAATCATTCGTTTGGTAATTGGTTTACTGTTTGTGGGACACGGTGCTCAAAAATTGTTTGGTTGGTTTGGTGGCTATGGATTGAAAGGAACCGGTGGCTGGTTTGAATCAATTGGCATGAAACCCGGGGTAACCATGGCTCTTTTCGCCGGATTGGCAGAACTTATTGGAGGACTTTTGTTTGCTTTAGGACTATTAACTCCACTTGCAGGTATAATAATTGCAGGAACTATGGTAATAGCTATCGTAAAAGTGCATGCTCCAAACGGATTATGGTCAACGGCCAATGGATATGAATATAACCTAACTTTACTTGCAGTTGCTATTGGTGTAGCTCTGATTGGTCCCGGTCAATATGCTTTAGATGCATTTTTATTTTAAAATATCTGGTCTTTTATGACACGGTTTTACTATTCCATGCGAGATTAATTTTCGAAGGAGTGATTAGGAGATGGAACTCTTAGGACTACATCATGTATCAATATTAACAGGAAAAGCGGAAAAAAATTATGAATTTTATACAAAAATTTTAGGATTGAGATTGGTAAAGAAAACAGTTAACCAGGATAATACAGAATCCTATCATCTTTTCTATGCTGACGCGGAAGGAACTCCAGGAACGGAGGTTACGTTCTTTGACATTCCTAATCTTGGGCAAACATACAGGGGAACTTCAGATATTTCTACTGTATCACTAAGGGTTAGAAATTCAGATTCATTGGTATTTTGGAAAGAACGTTTTAATCAATTTGAGGTTGAACATGATGATATTCAAAAAAGAGCAAATCGTGATACTTTAGCTTTCAGAGATTTCGATGGAACTCGCTTAATCCTGGTAGCCGATAACGGTGAAAAAGGTGTAAGAGCTGGGATTCCTTGGCAAAGGGAGGACATTCCAATGGAACAGGCCATTATTGGATTAGGACCTGTAACCCTCACAGTCGCAATTGCAGAACCAACGATCGGTGTGTTAACAGAAGTTATGGGTTTTCGCTATGGCGGTTCTTATCCTTCACTTGATGGGGATTATCCAGATCTATTGATTTATGTAACTGGAGAAGGCGGCAGCGGTGCGGAAGTTCATATTGAAACAAGACCTGATTTGCCAAGAGTCCGCTTAGGTCGTGGAGGTGTTCACCATGTTGCCTTCCGTGTTCCGAATGAGAAAGAATATGATCAATGGGCAGTGCGTTTGAAAGAATACAGGTTACCGAATTCCGGGAAAGTGGAACGGTATTACTTCAAGGCATTATATTTCAGGGAGCCTAATGGTATCTTATTTGAATTATCAACAGATACACCAGGATTTGCGACAGATGAACCAATGGAAACCATGGGGGAAAAACTATCACTTCCACCATTTTTGGAACCAAATCGGAAAGAAATTGAAGAAAAATTACGACCATTGAACTTAAATTAAATCGGCAGTTGCAATTTTTTTCAGTGTTCTAACTCGATTTGGTAATATGCCAGCATAAATGAAGCAGTTCTTTGATAAAAAGCGAATCAATGATAACTAATTTAGCCAATCGACAATGATCGATTGGCTTTTTTTACCTATTTTTTGATGCGCCTGTATAAATGTTTAGTAAATTATCGAGATTTGTTATTTTAATTGGAGCGGGAATCAATAGGCAGTTAAACATTGCCTATTTTATAAGGAATTGGCAGAGTGGTATTAAAAATTATCTTTAATTTGAGATACTTTACTTGACGAAATTCGACATTAAGATATATTATGGTTACATAAAGTTACCGAGGTTAAAAAAGATAACCTTAATAATTCACAAATAAAAAAATGATTAGGAAGTGAACACTATGATCGAAGTAACTGTAAAACTAAATTTTAAGGGAAGGAATTATCAAACGAATGTCATTGCAAGAAAGGATACTCCTGAAACACAAATTTTTCAGATGGCATGGGAACAAGTTGCAAAACAATGGACAAATTAATAATGGAGAAATCCCAACTTTAGATGAAGGGAGATAAAGCCTTGAATGAAAAGAAAGAAGTTGGAGAAAAAGCTCTTGATTATGTGAAAGACGGCATGGTAGTTGGTCTTGGTACAGGTTCTACTGTATTTTATACCATCACTAAGCTCGGTCAGTTAGTCAAGCAGGGACTTTCTATTAAAGGAGTTCCTACTTCTGAACAAACGAAACAATTAGCGATAAAACTTGGCATACCACTTGTGTCGTTTAATGAGATTGAGCAAATTGATGTCACGATTGATGGAGCAGATGAAGTAGATCCTGAGTTAAATCTCATTAAAGGCGGCGGAGGTGCTCTTTTAAGAGAGAAAATCATCGCTACTGCAGCTAAAACTTTCATTGTCGTTGCTGACTCTGATAAAAATGTAGATACATTAGGAACTTTTCCATTGCCGATAGAAGTGGTCCCATTTGGTTACGAAATGACAGTAAAACATATCAGGGAACTTGGAGGAAGTCCGAAGCTGAGACAAAAGGATGGGGCCCCTTATCTAACAGATAACGGAAACTATATTATAGACAGCAGTTTTCAAGAAATTACACATCCAGGAGAGTTAGAGAAAAACCTGAACCACATACCAGGTGTAGTTGATAACGGATTATTTGTAGGAATGGCAGATATTGTTATTACCATTAAAGATAAAATGCTTGCAACCAAACGAAGCTAGAAAATGGGAGAAATCAGAATACGAACTTGGGGGATTAATAATGGAGTCAATGACCTTTGTCTTATTTGGAGCAACTGGGGATTTAGCAAAGAGAAAGATTTTCCCAGCTCTATACAACTTGTATGTTGATCAAAAGTTACCGCAGTCCATATCTATTATTGGGCTCGGTAGAGGGAATCTTTCTCATTCAGATTTTCAAGAAAAAGTGAAGGACTCTATATTAGACTTTTCACGCCGCTTAGAACATGAGGCAGCAAATCTGGGGGATTTTTAGAAAACTTCCGCTACAGTAGATTGGATGTAACCCGTAAAGAAGATTATCAACAACTACTTCAATTAGTGAAGCAGCGGGAAGAAGATCTTGATATTAGAGGAAAATCGTATGTTTTATCTTTCGGTTGCACCAGAATTTTTTGAC
>NZ_JBALSN010000347.1:1339-1618 GCF_036966985.1 Neobacillus drentensis | reverse complement strand
AAAATGTTATTAGATATATAATTCAAAATAAGCCTAAAACGTGGAAATGTAAGCGTTATCAACGGGGTTTCAAAAAGGGAAGACTAAAAAATATTATGTTGATATAGTGTTATAAGGTAAAAACTATCCGTTTTCCGGTATGTGGTTTGGCAAATCCAAGTGGGTATATTGGGCTAAATTAATAGGAATTAAGGGGGACAATTTCTATATACTGTAGAAAATTCATGATACATCAATAGAAGTTTAGCAGCCCAGTTAAATATTGACTACAATCGAATT
>NZ_JBALSN010000347.1:0-1230 GCF_036966985.1 Neobacillus drentensis | reverse complement strand
TGACCCCTACGGGACTCGAACCCGTGTTACCTCCGTGAAAGGGAGGTGTCTTAACCGCTTGACCAAGGGGCCATAAGATATGGCGGAGAAGGAGGGATTTGAACCCTCGCGCCGGTCACCCGACCTACACCCTTAGCAGGGGCGCCTCTTCAGCCTCTTGAGTACTTCCCCATATGGCTCCGCAGGTAGGACTCGAACCTACGACCGATCGGTTAACAGCCGATAGCTCTACCACTGAGCTACTGCGGAATAATCTCTTTCAATAAGGCAATTACCTTATCGACTCTTTACATTATAATGACGATACAATAGAAAGTCAACATAGTTTTTAAAGAAAGTTTTTTTCAAATTCTTCCCTTATCCTAAGGTTATTTCTTTTACTTTCGTCAATTTCCCTCTACATTTTCCACACACATATCTACTAGTATCAATGCTTCTTTTTCTTCTGTATGATTGCTGACATTTCGTACACTGATACAGAAGGATCCTTTTCGAGGTTCGTTTTACTTTTATATCTGGCAGTTGTGCACAAAATCGTGGTGCGCCAACTTTTTTTAATAGATGCTTAAAATCTTGGTCCTTATGCTGATACCCCTTCCCTTCTAGGTGAAGGTGATAATGGCATAGTTCATGTTTAATAATCCCTATTAATTCTTGTTCGCCAAGCTGGTCGTAATATTTTCTATTGATCTCAATATTATGTGTTCCAAGAAGGTATCTGCCGCCAGTTGATCTTAGTCTTGGATTGAAGGATGCTTGATGCAAAAACGGCTTCCCAAATGACTCAACAGATATCTTTTCAACTAATAATTGAAGTTGTTGTTGTTCCATTTTGGGTCCCTCTCTTTCTATGCGAACATGACAACCTATTATAGCATATATTGTATATACCTTTAGTACTTTTCGGGAGGTTTTATTATGCCAACTTGGTTGCAAAACCAAATGAAAAGAGCTTTTTATGAGAAAGATCGCTATCAGATCAAGATGTTGAACCAGTGCTGGTTCTTTTACAGAAAGAAACACTGCTCTTAAGATACGTTTTTCCGTATCGGGTAGAAATTATTAAAGTGCAAATCCACACCGGGTTTTGCACTTTTCTTATTGATTCCGCCAATTCGTCCCTGGATTCCGCAAACTTTCGGATTTATTCCGCGAAACTGGGGACGGATTTCGCCAACTTCGTAACTTTTTCCGCCGAATTCCTGTTTAATTGAGAGTCAAGTCCTGATT
>NZ_JBALSN010000346.1:0-1944 GCF_036966985.1 Neobacillus drentensis | reverse complement strand
TCCCTCTTCCTCCTCCATTATTTTTATTGTCGCGGGGTGGAGCACGTTCGAATATGCTACTTCGAATCATCTACAGCGCAACGATTGAGCCGCTGCTTGAATAAGCTTTCTGAAATCGGGGCGGTCAGTAACAAAATATGGAGCATGCTCCAAAATTAATAATTTCTATTATCGCGGGGTGGAGCAGTCTGGTAGCTCGTCGGGCTCATAACCCGAAGGTCGCAGGTTCAAATCCTGTCCCCGCAATATGGTCCGGTAGTTCAGTTGGTTAGAATGCCTGCCTGTCACGCAGGAGGTCGCGGGTTCGAGTCCCGTCCGGACCGTACTTTTATGCCAGTAGGTAACTGCTGTTGATATAGATTTTTGTGTGGCTCAGTAGCTCAGTTGGTAGAGCAAAGGACTGAAAATCCTTGTGTCGGCGGTTCGATTCCGTCCTGAGCCACCTTTTTATATGGAGGGGTAGCGAAGTGGCTAAACGCGGCGGACTGTAAATCCGCTCCCTCAGGGTTCGGCGGTTCGAATCCGTCCCCCTCCACCATGTATAGGGGTATAGTTTAAAGGTAGAACGAAGGTCTCCAAAACCTTTGGTGTGGGTTCAATTCCTACTACCCCTGCCAAATGATTCTATAATGGCGGTTGTGGCGAAGTGGTTAACGCATCGGATTGTGGTTCCGACATTCGTGGGTTCGATTCCCATCAGCCGCCCCATTTATTTTATAAGTTATTTGGCTATAGCCAAGCGGTAAGGCATCGCACTTTAGGTCGAGGTCTGCAAAACTTTTATCCCCGGTTCAAGTCCGGGTGTTGCCTCCAATTTAAGAAATGCGGGTGTAGTTTAGTGGTAAAACCTCAGCCTTCCAAGCTGATGTTGTGAGTTCGATTCTCATCACCCGCTCCACATAAATATGGGCCTATAGCTCAGCTGGTTAGAGCGCACGCCTGATAAGCGTGAGGTCGATGGTTCGAGTCCATTTAGGCCCACCATATTGTTCCGCAGTAGCTCAGTGGTAGAGCTATCGGCTGTTAACCGATCGGTCGTAGGTTCGAGTCCTACCTGCGGAGCCATAAATGCGCCTTTAGCTCAGCTGGATAGAGCATACGCCTTCTAAGCGTAGGGTCAGAGGTTCGAATCCTCTAAGGCGCGTAAAAAACTATCGCCTACCTGGCATTTTTCAACCTCTTATATCGTTTTAGTCTAACGGTCAGTATAACGGTCATGTAAGAAATTACACCGATTATTGACTTTAGTACTTAACGATATAGGAGGTTTTTTGTTGTGACCAAAAGAAAAGAATATTAGATAAGGATGGAATCGAAATGGTTTCATCCTTTTATTATAATTACATAGCAGAATTGTGAAGGATTGCACTTAAACGAGTTTATAAAAAAATGTCAAAAAATAAGACCCTTCGATTTTGTAAAATCAAGGGTCTTACAATATAAAGAAAAATCATCTAATTATGAGCCTTTTCAAGGGCTAGTTTTATACCAAAGCCAATCAGTATAGTACCTGTGATTCCTTCGATAATATTTTGTGTTTTAGGTTTTTTCATAAAAGCACTAATCTGATTAATTAAAGAGACATAAAGTAAAAACCATATGGCAGTCAAAATAGTATATGTGAAACCCATTATAAGAAACGGTATAATGGTATTGTTGCCAGAATCCACGAATTGAGGTAAAAAGGTTAAGAAAAAGACAGCAACTTTGGGATTTAAGATATTGGTAAGGAATCCTTGTTTAAAACAAGAGGTGTTTTTAAACTGGCTTTTTATATCCATCTCAATACTTGCAGCTTCACCCTTTTTCTTCAAAGACCATAATGCCTTAATACCAAGATAAATTAAATAAACAGCACCAACGTATTTGAAGACAGAAAACAATAACGCTGATTTCACAATGATTGCTGAAAGTCCTAATATAGCAGCAGAAGTATGGATAAGA
>NZ_JBALSN010000345.1:0-5241 GCF_036966985.1 Neobacillus drentensis | reverse complement strand
ATATCAACTAAATGGGTTGGCGATTATGATAGACGACTTGAACAGGAATTAAGCACTGGTGAGCCAAGTAAGTTGCTTCTATACTTCTACCAGTTGACATCAAAGGAGGCGGGGATTTTCCATCGATGGGGGGAGGAGGAATTAATACAGCTGCCGTTAGCTCAGTGTCGTGTTCAGGCAGTCGATCTGTTGTCGGAGGGACCTGCTGAACTGTTAAGTGATATTGTTTGTTCAGGTCTGACACATGAAGAGGCACGAAGGGAAGCTGGTCTGGCTGGGATTGAAGCATATGCTTCACGAATGATTGATTTGTGCGTTACAAATCTACTTCCATATCAGAAAGCAGAGGGTAGAAAACTAGAATGGGANNTGGTGCAGGAGAAACGTTTGCAGAAGGTGTTTGCCGTGGGTTACAAAAGTGTTTGGACAAAGAATTGAACATTCAACAGCGTGATCAGAAGTTATCGATCTCGCGGGTACAGTTGAGTGCTGTAGAGGATGAACGTTGCCGGTTTTATTTGCAGTCACTAACTACGATGCAGGGAGCACCGCTTATCGGGTTAGGAGAGGAAGTGTCTGGTTTCCCTGTGGTATGGGTCAGTACGAGTGACGGATGGTTTCGCAGCGTAGATTTGAATATAACAATGGCGTTACGAAATGTGTTACAACAAGCTCTTAACAAAGTACAAAACCCGGAAGGCAGCATTACATCGCAAGCATTTGATGAATCGTCCTTGCGTCTTGAAGAAAAGGTGTCACAAAGCATTGTCATCCCTGCTTGTGAAGAGAGGATACAATCCGAGGACTTGCAGTCCGCTATGGATGTCTTGAAGCAAAATCATAAGCAGCTTTCGGTGTTTGAACAAGAAATTGAACCATTTTTAAAAGAAGGTTTGGCTGGGGTGTTCGGAGTGTTTCTTCGAGAGGAGGAATTTGGGTGAGCGCTGCTGTCGTTTTGGTTATAGGAGAAGGGGTGGTGGCAGAAAGTGTGTGCGAAGAACTTTTCGCCCATTACCATGTAGTTCGCCAGTCCGAATTCGAAGCGGTGGTACCGAAAAAAACTGATTTGGCTCTGGTTCTTCAGGATGCCTGGAATCCTTCTGTTCATCAAAAGGCAGAAGAGATGTTTCGACGAACAGGGACGCCTTGGCTGCGAGGCTTCCTATCATTTGGAGAGGGTGTGGTGGGGCCGCTAGTTCGACCAGGGACCCCGGGGTGTTCTCAGTGCGCGGATTTGAGACGTCTCATGGCTGGACGCGACCGAAAAGAGATGTGGGGGATTCAGCAAAGGCTGAAGGAGTTTAGAAGCATGCAGCCTGAAGGATTTGTATCGAACACGGGACTCTCGCAACTGGCCTATCAACTCAGGGCGGAGGTTAAACGAATTTTACAAGGTAATCATGCTCTTTCGGACGGCCAGGTATGTTTAATCAATTTGAAAACATTATCGAGTTCATGGCATTCCTTTCTCCCTGACCCGTTGTGTCCAGTTTGCAGCCAATTACCCGATGATTCGGAAAAAACTGCTCGAATCTCATTGCAGCCAAGTCCTAAGGTCAGCCCCGACAGTTATCGCTGTCGTTCGTTGGAAGATCTAAATAAAGTTTTAACTAAAGACTATTTAGATCATCGAACTGGCCTTTTGAATGGTAAAATGGTCGATTTAGTGCCACCCTTTGCCGATGTCAGTGTAAATCTGCCTTTGTTCGAGGGGGATGAGGGAACAGCAGGCAGGACAAATTCATATGAGGTAAGTGAGTTGACTGCTATTTTAGAAGGACTGGAGCGGTACTGCGGTCTAGAGCCACGCGGGAAACGTACCGTTGTCTTTGATAGTTTCCGCAATTTGCAAAATAGGGCACTCAATCCGATTAAAGTAGGTGTACATGCAAAGGAACAGTATGAGCAGCTTGGTTTTCCTTTTCAACCGTTTAATCCTGAAAAACCAATGAATTGGGTATGGGGTCATTCGTTTTTGGAAGNNGCTTGGGCGGTGGGCAGCGTGGATTTGTCTATGAAACTTCCAACGGATGCGCCTTAGGGGGGAGTTTGGAAGAGGCTATTTTCTACGGAATTATGGAAGTGGTGGAGCGGGATTCATTTCTGATGACTTGGTACGCACAACTGAAACTGCCGCGACTTGACCCATCTTCTGCTGACGACCAAGAATTGCAGTTAATGATCGAACGTATGCGGGCAGTCGCAGGATATGATTTGTATTTGTATAATTCGACGATGGAGCACGGAATTCCGAGTATTTGTGCGATTGCTAAAAACAGGAAAGAAAAGGGATTGAATCTTATCTGTGCTGCTGGTGCACATCTTGACCCGATAAGGGCGGTTAAAAGTGCGGTCCATGAGTTGGCTGGCATGATGCTGACCCTAGATGAGAAATTGGAGTCGAACCAGGAAGAGTATAGCCGTATGCTGCAAGATTCATCTCTGGTCCAACAGATGGATGATCATGGCATGCTGTACGGTTTGCCGCAAGCGGAAAAGCGTCTGGATTTTTTACTTGAAGATAATCGTTCACTAAGAACATTTGCAGAGGAATTTAAGTGGATGTCGAGGCATACCGACCTTACAGATGAACTGCAAGACATTCTTCAAGTTTTTCGTCAATTAAATCTTGATGTGATTGTGGTTGACCAGACGGCACCAGAATTGAAACGGAACGGACTTTATTGCGTGAAGGTACTGATTCCGGGGATGCTGCCGATGACATTCGGACAACATCTTACCCGCGTAACTGGGCTAGAGCGGGTGCTCCGGGTACCGATGGAACTCGGATACTCAAAACAACCGTTGACACTTGATCAACTAAACCCACATCCACATCCGTTTCCATAAGCGGCGACTAGGAGGCAAGGAGGATGAGTCTAGAGGAGTTTTTGCTCAATTTACATTTTGACATTGATAAGGCAAGCGTACCTAATTGGGAAGTGGATTGGGAAGATGCGCCACTTCCTTATAAGCTTTACCGCGGCTTGCCAGAAGTACCATTTTCTCTTGAAGTACCGCTAACACTTGAGGAACTAGAACCGCCCATAAAGCCTGATCTTCGCAAAATTGGTCATTTTCTCTGGTATGTATATGGTCTTACACAAGTTAGCCAGTCAGTCTTTTCCTTGGATTCCACAGCTGTATCGGCGAATCTAGTACAGTCGTATCGGCGGTTCGCTCCTTCTGGCGGGGCATTATATCCAAACGAATTATATGTTTATCTTAAGATAGAGGATTTGCCTGTTGGGGTGTACCATTATGATGTGGCTCATCACCGCTTGGTATTGTTACGAGAAGGAAATTTTGATTCATATCTAGCCCGTGCACTTGGGAATCGTTGTGATGTGTCTTCTTGTTTTGGTTCTGTGTTTGTGTCGACCTTGTTTTGGAAAAATTTCTTTAAATACAATAACTTTTCTTACCGTCTGCAAGGGTTGGATGCCGGCGTGGTGATTGGACAGTTGCTGGAAGTGGCGAAACGTTTTGGCTTTGCAACGGGGGTTTACTTCCAGTTTCTTGATCGGGCCATTAACCATCTTGTTGGGCTTTCCGAACAGGAGGAGAGTGTTTATGCGGTTATTCCGCTTTCCGTAGAACCAACGATCTGGTCTACAAATGGGAATGAAATAGACATCACTTCCGCAGAATTGTGCCGAGAATTAACAGCGATTCAGCCCAATCATTACGTCCGGTCAAAGAGGGTCAAAGAGTATCCGATGTTGACCAAATTGAATGAAGCGTCCTTGCTGGAAACAACGCAAACGTTTCGGTTCATTGAGGCGAAGGAGAGTTTGAATTTTGACGGTCAAGCGGAAGCTCTGCCTCAAGTGAACCGATTATCTTATGATTTGGCGTCAGCCTGCCGAAAGAGATTTTCACTGGATATGGATTTTGTTTTGGGAAAGGTGAGTCAAATTCAACTGGCCACACTAATGCAGGAAGCGACCGCATCCTTCTCGTATCGGAATGATTTGGATGGAGCAAATTGGAAGAACGAGCCTCGTGTTTCATTGTATGGCTGTTTATATAATGTTGAAGGTATTCCAAATGGAGCCTATTATTATGACAGCACTACTCATGAGTTACGAAAGGTACATCCTGGAGATTATCGACTCCAGTTGCAATCCGGAATGTCTCTAGATAATGTTAATTTACTTCAAGTACCGCTTTGCCTACATGTGGCAGGAGATAGGGAATCGTTCAGAACGGCCCTGGGATACAGAGGATATCGAATCCAACAAATGGAAGCAGGCATGCTCGTGCAACGGTTACTGTTAGCGGCCTCTGCCCTTGGAATGGGAGGGCACCCACTTCTCGGATTTGATGCAAACTTGTGTGATGAGATTTACAAAATGGAACCACATGGACTAACCAGTCTAATCCAAATTCCAATTGGTCCTTATCGGCATAGACCTTGGTTAAAAGGATCCTTGAAAAGTTAGGATTAATAGATTTAATGATTGCTAAAATATGATTCAACCCTGAACAATAAATAATAAATATTATAAAGTCTTAACTGCTTAAAGGAGTTAAGACTTTTTTATGTTTAGATAGTTTAGGATTGTCTTATTCGAAAACACACCTTAGCACAGAGAACAGGAAAGAGTCTCCCCATACAAAAGAAGACTCTTATTTTTCTGAGAAAGAATCAAAATAAGTATGGTAAGCACTCTAAAATTCTTCAGCAAACTGTAATACTTCAGACTCAGATTCAGGTCTGTCACAGGTGCTTTCCATGATATAGTGTGTTCCTTTTTTCGATGATTCAATTAGTCCGTGCATCGCTTCTAAAACATGGTATGCTAATTCGCCATTTGCTCGATAGTTGACGTCTTCGAGGATCGCTTTTGCCATATCAGCGACACCAAGCCCTCTGCTGTTTTGGGCAAATCCATAAGAAAGCGGAACCTCCGCGAATTCTTTTTCGTCACGTTTTCTTATCCGTACAGGACCGCTAAACGTATTTGGATCAGGAACGAGTAAAGTACCTTCACTGCCATAGACTTCGATAGGTGGCAGGGATGTTCCGCCAAAGGCATCAAAGCTTGTTGTAATGGTTCCGATGACACCTGAGACAAAATCGATCACACCTGATAGATGTGTAGGGGTGGATACTTGAATTTTGGTTCCTTCTTTAGGTTTACTAGTGATGGTTCGTTCCGGATAACTAATCCGAGCAGATCCAGAAATTCGTTTAATAGGTCCTAAAAGAGCTACTAATGCGGTTAAATAATAAGG
>NZ_JBALSN010000344.1:0-4459 GCF_036966985.1 Neobacillus drentensis | reverse complement strand
GGGATGGCTGCGGCTATCCCATTTTTATTATTGCACTAATAATCAAAACAACGAAAGATTTTAAAAAAAGAAGGAATGACAACTTATCATCAAGAATAGGAATAGGTGAATATGAACAGGGGTGAAATGCATGCTAACAAAAGAAAATATATTGGAAATAAAAGCACTTCAGGCGGTCTGCGAAAAAGAGGGCGGATTCGACTTGAAGCTTAATTTTGATATGCTAGAAAATCGGATTGGAAAGCAAAAGGAAGACTTATTCCATTATGAAGATGGTAAGCTTGTCGGCTTTCTTGGCATCTATGGTTTTGGAGATAAAGTTGAATTATGCGGAATGGTGCACCCCAATTACCGAAGGAAAGGGATCTTTTCTGAGTTGATGGATAAGGGACTAATCGATTCGAAAAAACGATATACTACGATTTTGTTAAATGCTCCAACAGAATCTCAATCTGCCAAGCAGTTTTTAAAGAATATTCCTTGTGCTTTTTCAGTTGCAGAGTATCAAATGAAATGGCAAGAAAAGGATATGACTGAGGATCAGTCCGTAACCCTTAGACCGTCTCTGACTGAAGAAGATTGGGAAGCCGAAATCCAACTCGAAGTATTAGGGTTTGGTATCAACGAAGATTCTGCACGGGAGTTTAACCAAACGATTAGGGAGACTAGCAGTGACGAACGTTTCATTATTGAATCAGAAGGAAAAACAGCTGGGAAAATGCGAGTTTCCGAATCGAATGGAGAGGCTTGGATCTATGGTTTTGCGGTTTTTCCTGAACTGCAGGGAAGAGGGATCGGGAGAAAAGCGTTATCAAATGTGGTAATCATGGAGCATAAAAAAGGATTGCCTATTTTTCTCGAGGTTGAGGCCAAAAACGCCCATGCCCTAAGGTTGTACGAATCGTGTGGATTTAGAAGTTACCATTCCCAGGATTATTATCTATATGAAAAGTAATTACAAGTTAAACATTTGGAATTCATAGAAAGATGCCCTGTAAAGCATCTTTTTTTATAAGTTATTGATCAAAGATAGGAGTTAATAGATTGTTGTTTTTCAAATTCGCTCATTAATCCATGATATTCGCTCATTGAATCATATAATTCGCTCATTGAGGCCTAATATTCGCTCATTGGAGCCCAAAATTCGCTCATAAGTCCCACATATTCAACGACGAATGAAACTAAAAAAATTAAGAGAAGGATGATCTTATTGGATAGAAGAAGTTTACTAGTATCTCCATTACCAGGATTTAATGAAGAGATTGGCCGATGGCTATGGTGTTTAGAGGATGTTCGCCGTACTCTTTTAACAGAATTAACTGGTATTAGCCAAACGATTCTCGATACCAAAATGGATGAAAGACAAACAATTGGCTCGTTGTTGTATCACATCGCCTTAATCGAGGCAGATTGGTTATATGAAGAGGTACTAGTTACCGATTGGGATCCCGAAATACGTTCGATGTTTCCGTTAGAACATCGGTCCGAAGATGGCTCTTTAGCCCACATGGAGGGACAAAGTTTAGAAGAACATTTTTACCGCCTTAATAAGGTTCGTGAAGTATTTCTTTCCCATTTTCGTTCAATGGACCTAACAGATTGGCGTAAGCCTAGAGTACTGGAACAATACGATGTCACACCTGAGTGGGTTGTGTATCATTTGATTGAACATGAATCCCATCATAGAGGTCAGATTTTCCAGTTGCTCAAAAAATTACAAAATGATTCATGAATAGTTTTGCTTTCTCCATAAATTTTTAATATTTAGACATCTTCCTTATCCAGCTTACTATACATTTATTGAATGAGTAGGGACCTTTTGTTACAATTAAATTTAAAAGAGTTTTCATGGGTTTCATTCATTTTTACCTAATTCTATAGGTAGGTAATATTAAGGAAGGAAGTGGAGAGAATGGAACGAAAAAGAACCTATTTTATTTTTAAAGATTTGATATTTGAACTCAAAAAGCCCGAAATTACACTAAAACAAATTAGAGTTTCAGAGATTAAAATTGAAAATGAGGAATATAAAGCATTACGTAAAAAATTCGATGAAGATATTTTTAAAATAGAAAAAAAACCTGAGGGTTGGTTTATTACGGAAAAAGAGTAATCCCTTCTCGTTTGAGGAGGTTTTTTTGCGAGGATTTCGCTCCTCTTAGCACGATTAAGTTTTAACAAAAACATTGGGGTCAGTCTCTCATTACTTAGAGGGACTAACCCTTTTTTGATTTCTTCTACGCTGATTACTAGCCAAGGTTATTTCCGAAAAACCGGAAGATTCCCGTTTTCCGGAAAAGCTGTATAACTTTAATTCCGAAAAAACGGAAAGTATTTAACCAAGAACATAGAAAAATGTTTGCTACTTATGTATTTCTACCTATTTTATTAATTCTGAATAATAAAATATATTTGGCATAAAACTTGCTACTAAATGATTATCAGGGACTTTATAGAATAGGAGGTTAGATTGTTGTAAACGTTTTCTGTTATAAAGTTGTACCGTTCATACATGTTGATTAACGAATCCGTTATCCGAATAATCGTTGCATGTTTCGGAACATGATTCTATAAAAAAGGGGAAAAGAGAATGAAGAATGGAAAAATAATTGATTCGTTTGAAAAAGCCATCGAGGATATCCATGACGGAGCCACGATTATTGTCGGCGGATTCGGCCTTTGTGGGATACCAGAAAAGGCAATTCTAGCTTTACGAGATAAAGGTGTTAAAGATTTAACGATTGTTAGTAATAATTGTGGTGTCGACGATTGGGGACTCGGATTATTACTTGCGAATAAACAAATTAAAAAAATGATTTCTTCCTATGTTGGAGAGAACAAGATTTTTGAACAACAATTTTTAAGCGGGGAATTAGAAGTGGAACTCGTGCCACAAGGTACCTTGGCTGAACGAATCCGTGCAGGCGGTGCCGGCATTCCAGGATTCTATACAGCTACCGGAGTTGGAACACCGATCGCTGAAGGAAAAGAACATAAAAACTTTGACGGAAAAACCTATATCCTTGAAAAAGCCATTGTTGGCGATTTTTCTTTAGTTATGGCTTGGAAAGCGGATTCGTTAGGGAATTTAGTTTACCACAAAACAGCCAGAAATTTTAACCCGTTGGCAGCAATGGCTGGAAAAATAACGATTGCAGAGGTAGAAGAAATTGTCGGTGCTGGTGAACTAAATCCAGACCACATACATACACCAAGCGTGTATGTTCAGCGACTTTTAGCAGGGGAAAGTTATGAAAAGAGAATTGAGAGACGGACAGTTATTCAAGCATAGAGAGGAGAAATTATCCATGGATGTACGTCAAAAAATTATCAAAAGGGCAGTGCAGGAAATACAAGATGGGATGAATGTCAATTTGGGTATTGGAATACCAACGCTATTAGCAAATGAAATACCTGCCGAATACAGTGTTTTGCTTCAATCAGAAAATGGTCTGTTGGGAATCGGGCCCTATCCTGATGAGGAACATGTCGATCCTGATTTAATCAACGCAGGGAAAGAAACGGTAACAGCAGTGAATGGCGCCTCTTATTTTGATAGCGCCGAGTCCTTTGCCATGATCCGCGGCGGCCATATTGATTTAGCCATTCTTGGAGGGATGGAGGTTTCGGAAAGCGGAGATCTTGCCAACTGGATGATCCCAGGGAAAATGGTTAAGGGTATGGGCGGAGCGATGGACCTTGTAAATGGTGCTAAACGCATTGTTGTGATTATGGAACATGTCAATAAATATGGCGAGTCTAAAATTAAAGAAGAATGCACCCTTCCTTTAACAGGGAAAGGAGGTGTCCATCGCTTAATTACTGAGTTAGCTGTATTTGATTTTACGCCTGAAGGAATGGTTCTAGTGGAAACACAAGAAGGGGTTACCATTGAGGAAGTGAAGGGAAAAACTGATGCCAATTTTACAATTAGTCCGGAATTCCTGGCTAACAGTTTATCAGTGTAATGTGACTCATTCAATCTATATTTTTAAAAACCATTATTTCAGAATTTAGAATCGGAGGGGATTTTTTGATGAAAGGTAAACTCCTAACGATAGCTGCTGCCTCTGCTTTATTGTTTCCGCTTGCTCCTCAGAATTTCTTGCAAAAGAGTGTTTCTGCTTCCTCTTCTTCAGAAGTATCGGGGGCACAAGCCGTAACGGTGAGCAAGTTTGATGGAACAAACGGAAATTGGTTAACAACAAAAAATCCGGCTCAATATGCAGCAGCCACTGTTTTTGGGAATTTAGGACTGGCTCCTTTTAATTGGGGGAATCAAGAAGAAGGAACTGGTTGGTATAACATGTACAAACCTGCGTCAGTAAGTGGCGTCCAAGTCAATGGTATCTTTGACGATGCCAAATTTGTCATTCGTGTCCCAGACAATTGGAATGGAAAATTAGTTGTAGGGGGCATACCCGCGACTCGAAATGAAACGGCGACCGATTTACTGTTT
>NZ_JBALSN010000343.1:0-14186 GCF_036966985.1 Neobacillus drentensis | reverse complement strand
TAAATAAAATGACTCCGGTCCAATACCGGAGTCATCTACTAGCTGCATAAAAAGGTCTTTTTTAAACTGTCCACTTTATGGGTCACAGTTCAAAGTTACCGGGGGTTATTTTTAAATCTATTAAAAATTGGTCATAGAAATACTAGACTGGCATACAATGTATTAACTGAATCGAGAATAGTGGGAGGAAACGCAAATGAAAAAACGATTGTACCAGTCCGATGCCGCTAGTTATTTCCGTGAGCATTCCTCAATATTTTTGTTTATTGTCGTCTTATTTTTGATGGGAGTAATCTTTGGGGCCATTGTCGTAAATAGTATGAGCATTACTCAGAAGGAAGATTTATTCTACTATTTATCCCAATTTTTTGGCCAAGTCTCAAGTGGAAAAGATGCCGAAGACAGTGATTTATTCTTACAAAGCTTATTCCATAATAGTAAGTTTATTGGGCTCATGTGGATCCTAGGTATTTCAATCATTGGTTTGCCGGTTATTCTCATTCTATTATTTATTAAAGGAATGGTAGTGGGATTTACTGTTGGTTTCCTAGTCAGTCAAATGGGCTGGCAGGGATTTATGCTAGCCTTTGTTTCCATATTACCGCAGAATTTGATTATTATTCCCGTCTTTATATTGATGGCAGCATTATCAGTGATTTTCTCACTTCGAATGATAAAAAAACAATTTATGAAAAAATATGCCCAGCCAATCCTTCCTTTTTTTAAGAGATATATTTTTGCCTTGATTATAGCCGTGATATTTATATCTGCTGCATCCGGTATCGAGGCCTATCTTTCGCCATGGTTAATGAAAACCATCGTAACTTCAACTAGTTTGAAGTAATTACCTTATAATAATTATTATCAATGATTGTTTGTTGTTATTTATAATAATTTTATTTTGATTCTCAATTGTCATCTGTTATAATGAGAATTAACAGTGGCGAGGGAGGGACTTCAGGATGGAAACTAGAATTGAGAGAATAAAAAAACAGTTGCATTCCGCAAGTTATAAACTAACACCTCAGCGTGAGGCAACAGTTCGGGTTTTATTAGAAAATGAAGAGGATCATTTAAGTGCGGAAGATGTATACCTCCTCGTAAAAGAAAAATCGCCTGAAATTGGTTTAGCAACTGTTTATCGAACGTTGGAATTATTAACGGAATTAAAAATTGTTGATAAAATAAATTTTGGGGATGGGGTTTCCCGCTATGACCTCAGGCAGGAAGGTGCGGCCCATTTTCATCACCATCTAGTTTGTATTGAATGCGGTGCCGTTGATGAAATTCAAGAGGATTTACTAGAAGATGTAGAAGCCGTTGTGGAACGTAAATGGAATTTTAAAATAAAAGACCATCGTCTCACTTTTCATGGAATCTGTTACCGATGCCAGGATAAAGTGAAAGATGAAGAAAAAACTGATTAACCAAAGAAGCTCTCCTTGAAAAGGGGCTTTTTTCTTTTCTCCTTTTATACCAATGACTATGTATAAAAATTGTCCGTTTTGGCATACATTTTACTAGACGACCTGAAAATAGGGGGATGTAGAATGGGCCAATTTATAAAAGCAGCACTAAAAACCTTAAAAGTTTTTATTATATTCACAGGATGCACGATTCTTTTTTATTATGGTATCATGTTGGTAAATGAAGAATATCAAAATTATCATCGCTATGATGAACCGGAAGGAGCCTCTCTCAAGGTTTCAAACACAGTAAATGAGGATAATTCTTCTTTGTTTGATCGGTTGATGTTGTTTTATTTAAATGGGGAGTAAATGCGATGGACGAGCAATTAAAGGATTTTATGCATTACTTAATCGTAGAAAAAGGTTTATCTAATAATACAATTATGGCATATGAGCGAGATTTAAAAAGTTATCTTCATTATTTAAAAAATGTGGAATCGGTCATGACTTTAAATGATGTACAACGTGTCCATATCATTCACTTTTTAAGATTTTTAAATGAACAAGGAAGATCACAGAAAACCTTGGCAAGACACATCGCTTCCGTAAGAGCATTTCATCAATTTTTATTAAGGGCAAAGGAAACAGATCAAGATCCTTCCGTTCAAATTGAAACACCAAGGCTTGAAAGGTCCCTTCCAACTGTATTAAGTTTGAAGGAAGTAGAAATCCTGCTAGAGACACCACAACCACATGATCATTTTGGAATAAGGGACAAGGCGATGCTTGAACTGTTGTATGCAACAGGGATCCGGGTTAGTGAACTAATAGGTCTTGAGATTGATAATGTTCAGTTAATGATGGGATTTGTGCGCTGTACTGGGAATAAAGAAAGAATCATTCCGATTGGAAGAACAGCTTCTGAGGCAATAAAACATTATCTAGAAGAAGGAAGACCGCGTTTTGTAACCACAAAGCATCAGGATCATGCTTTGTTTTTAAACCATCAAGGGAAAAGGTTGACACGCCAAGGGTTTTGGAAAATTTTGAAAAAGCTTACAAAAGAAGCAGGCATCAATAAGGAACTTACCCCACATACCCTTCGTCATTCGTTTGCCACGCATTTGATAGAAAATGGGGCTGATTTACGAGCAGTTCAGGAAATGTTAGGTCATGCAGATATCTCAACCACTCAAATATATACACAGGTTACGAAAACAAAGATAAAAGACGTATATAGTAAATTTCATCCACGAGCTTAATAGAGTAGGAGAATCTAAAAAAACGTAAAATTGTCAAAAAGCTGCCTAAATTTTGGTGGCTTTTTTTCTTGTAATTTCTGAAACATTTAGTACAATATAGATGTCAGACTTCTGACAAATAGATTTTTCATAAACCTAAATAATGAGGGCATCATATTTATGTGTAATTTTTATATTTGCAAACGTTTTCTATGGATAAAGGAGGAAGAATTGAATGGCTGCAAATACATATAAACGAATTTTTATTATTGTGATGGATTCGGTTGGGATTGGAGAAGCACCGGATGCAGAAAAGTTTGGGGACAAAGGTGCAGACACTTTTGGTCATATTGCGGAACGGATGAACGGTCTTAACATGCCAAATATGGGTAAGTTAGGCTTAAGCAATATTCGTGAAATAAAAGGAATTGAAAAAGCAGTGAAGCCATTAGCGTTTTATACAAAAATGATGGAAGCTTCTAATGGTAAGGATACCATGACAGGACACTGGGAAATCATGGGTTTAAACATTCAAACACCTTTCCAAGTGTTCCCAGAGGGTTTTCCAGATGAGCTTCTTTCGGAAATAGAAAAGCGTACAGGAAGGAAAATTATTGGGAATAAGCCGGCAAGCGGAACAGAAATACTTGATGAGTTGGGCGAAGAGCATATGAAGACAGGGGCATTGATCGTCTATACTTCAGCTGATTCCGTTCTTCAAATTGCAGCACACGAGGAAATTGTTCCACTTGATGAGCTATATAAAATTTGTAAAATTGCCCGTGAATTAACGCTTGATGAAAAGTATATGGTTGGACGTGTGATTGCCCGCCCATTCTTAGGCGAACCAGGAAACTTTAAACGTACCTCGAACCGTCACGATTACGCACTTAAACCATTTGACCGGACAGTGATGAGTGAATTAAAAGATAGCGGCTTCGATTGTATTGCAATTGGAAAAATATCCGATATATATGACGGTGAAGGCGTGACTAAATCTCTAAGAACAGTTTCTAATATGGATGGTATGGATAAGCTTGTTGAAACCTTAGAAATGGATTTTACAGGAATTAGTTTTTTAAATCTGGTTGATTTTGATGCTTTATATGGCCATCGCCGGGACCCTGAGGGCTATGGGAAAGCTTTGGAAGAATATGATGCACGTCTTCCAGAAGTGTTCGCGAAGTTGAAAGAAGACGATTTATTAATGATTACAGCAGACCACGGAAATGACCCAGTAGCACCAGGTACGGACCATACACGTGAATATGTACCTTTATTAGTTTACTCCAAGGGTATGACGGAAGGTAAGGAACTCCCATTAAGAGAGACGTTTGCGGACCTCGGTGCAACTGTTGCAGATAACTTTAAAGTCAAATTACCTAACTACGGAAAAAGTTTTTTAAATGAATTGAAATAAAAGGGGAATGAAGAATGAACACTGAAAAAATTCAAAATGCTTCACGCTTTTTAAAACAGAAATATGCAAATACACCTAAGGTAGGACTAATTTTAGGTTCTGGACTAGGGGTATTAGCGGACGAAATTGAGAACCCAGTAAAAATTCCTTACAATGAGATCCCTGACTTCCCTATTTCGACTGTAGAGGGTCATGCAGGTCAACTAGTGTTTGGACTATTAAGTGGTGTAGAAGTTGTTGCCATGCAAGGACGTTTCCATTTCTATGAAGGGTATAGTATGGAAAAAGTAACCTTCCCTGTTCGCGTCATGAAAGAGTTAGGCGTTGACATGTTAATCGTGACCAATGCTGCAGGCGGAGTTAATGAAAGCTTCTCTGCAGGAGATTTAATGATTATTTCTGATCATATTAATAATATGGGAACAAATCCGTTAATCGGACCAAATGATTCCCAACTCGGTGTTCGTTTCCCTGATATGTCAGAGGCGTATACGAAAGAATTACGGGTTGCTGCAAGAGAGATTGCGAGCAGACTAAATATCAATGTCAAAGAAGGAGTTTATTTCGGTAATCCTGGACCTGTCTATGAAACACCAGCTGAAATTCGGATGGTACGAGTGATGGGCGGAGATGCAGTCGGAATGTCCACTGTCCCAGAGGTAATCGTGGCCCGACACAGTGGCATGAAGGTACTTGGTATTTCATGTATTTCAAACATGGCGGCGGGTATACTTGACCAGCCACTTACCCATGATGAGGTGATTGAAACAACCGAAAGAGTAAAAGCTGACTTCCTTCAATATATAAAAGAAATTGTTAGAACAATCGCATAATAGAAAAGCTGAAGCCCCTAGGTGCTGGAGCTAGACAGTTATAAAAGTTCGAATATATTATCTCTGATTTTAGAAATTTTCGTAAAGTGGTGATTTAGATGAGAATGGTTGACTTAATAGAGAAAAAAAGAGATGGACAAGAACTATCAGCAGATGAAATTAAATTTATTATTAATGGATATACCGACGGATCAATTCCAGATTACCAAGTAAGCGCCTTAACTATGGCTATCTTTTTTAAAGGGATGACTGAACAGGAAAGAGCCGACTTGACTATGGCAATGGTTGAATCAGGTGACCAAATTGATTTAACGCAAATTGAGGGAATTAAAGTTGACAAACATTCTACCGGCGGTGTAGGTGACACAACAACGCTAGTGCTTGGACCACTTGTTGCGGCACTTGATGTGCCTGTTGCCAAGATGTCAGGGCGCGGCTTAGGACATACTGGCGGAACAATCGATAAATTAGAAGCGGTAGAAGGCTTCCATGTTGAAATTAAAAATGAAGAATTTATTGAGCTAGTTAATAAAAACAAGATTGCTGTAATTGGACAAAGTGGAAATTTAACACCTGCAGATAAGAAACTTTATGCATTGAGAGATGTGACAGCAACAGTCGATAGTATTCCTCTAATCGCAAGTTCAATCATGAGTAAAAAGATCGCCGCTGGTGCTGATGCCATCGTTCTTGATGTTAAAACCGGTGCAGGTGCGTTTATGAAAACACTTGATGATTCTCGTGAACTTGCAAAAGCAATGGTGCGAATTGGAAATAATGTCGGCAGAAGAACAATGGCTGTTATTTCTGATATGAGCCAACCGCTAGGTTTTGCGATTGGGAATGCCCTTGAAGTAAAGGAAGCTATTGATACATTAAAAGGTGAAGGTCCTGAAGATTTAACGGAATTATGTTTAACTCTAGGCAGCCATATGGTTTACTTAGCAGAAAAGGCGGACTCATTAGCAGATGCGCGGATCAAGCTTGAAGGTGTAATTAAAGATGGTTCAGCGCTTGAAAAATTAAAGGTATTTTTAAGTTCACAAGGCGGGGATGCGTCCATTGTGGATGATCCTTCGAAAATGCCGCAAGCAAAATATATTATTGAACTTGAAGCCAAAGAGGATGGCTATGTTTCCGAAATCGTGGCAGATGAAGTCGGAACAGCGGCGATGATTCTTGGTGCAGGAAGAGCAACTAAGGAATCTGTCATTGATTTAGCTGTGGGCCTCGTCCTAAGAAAGAAAATCGGTGACCAAGTGAAGAAAGGTGAATCCTTAGTAACCATTTACAGCAATTTCGAAAATGTCGAAGAAGTAAAAACAAGACTTTACAACAACATTAAAATTTCCGCAACAAAAATAGACGCACCAACCCTCATTCATGGAGAAATAACCGAATAAATTGAGTATAAAGGGTGTTAGGCACCATGTGAAAAATTCACATGGTGCCTGACACCTTTTTTTTATTTTGTTTATGAGGAAATAACTGTATAAAGTTATTAATTTTGGAAAAAATGGATGCTATAAAGAATGGAGGGTTATGCGAATGAAACGATTTGTCTCTTTAATAGTGACAATTTTTTTACTTACAAGTTTATGGAGTACATCAGCATTTGCTGCTGAAGAAAAAAAGAATGCTGATATCGTCAACAATGTAAAATCCGCTATTTTAATTGAACGTGATACAGGTAAAGTGCTTTATGAGAAAAACGGAAATGAAGAGTTACCACCCGCAAGTATGACCAAAATTATGACCATGCTTTTAATCATGGAAGCCGTTGATAAAGGAAAACTGACCTGGAATGAAAAAATCCGTGCAAGTGAGTATGCAGCATCGATGGGTGGGTCACAAATTTTTCTTGAACCTGGTGAAGAAATGACCACCAAGGAAATGCTAAGAGGAATTGCAATTGGTTCTGGAAATGATGCATCTGTGGCCATGGCTGAAAGAATTGCTGGCTCAGAAGAAGCTTTTGTTGACATGATGAATGACAAAGTGAAAGAACTTGGATTAAAACATACTTTCTTTAAAAATACAACGGGACTTCCAGTTAGTGGTCATTTCAGCACAGCAAATGATATGGCTATTATGGCGAAAGAACTATTAAAATATGAAGACATTACGAAATTTACTGGTATGTATGAAGCCTATCTTCGTGAAAATACAGACAAAAAATTCTGGCTTGTTAATACAAATAAATTGGTGCGCTTTTACCCTGGTGTAGACGGACTAAAAACAGGCTTTACTGCGGAAGCAAAATACTGCTTAACGGCCACAGCGCAAAAGAATGGGATGCGTGTCATTGCGGTTGTGTTCGGAGCACCTACTTCAAAGGAAAGAAATGCCCAAGTAACAAAAATGCTTAATTATGCTTTTAACCAATATCAAACGCATCCAATGTATAAACGGAACCAGATAATAGCCAAAGCAAGAATTAGTAAAGGACAGGAGAAGTCAATCGAAGCAGTCACAAGCGAGCCGATTTCACTACTTACAAAAAAAGGTGAAAAAACCGAGGATGTCAAACAAAAAATTAAGATAAATAAAAATCTCCAAGCTCCTATTAATAAAGGCGATAAGATAGGAACCATTCAATTAATAAAAGACGGAAAAGTCTTTGTAGAAAGTCCTTTATTAGCAAGTGGAACCGTAAAAGAAGCAGGATGGTGGACCTTATATAAACGTTCATTCGGGATGTTCACAAAGTCCGGCAAATAGAAAAGTGGAATTTCCTAGGTGCTGGAGCAGATAGTTATCTAAGTTACCTATGTTATGTCGAATCTTCCGAATAAATCACTTCTTTTAGCGAAATGCGACTAGTTTTGTATTTATAGAAGGATATTAACAGACCGAAAGAGAATTGTCTCACTATACCAGATTAAGGAGGACGGGATAGTGAGTCTTAAAATTGATATGGAAACAAAACATGACGTTCTATGTATTCGTTTAAGCGGTGAATTAGACCATCACACCGCGGATGAACTTCGCGAAAAAGCGATAACCGTGATTGAAAAAAATGAAATTCGTCATATTGTCTTAAATCTGGAACATCTCGCTTTTATGGACAGCTCTGGATTAGGCGTAATCTTGGGCAGATACAAACAAATTAAACAAGTCCACGGTGAAATGGTGGTATGTGCGATTTCCCCAGCGATACAAAGATTATTCGATATGTCAGGTTTATTTAAAATCATCAAAATGGAACTGACAGAAGAATTTGCATTGCAAAGATTGGGGGTGGCCTGAATGAAGAACGAAATGAATCTTCAATTCAGTGCACTAAGTCAAAATGAGTCATTTGCCCGAGTAACCGTGGCCGCATTTATCGCCCAGTTAGACCCTAATATGGATGAGTTGACTGAAATTAAAACAGTTGTATCAGAAGCAGTAACCAATGCAATTATTCACGGATATGAAAATGATCCAAATGGAATTGTTTATATTCAAGTAATCATCGAAGATAGTTTAATTGATCTAACTATTAAGGATGTTGGATTGGGAATTGTAGATGTGGAAGAAGCTCGTCAGCCATTATTTACAACTAAGCCGGATTTAGAGCGTTCCGGAATGGGTTTTACTATCATGGAAAATTTCATGGATGAGGTAGAGGTTCATTCACAGCCAGGTCGAGGAACCGAAGTTAGATTACGAAAGCATTTACAAAACCGCAAAATGCTTTGCAATTAAGGAGACTTGCCAATGGATGTGGAGGTTAAGAATGATAAAGGTCAAACATATTTAAAGGATCATGAAGTAAAAGAGCTCATAAAAAAGAGCCAAGATGGCGACCAAGAATCAAGGGATTTAATTGTTGAAAAAAATATGCGTCTTGTTTGGTCTGTTGTTCAACGGTTTCTTAATCGAGGGTATGACCCTGATGACCTGTTCCAAATTGGGTGTATTGGATTATTAAAATCAGTGGATAAATTTGACCTTTCCTATGATGTAAAGTTTTCGACTTATGCGGTCCCAATGATTATTGGTGAGATCCAGCGATTTATCCGTGACGATGGAACGGTAAAGGTTAGCAGATCATTGAAAGAAATGGGAAACAAAATCCGAAAAGCGAAAGACGAATTATCAAAAGTGCTTGGCAGAATACCAACGGTAAACGAGATCTCAGCCCATCTTGAACTCACACCTGAGGATGTCATTCTCGCTCAAGAAGCCAGCAGAACACCTTCTTCTATACATGAAACTGTATATGAAAATGATGGAGATCCTATAACTCTACTGGACCAAATTGACGATGGTAATGAAGGCAAATGGTTTGATAAAATTGCATTAAAGGAAGCTATTCGAGAATTAGATGAGCGCGAAAGACTTATTGTCTATTTAAGATATTATAAGGACCAAACACAATCTGAGGTCGCTCTTAGGCTTGGAATATCCCAAGTGCAAGTATCACGCCTTGAAAAGAAAATATTGCAGCAAATGAAAGGCCGTATGGATCTCTGATTCATACGGTTTTTTGTAGTGTTTCTAATGGTATTTTTTGGATTTCATGAAAAAAGTGCTTATTACTCATACTATTTATACAGGAAATCATTGTTTGGGAAGTGAATGTTTTGGAAGAAACAATATATATCCGTATGCGGAATCGTGTTCAGGCTCCGCCTCATGAAAAAGTATTGTTAAATGATATTGCCCAAGTCATTGCACCTGACGAAGTTCTTTCACGACTACAAACTATGATCATTCATCAATTAACAGCTACAGATCATAATATCGTCATTATCGATGTCATGAAAGTTATCCACTTAATTAAAAGTGAATTTGAAAGAATGGAAGTTCAAACGATTGGACCCGCTCAAACCATCATTGAAGTCATGAATAAGAAAAAGGGAGTTCACCTGCCATTTTTCCTTTTAATTTGGTTTCTCTTATTTTTTGGATCAGCTTTGGCAATAATGAATTTTCATGATGATGTAAGTATGAAAAGTGTCCACGAAAAAATCTATACGATCATCACTGGAAAAAAAGATTCAAAACCATTACTGTTTCAAATTCCCTATTCAATTGGATTAGGCATGGGAATGATTCTTTTTTTTAATCATGTCTTTAAGAAACGTATAAACGAAGAACCCAGTCCCCTTGAGGTAGAAATGTTTAATTATCAAATGGATTTAGATAATTACGTAATTATCCACGAAAATAAAGAAAGTATAAAAAAAATCAGTGACGATTAAGATCATATCCATTCTTTTTTTAGGTATAGCAAGTGGACTGGCAGTAGGTTCTGGGTTTGTAGCTTTTCTAACGGTATTAGGGATTATCCCGAGACTGACGCAACTAAGTAAAACAATGAAAATGATCCAGCACTATGAGTGGGCAGTTGTGTTAGGAGCACTCGCTGGGGTAGGTGCAAGTCTGAGAGATCCTGTTTTACATATTCCTTCTTTTTCATTAATTCTTCTCGGAATTACAGGTGGAATTTTTTATGGGATGCTAGCTGCAGCCCTCACCGAGGTATTAAACGTTTTGCCCATTCTTGCCAAAAGAATCCGATTGGATGGTGAGATTGTTATATTAATCATGGCAATCGTATTAGGAAAAATAGCGGGGTCAATATTTCAATGGGTTTATTTTGTACATCATTAACCCTTTTGGGAAGAGTCTTTAACTTGGGCAAAGAAAGGACATCACACAATGAGCATTCGGAGGCGCGTTATTTTAATTACTGACGGTGATGAATATGCTAAGAAAGCAGTAGAACATGTTGCCAAGGAAGTAGGCGGCAGATGTATTTCTAGTTCCCAAGGGAATCCGTCAACCTTAACCGGTGAGAAAATTGTCCAGTTAATAAAAAAGACCCCTCACGATCCTGTATTAGTGATGTTTGATGATAGTGGCATAGTTGGAGAAGGTGCTGGTGAGAATGCTTTGAAATATGTAGCCGGACATAAAGATATTGAAGTTCTAGGTATTATTGCGGTTGCAGCAAAATCAAGACATGAAGAATGGTCAAGGGTGGACGTAAGTATCGATCGTGATGGAAATTTAACTCCCTATGGAGTAGATAAATTTGGTATACCTGAGCTTGAAATCGGGAGAATAAATGGTGATACAGTTTACTGCCTTGATGAATTGGAGGTACCTGTCATCGTAGGAATTGGCGATATTGGTAAGATGGCGAGACATGACTCCTACAAAAAAGGTTCCCCGATAACGAAAAAAGCAGTGGAGCTTATA
The DNA here is from genome assembly GCF_036966985.1 of Neobacillus drentensis. Taxonomy (GTDB): domain Bacteria; phylum Bacillota; class Bacilli; order Bacillales; family Cytobacillaceae; genus Neobacillus; species Neobacillus drentensis_E. The sequence continues at coordinate 3,088 of NZ_JBALSN010000343.1, read as the reverse complement.
CTTGAAAGGAGTGGCTTCCATGTCAAGAAGTAATGAACAAAAATGGCCAATCCCTGAATCAGTAAATGAAATTGAAAATTATATGAAACAACGGGTTGGTCTTGGGAAAAGCTTTGATTTTGGTGTGAGGAAATTAAAAATCCTCAAAAAAGACGTACATATCTACTATGTAAATGGCTTATGTGATTCCCGCTTCGTAATTGAATTAATTGAAGAATTAGTTGAAATCAATGACCATGAAAAATTATCATCAGATTTCTTTAAGGTGATTGAAAATAGGCTAATTAATCAATCGGTTGAACAAGCTACCACACTAGATTACATTGTTGATAAGGTTTTGTCCGGATTAGTTGCTGTAGTAATGGAAGGGGAAAACACAGCTTTTGTCGTTGATGTCAGAAGCTATCCAGGCAGGCAGCCTCAAGAACCTGATACAGAAAAGGTGGTTAGAGGTTCCCGTGATGGGTTTGTTGAAAATATTATTTTGAATACTGCCTTAACGAGGCGGCGTATTCGGGATGAACGTCTTCGCTTTGAAATGCTAAAGGTTGGAGAACGCTCAAAGTCAGATGTGGCTTTAGGGTATTTAGAGGATGTTGCAGATCCAGATATGGTAAATGTGATCAGGAAAGAAATTCAAGCCATTAAAACAGATGGAATTCCAATGGCCGATAAAACCATAGAAGAATTCATTCTAAAACAGGGTTGGAATCCCTTCCCGCTCGTAAGATATACGGAGCGTGCTGATATCGCAGCAACACATATTCTGGAAGGGCATGTTGTAATTTATGTTGACACCTCCCCAAGTGTCATAATCACTCCTACGACATATTTCCATCATGTACAGCATGCTGAAGAATTCCGCGAATCTCCTGCAATGGGAACATTTTTGCGTTGGACGCGTTTTTTAGGCGTACTAACGTCTATTTTACTCCTCCCACTTTGGATGTTATTCGTATTAGAGCCATCCTTATTACCTGAAAGATTATCGTTTATTGGACCAAATGAAACAACAAATATCCCGATTATTGTTCAGATTTTCTTGGCTGATTTTGGGATTGAGTTTTTACGATTGGCCGCAATACATACACCCACTCCACTTTCGACTGCAATGGGTTTAATTGCAGCGGTATTAATTGGACAGATTGCGATTAGCGTGGGGCTGTTTGTTCCAGAAGTAATCTTGTATGTTGCAGTTGCAGGGATTGGTTCCTTTACAACCCCAAGTTATGAATTAAGCGTAGCCAACAAAATTGGACGATTAACTTTGTTAATTCTTGTATCGTTGTTTCATCTGCCAGGATTTGTTATCGGAGCAACAGTATTCTTTCTTTTCCTTGTAAGAATACGTGCTCTAAATACACCATATCTGTGGCCTTTCCTTCCTTTTGAGCCGAAAGGATTTTTGCAAATCATTGTGCGCAGAGCCATACCAGGTTCTATCCTTAGACCAAGCATTGTTCACCCTAGAAATCGTTACCGGCAGCCGCCTAAAGCAAACGAGAAATAATTGCACTTTTCTAACAGGTATGCTAAAGTATTTTTAATTAAATAAAGGGATAAAGCATGAAAATAGGCAGTATCTTTTGTAGATTCTGTCTATTTATTATTATCTTTTATGATTGTCCGCATAAACTATAGTGAGCGATTGGGAGAGAGGGAAGGGTATGTATTTTTACGGGACAACAGGCGTAAACAAAAACGGAAATCTAGAAATTGGCGGGGTCGATTCTATTGAGTTGGCGAAAGAATATGGAACGCCCCTATATGTATATGATGTAGCATTAATGCGTGAAAGGGCCCGATCCTTTAAAAGGGCATTTGAAGAACAAGAAATCAAGGCGCAAGTTGCCTATGCTAGCAAAGCCTTTTCAACCATTGCAATGATTCAACTCGCAGAGGAAGAAGGATTGTCACTAGATGTCGTATCTGGCGGCGAATTGTATACTGCTATCGCTGCAGGGTTCCCTGTCGAGAGGATTCATTTTCACGGCAACAATAAGAGCCGAGAAGAATTAGAAATGGCATTGGAACATGAAATTGGCTGCATCGTTGTGGATAATTTTTCAGAGTTGGACCTTTTGAAAACCATTACCAAGGAGAAAAATGCTCATGTAAATATCTTGCTTCGAGTAACCCCTGGTATCGAAGCACATACGCATGATTATATTTTAACAGGGCAAGAAGATTCGAAATTTGGGTTTGATCTTCAAAATGGACAAGCGGAAGATGCACTAAAAATGGCACTTACAAATGATAACTTTGAAGTCCTTGGTCTCCATTGCCATATTGGATCACAAATTTTTGAAACAACTGGCTTTTTATTAGCCGCCAAAAAGATTGTCGAAAAAATGGAAGCATGGAAAAGAGAACTTTCCTTCGAAGCAAAAGTATTAAATTTGGGCGGGGGCTTTGGAATTCGCTATACGAAAGAAGATGAACCCATTCCACCTTCTCAATATGTGAGTGAAATTATTCGAGAAGTAAAAAAGTTAACAGATAGCTATTCTTTAACAATGCCGGAAATTTGGATTGAGCCAGGACGTTCGCTTGTTGGCGATGCCGGAATTACTCTTTATAAAGTGGGTTCATCCAAAGAGGTTCCTGGTGTACGAAAGTATTTAGCAGTGGATGGTGGAATGAGTGATAATATTCGACCAGCCCTTTATCAGGCAAAATATGAGGCTGTCCTTGCGAATAAACCATTAACGAAAGCGAAAGAAACTGTATCAATAGCTGGGAAATGCTGTGAATCAGGTGACATGTTGATTTGGGATTTACCGTTACCAGATGTAGGGGAAGAAGATATTCTCGCCGTTTTTTGTACAGGTGCCTACGGCTATTCAATGTCGAATAACTATAACCGCATCCCACGTCCAGCAGTTATATTCGTAGAAAACGGAATAGCAACCCTTGTGGTTAAGAGAGAGACATATGAGGATTTAATAAAATATGATTTGCCACTTAAATAAGAAAAGCGCAAGCGCCCTGGTCAGCGGCGTATGGCCTCCTCGAAAGAGCTAACGCTCTTTCTTCGTGCGATGCTTATGCTGCCGAAGCCTTCCTTGTGGAGCGGTCCAACTGAGAT
>NZ_JBALSN010000342.1:0-3956 GCF_036966985.1 Neobacillus drentensis | reverse complement strand
CACCATAATATCAAACCAGTTTTTTGTTATTGCTAATGTTTTTAGAATTGTTTTTTCATAAACGACAGCTAGATCTGTTCGCATGGCTCCTGCTAGACCTGTCCCGTAATATACTTGTGCAGTTTGAGCCAAAAAACCCATATGATACAACATTAATTTATCAGAAAAAGGTGAATCTTTTGAGGTCGTAACCTCTGATTCCCACGACATGGGAACTGGCAAATTATCCTTGTGCAAAATTTTTGAAAGGGCTTGTATGTTTTCATCCGCCTTTTCTTCTAATTCCTCAAAGAACTTTCTTATTTCTTTCGATTCAGTGACTTGACTGAATCCAATTGAAAGAGTTTTTGCCATAATGCTCTTTTTAGTGTTAAGAGAAATACTGATTATTTCTGTAGCAGATAAAAGTCTCCCTTTTCCGAAGAATCCGTCAATAAAATCATTGGTAGAAATAAATTCAGGGTCCTCGTTAGGATAAAAATAGGGGTCTCTTTGGAATTTTCCTTTTTTAAGCAATAACTCAATGGTTAAATCGTACATACTTTTTGCATCATTTACACATGAATTGTAAAATTCCCGTATGTCCTTTCTGACAGAAACACATAAAGCAGTTGTATGACCCAACATCCCATGTATAGTCATAATATGTAAATAATTTAAGCAGAATGTGTCAGAAAACAATCTCCCTGCACTTTTATTAAGGTCTGACTCAGTAAATCCAACAGGAATTGGAAATCCTTCTTTCTCAATGAAGAAAACAAGCTGCTTCTTTTGCTTTTCCCATGTCTCAATAGCAATTTCAAAAACTTTTTTTATCGATTCGTCTTCCAAAATAGAAATCATATACTTATTTACTATCTCGGCCATAGTTCCGTTTACATACTCCCCCCATAGTGTTCCTATTTCGGAAGATGTCAGTTTTAAATTATCAATTTCCATTTGTTTTCACCTCTTCCGTATTTTTTACTGACATAGAAATAGATATGCATTGGGGTAAATGTTTAACTAGGGAAGTAGCAACGGAAATAGTAAAGTTCGGTAAAACGGGTAATTATCAAAATAAGCTGCCCCAAAAACTTTGAGACAGCTTCCCATTTTATCTTAAGTTAATTTTTAAATCGCCCACTTGAAGGACGCAGTTTTGGCGGTCTTTGACTGGGGCGAAGTAAAGGACGTATTGATCACGCGGTCCGTCTGCTTCCGCCTTGCTGAAGATTGGGTCGGCCATTTTGCCGGCCGAACTCAAGAATACACCCGACTTGTTGTAATCGACCGTATACCCTTTTTCTTTATCAATTTTTCTGGCATTTAAGAGTTGCAGCTGGAGTTTGCTGAACACATCGTAGGCGACACCGTTTTCGAAATGTGGTTTAATGTCTGTGCCAGTGACGACCACCCTTGTTTCAAGTGGCGAAAATTCCACACGCTTTACTTGATATGTTTCATTTTTAAATGTAAATTCTTTACTCACATCAAAGGTTTCGCGCCCACCAACCGCTTCTTTCGAGAGCTTGAAATCAAGTGGCCAAACGGTTTCTACACGGCTTGCTCCATTGTTTCCATGAATGGTCAAGTCTTTCAATTTTAAATGGACTTCATCCCCTTGGAACGTGCTGATGGATTCGAAAGAGAGCGCTTCTGCCACTTTGTTCGCCTTCTTATCATAATAACGACTGCCCCAACCGATATTTTTCAATTTCTTTACCTCATTGCCTACCACTAAGTTCATGGAAGTAAAGCCTTCAAACATATCAAGGTAATAGTTTTTCAAATTAGTTTTCTTGCTTTCATAGGTAACCAAAAGCTTGGCTTCCTTGTCATCCATCAGGATACTATTAAAATGAACGGTAATATCGTTATCTTTATCATAGTAGGTTTTGTTGATTTCTTGGCCCATTCCATTTGTAAGGGCGGATTTTAATCCACTATCATCGATATGCTCGCTAGAGAAAATTTTATCGTAGACGTTTTGGATCGCCGCTCTTACTGGTGAAAAAGTCAGGGAAGATGCCGCGATCAAACAGGCTGCAGCTGTAAGTAATATCCTTCTTGAAAAAGATTTTTCCTCTCTTATGGTCATAGGATTGTCTCCTAACTGGTCGATTTTTTTATTCAACTCTTCCCATCCATCCGGGACCTGCTTTTCCAAAGCATGGTCTAAATGCTTTATAATTTTTCCATTTTCCATCCAAAAATCCCCTCCTTACTCCAGACCTTTTTTTAGTTTTTTCAAGGCCATTCGATATTTCCAGAGAACGGTTCCCAAAGGCATCTCCATAATTTTGGCGATTTCTTTATGCTTTAGCCCCGAGATATCCTTCATGATGACGATCTGCCGCTCTCCACTATCCAGGAGTGCAAGGTATTTGGATAACACGATTTTGTCGACAGGGTCTTCAGATATGTACTCCAGACGTTCAAAATATTGGTCATCAAACCCGGTCAATTCGCGCTTTTTTTTCCGGTAAAGGTCGAGGGCCGTGTTGCGCGTTACCCTAATCAGCCATGCTCTGACATTGGTCACTTGATTATAATTTGAATGCTGGTAAAGTTTGATATACACTTCTTGCAGTACATCCTCGGCCAACTCAAAATCTCTTAAAATCGATAACGCCATCGCGTACACATGCTTTTTATGATCAATATATAATTGTTTAAATTCATCCCGGGGATCCACCGGGGTCTTTAATTGATGCAAACTTGTTTGATTCATCTTTGGCCTCCTTTCATATAGTAGACGGCCGACTTTTGTTTTTTATTGGTAAAAAATTTATTTTTTTCTCTATTATGGCAAAAAAAGTGGTGCCTGACACCCAGCGTGTTAAAGCTTTAACGCATCAGGGGTCAGGCACCTATTTCGATGTAATTAAAATGCCCAGTTCCCATTTCGGAAAATGGGTTCGATCCTTCCGTCTGGAAGCATACCGTCAATATCCATATCACGAGAGCCAATCATAAAATCTACGTGCGTCATACTTTCATTCAAACCGACTTTCGCAAGTTCTTCTTTAGACATCGTTTTTCCTTCGTCTAAACAAAACGGAAATCCTTCGCCAATTGCTAAGTGATTTGACGCATTTTCGTCGAAAAGCGTGTTATAAAAAATGGTGTTTGATTCTGAAATAGGCGACTGATGCGGAACGAGAGCTATTTCCCCAAGATACCTGCTGCCATCATCTGTTTCAATCAATTGTTTAAGTGTGTCATACCCGTTTTCACAGGTGAAATCTACGATTTTACCTTCTTTAAATGTTAAGGTAAAGTTTTCGATAAGGTTTCCTGAGTAACTTAACGGTTTTGTACTGGTAACGATGCCGTTTACCCCGTATTTATTTGGAGAAGTGAACACTTCTTCTGTAGGCATGTTCGCTATGAAGAGTGTCCCTTTTTCATTATGATTTCCGGCACTCATCCATTTATGTTTTTCTGGCAGTTCCACGGTTAAATCAGTGCCTGGGGCACGGTAATGTAGTGATTTGTATTTTCGCCCATTTAAATAATTAGCTTTACTATCTAGAGCTGCTATATGTTCTTTCCATGCACCAATTGTATCCTCATGGTCGATTCTCGTTGCAGAAAAGATAGCATCCCAAAGCGCATTGATTCGTTCCGTTTTATCAATATTCGGGAACACTTTATCGGCCCATGCCTGATTAGGATAGGCGACAATCGTCCAGGCAATTTTATCACTCAACATATAGGTTCGAAACTTGGTAAGGGCTTTACCTGATGCTTTATTAAAATTCGCGATTCGCTCTGGGTCAATTCCATTTAATAAATCGGGGTTTCTTGAATCGATCAAGATAAAGGCACCATTCTTTTCAGCTAGCTCTTCACGCTGCATGACACGGTAGGGCGGGAACTCAGTACAAACTTCATCGGATGCCGATTCATATTTCATTCGGGTTAAAGCGTCATCATTCCATTCATAAATGACTTCGCTGTCACCGATTTCA
>NZ_JBALSN010000341.1:12210-14499 GCF_036966985.1 Neobacillus drentensis | reverse complement strand
CTTGAGTACTTCTCTGTAATGAAAGCTTACTGGTAAGTCCGTTAAGAACTTACAAGAGAAATATATCATGTCTGCCAAATGGAAGATAGCTGTAAATTTTGGTAGTTCCAAAGACCTATTTTAAAGTTAGAACTACGCTGTGCCCCATAATCCATTAAACATATTCCGATAGGTAACAGCTGCAGGCGGGACTGGTGGTGGAGGAATAAATGGAATTACTGTTGGTCTATACCAAGGATGGTAGTGATGAAAAATAATGTAGTAATACATTATTATCCTCCTTTCACATATAGTCAAAGTAGTCTATGAGCTTTCACCTAAATAGGATTGGATGGAAGCCTAACTTTATTATTTAATTATTAGTAACAAAAAGACAATCTCCTTTCGACCGTTATTTAAACTTCATTTTATATTCAGCTTGGAATGTTTCACCTGCGTCAAGCTTATTCACTCCCATCTTCTCCTTCAGGTTTCCAGATGTATTATACGTATCGGCAATACCGTACCAAGGCTCTATGCAAACAAATGGCGCAATAGTGCCAGTAGTGTCCATATATTTCGACCAAATTCCAACAAACGGGAATTTTTCGAACAATACTTCTATTCCATGACCTGTTTTATTAGATTCCAATGTAATTTGATCAATATTGCTGTAGACAAGAGCATCATGTGCAAATAAAGAGGGCTTGAGTTGAATTGTTGAAATATCATTTGCAGTTCCTCTCTCATGGATCAGAGAATCCTTTAGCTCATATTCCATTACACTCTTATTTGCTGCAGGAGTAAAGTTTAAACGGTAGTCCTCAATGGTTTCATTTTCTACAAGCGGCATCTTAAATGCAGGATGAGCACCAATTGAAAAATACATTTCTACCTTGTTTTCATTCACTATTTCCCACTGAACCATTAGGGAGTGCTCTTTGAGTAAATAACGAATAATCGCTTTAAATTCATAAGGATAAACATGACTGAACTGTCCAGCCGACTCAAACACAAAAGAAACGGTTGTATCTGTCTGCTCTTCTACATCGAATACAACGTCACGCAAAAAGCCATGCTGTGACATCTTGTAGGTATGATCATCCAGTTGATACTGATCTCCCTTTAACCGTCCAACAATCGGAAATAAGACCGGAGAGACTCGTCCCCAGTAGGCGTTATCCCCTGTCCACATATAGTCTAGCCCATTTTTCTTATGCTTGACTCCTCGTACTTCTGCACCGTTTCTTACTATACCTACCTTTAACCAATCATTTTCAATTACAAGCATCATATTTCCCTCAACTCTCATGTTTAAGATGAATCATGGTGTAAAGTTATCCTTCAAAATCCCAAGGACAAATTTCAAAAAATTGCCTTGTCTAATTTTAAATGACAACTTTTGTTTCGGTGGAAAGTATTAAAATTAATATAAAATTGCCCTTTGGTGAAATTAGCCTGAGGATACCAAATATAATTGGAAACATTGGAATTAATCTACTAAGGATTTATCAGGGTATCCTTGATATAGTATGTGTTGTCGCGAATGAACGAATTCATAAACATGAAATGGTGAGTAGTCGCGGTTCCTTTATAGGAGCTGAGGAAAGTCCAGGCTCGCACAGTGCTGAGATGCCTGTAGTGTTCGTGCCACCTGCAAAGGTGGGCAGCCGATTAAACGTTTCGGCTGACGGCGGTGAAATCATGCTAAGTCCTTTTGGATATGCTGAGAATAACCTGAAAGTGCCACAGTGACGAGCTTTTCTGGAAACGGGAAAGGTGGAACGGGTAAACCCCACGAGCGAGCAACCCAAATTAAGGTAGGGGCATCATCCTGCGGGAAATGAACCTAACGGATGAATCGGCCATTGGCCGGTAGATAGATGACTACACTTCTAGTACGAGGCTTGCTGCCGATTGGAGTACGGAAGAACAGAACCTGGCTTACAGCCATTTCATAAGCAATTTATCGTTCAAAGCTACAAATGAATGCGGGTTGGACGAGATTTTAGGGCTTTAAATCAATCGTCTAAGTTTTAAATCCCCGCACAACATACATAAATATTTGTCCCATTCGGATAGCTTTTTTTCATCTGTTGGTAAAATCTAGTAAAAACCTACTTACACAGGTTGTAAGTAGGTTTTAATTTTTATTCGCTGTTTTGTGTGGTATTAAAGAAATCATCAGCCTGATCTTTTTTGTTATCTTTTACCGTATTATGGTTTTTACCCATTTTCCCATCTGATTCATAACTTAAATTCTCCGATACTTTTTTATTCTTTTCCATAACTTCACCCTTTCAAAACTAG
>NZ_JBALSN010000341.1:0-12174 GCF_036966985.1 Neobacillus drentensis | reverse complement strand
AATTTTTTTATGATACCTAATAAAGCGCAAAGTCACCAAAATTATGATGTAAGTCGATCAAAAATAATCTTCAATAATTCCTTATAGATTAGCTTGGGAAAACCTTCACAATCTCTTATACACTTTTATAATCTAATCCCTTAATTGTATTGTTCTAGAATCTAAATCATTATAAAAAGGCACCTTCTTATTAAAGAAAAGCGCCCGATTGCGGAAAATTGAAAATATTTTTAAAGGCTTAAGGGTCTTTTTTACGCTTAGCTGGATAAGCGGAAAATTGTTCGGGTTTTATTTTTACTAAATGATAGACAGCATTATTTGTTCATGTCACTTGTTGATAGCAACACTCCAACCCAAAAATTAATGTTGGGCTAAAACTCTTCTATAACTATCCATATCAATAATCTTTCAGCTCTATCCCGTTAGCAGCTTTCGCGATCATTTTCGATATCAACTTAAATTGTACGACCATAATGGCGGGAATACGCATCATTAAATTGCGTAGAAAGATTTTGAAGCTTGATTTTTCAATCATACTCCCTGCAGCTATTCGTCCTATTTTTTGATTTTTCTCAACAAACTTTCTCATTTTTTGTTCATAGGCAACAAATGCACGGGCGAAATCGCCATCTGCAGCTTTAAGTTCACCAGCTAATACAAAAGCCCCGACAATCGCCAGGCTAGAGCCTTGACCCGATAGAGGTGATGGGCCATACGCCGCATCTCCTACCAATGTAATCCGCCCCTTTGACCATGTCGGCATGTGAATTTGACAAATCTCGTCAAAATAAAAGTCTGTTGCATCTTTCATGGTTTTGAGTAAATGCGAGGTTTCCCAACCGGTATGGCCTAAGAAGGCATTTTCAACAAGTTTTTTTTGAGATTCTGTATCATAGCGGTCGTACGTCAATTCCGCTGATTGGAACAAGAACATTCCTCTTGCTTCGGTATTGTCACGAGCGCTATACATACCTACAGTTTTGCCTGGTATCGTATATAACAATTGGCGGTGGTCGAGGTTGTTGTAATTCTCGAGGGTGAAAATCGAGATATAACAGCCAAGCGTACGTTTAAACTGTGCTTCTTCGCCAAAAGTTAAGGTGCGCACATTTGAATGAAGCCCGTCCGCACCGACGACCAGGTCAAATGTCTGTGGCTTGCCATGTATAAATTGAACTTCAGCACCTGCTTCAGTCTCATGTATTGCGGAAATCGAATCTCCCCAAATGTATTCAACTGTATCCTTGGTTAATTCGTACAAAATGTTACTAAGATCGTCACGCATGATTTCGATGTCCAGACCCTGCTGGTTCCCCATACTTGCTTCGCTTATTTGACATTCAATCTTGCCTTTGCAGTTCACGAAGTAAACTCCAGTCATGTTCGTGTCAGCTGCACGAACTTGACCGAGTATACCCATCCCCTTAAGCACCGTAATGGCTGCACCACGGATATCAACCCCGTAACCACCCATGCGCAATGCTGGTGCACGTTCTATTACAGTCACGGAGAATCCGTGCCGATGAAGCCAGTAAGCGAGTGTCGGACCGGCAATGCTCGCACCAGAAATAAGGACGCGCATCCTTTGTTTCATATTTGCTTATTCACTCCTATCCTAATTAAAGTCTTAACATATCCACAGTATATTTACGGCCTTTTTTACTTAATTATCACAACAAAATAATAGGAATTTAATTAATCAACAAAATGGCCCGTTTGCTGACCAATGATTAATCTGGACTCTTCCCTCCCTCCTGCTTCGTTAGCACAAGAAGAAAAAGCCACCATAAATGGCAGCTGGATCTTCAACTCTTGCACCCGTTAGCTTAACAAGGATTAGTTAACGATAAATACTCTAACAATAATTTTCGTGCTTCTTCGTTGTTCATATATTCTTTGAAAAACGTTGGATAATCGGAGATTTTCTCTTCCAAATAACGATATTGTTCAAAAATGTCAAAGAAGGATAAATGAAGCCAATCTACCTGGCCTTGTGGGATTTTCCTTTCCTCTGAATACATAGCTTAAGCATCCAGCGATATTCATCCAATAGGAATTCAGATCGGCGTTTAAGCAATCCTCCTAGGGAATCTTCTTTTTGAAATCCTTTTGCATTTACAAACTTTACTAAATACTCTGCATGGATATGACCATCTTCAACATGAAGTAAAACATGAGTCGCAGCCGCAACCGCCGCCACAAATTAACAAATCATAAAAGAGTTCTAACCAGGCCACTTTCTTTTCTTTCATTTCTGCACTCCCTCCAATTCTTTATAGTTACTAGGATGATTGAAATATATAGTAATTGAAAGAGAAAATAAAATTGACATAGACCATTTGCCATAGCTTGCAAAACACTAGCCGAATAATAAGAAAACTTAATTAAATAATCAGACAATTAGGTATAACGACACTCTTTTGTTTTGGTATATTATGGTAACATTAAAATAATTTTAAACGAGGAGGAAATGTATGACTAAGACCATCGGCCTTATTTGTGGTAGTTTACGAAAAAACTCTTATAATCGAATCATTGCTCAATCATTAACAGAGCTGGATGATTCCCATCAATTTCGTTGGATCGAGATTAATGATCTACCTTTGTTCAACGAAGACTTAGAAATAAGTGTTCCAGAAACAGTGACATCATTTAAATCTGCTATCCAGGACGTTGACGGTATCATTATTATAAGTCCAGAGTACAATTCTGGAATTCCAGGCGTATTAAAGAATGCGTTGGACTGGGCATCAAGACCTCGGGAATCCGCCGTTCTTAGTAGAAAACCGGTTGGTTTAATTGGTGCAACTCCTGGGGGATTAGGTACTGCCTTTGCTCAATTGCAAATAAGACAAGTACTAGAGGCCATGCAGGTTCATGTTCTTCCATTTCAAAAAGTGATGATTTCCCAAGTACATAAAAAGATTGATTCTGATCAGAAAGTCCTTACAGACGAACAAACAAAACGTTATCTTCAACAATATTTACATCAATTTATTCAGTGGATCGGACACACTCCAGCTCTAGATTAATTGAAAAAGTCCAAGCTTTTTCAATCATTTTTATGAAAATACTACTAACACATAATGAGTTTTTAGAAAACGAATTCCAGTAATCCGTTCGTTCAATTACATTGGAACAAACGAAGGAGTTTAACATCCATTTTCCAATCTATGAATCTTCTTCGATTACTTATACTTAATTAAAGGGAGGACAATAAAATGTCTGATTTCTATTCTCGTCTTAATAAAGATGATGCTGCCGTTCTTTTAGTTGATCATCAAACCGGCCTTATCTCTGGTCTTGTGCGTGACTATGGTGTTGATGAATTCAAGAACAATGTTATGGCTCTTGCTAACACTGCTAAGTTTTTTGATTTACCAGTTATTTTAACAACAAGCTTTGAAAACGGGCCTAATGGGCCACTCATGCAAGAATTGGTTGAACTTTTTCCTCATGCGCCAAAAATAGCTCGTCCTGGACAAATTAACGCATGGGATAATGAAGATTTTGTCAAAGCAATTGAAGAAACTGGGAAAAAACAACTGATCATTGCGGGCGTAGTAACAGATGTTTGTGTTGCATTTCCTGCACTTTCCGCTGTGAACGCTGGTTATGAAGTATTTGTTGCTACTGATGCTTCTGGAACATTCAGTAAACAAGTAGCGGATGCGGCATTAACGCGTATGGCCCATGGTGGGGTGCAGCTTCTGAACTGGTTTAGCATAGCATGCGAATTACAACGTGATTGGCGCAATGATGTTGAAGGTTTTGGCGCTTTAATTTCTCGCCATCTTCCTGGTTATCAAAATCTTATTGGAAGCTATAGGGGAGCTCAGAGAGATTTCAGCAAGCAGCCTAACTAGAATAGCAGCTTATTTATAACTCTCTTTTTCCAATATAAAGCTTCTGGCTTATTCAAGAAAAAGCGTCTTTCATAAGTAACTAAAGCCTAATTTCTCACTTATAACACCTGAGAAATTAGGCTTTTTATATATGTATTTCCTTAACGTTGTAAATCCGCGTTTTGACATCGGTATTGGCAAATAAAAAAGCAAAACTAGCCACAGTATTGGCTATTAGGTATACTTTGTAATGTAATCCGCATCTCCCAGCATGGCGCCAGCAATCGTCAGAAAATCTTTCCGCCCAATCTCAAAATGACCATAGCGGAAGGAATACCCCCAATTTCGATTCCCACGCGTGAAGCTAAGCTTCTCCAATAAATCGGCAATCTTTACTTCCTGACAGGGTATATATCGGATATTTCGGCGGAATGGCACAAAGGATTCGGACATCTGATATTCGTATACTCTTTCATCAGCAACCTGTCCAATGGCGGTGAATGCTTGGAGCGCCTCTCCCTTTGCCAAATCCGTTCGTGGAGAGTAGTATATCAGCCAATCGTTTGGACACATACGCTTTAAAGGTCCTGATTTGCCATGGCAGAGCTGGGCAAATCCACCTAAAACCCCCAGCTTCACATGTGATGCGGATACGACGCCAATCCAGTAGCGGCTTTGCTCACTTAATAATCTTGTCACGTCCCTCTTCATCATTTAAACGTTCCTTTCTAAATCTTTTTTCAAACGGTCCAACTGAAGAAGATGATGACGAAAGTGCATTTCAATAAGTAAAAACCACTCTTTCGCATGTAACGCACCGAATCTCGGATGGGAGACTGTATTCTGTTTTGGTGCCTTTTCAAGTTTTGGCTCCGTTTCTTCCATTCGATGGATTACGGTGTTCAAACCTTGGATCAGTTGTTCTTTGCTTTCCGGCTGCTCAGGTGTATACTGTGGGGAATGCGGAACTTTAATAGGTATGGGAGGGAATCCATTCTGTTCAAATATCGCTGCACCTTCCCTTGTTTTTTCCGTTGGAGAGACCATATCATTCTTGCTCTGCATCATGCAATGTTCAATATTGCGCAGATGCATATAAAGAGCCGAGTTAATCAGATGCTGATACATTTGTCCAATCGACCACTCGTCCTTACTCGGTTGTCTCTTTAACTGCTCCATACTGAAATTATCCAATTCACCAAGATAATGAAGCGCTAAGACTTTAAACTGCTGTAATGCTTCCATTGTATTCATATCCTTCAAACAACTCCTTTATCCTAATTTAATCTGACTATAACAAAACGCTACTGACAACAGTATGTCAGTAGCGTTTCAACATTTTTTCGGCTTCTTCACGAATCCGTATTCGGAAAGATTCAGGTTCCAACACAACGACATCTGCACCCCAGCCAAGTACCCAATGCAGTAGCTCGTCTGGCTGGCGAACGCGAAAGTTCGCAAGCAAACGATTCTCATGCTCCTCTATTGCTTCCAAGTAAAAATTGTTTGATTCCTTCACTTTTTCTGCTATGTCAGGGTTGATCTGAATGATTACACGAACATTGCGATCATCCGGTGGCTTGTAATCGTTTAAATTAAAATCGCTTGGCACCTTGAATCGGTCTTCAAGAATCGTAAGCCCGGTCATCCTTGACAACCGGAAATGACGAATTCCCTCACGCAGATCACACTGTGCAATTAGTATCCATGATCCTTTAACAAGCACAAGTCCATAAGGAGACACAACACGAAAGCTATATCGATTCCCATCCGCTTCGGGTATTCTTTTCAAATAATGGAAGCTTATTTTCCTCTCCCCCAATATCGCTCCACGGACTGATACGATGTATTCTTTCTCTTTTACCCACGTAACATCTTCACCAGAAGAAAGCAACCGTATCGTTTTACGCACCCGAGATGTTTCTCTGCGAACACTTTCAGGTAAGATAGCCTCAATTTTCCCGCGAGAGGTTTGAGCCCCAATTCCATAGTCAACATCAAATCTTTGTTCGATAAAGTCAGTTCCTATGATCAATGTCACGGCTTCTTCCACTGTGAAACTAATCGGTGGAAGAAAATATCCCTCCATCAAGGAATATCCCATTCCGGGGGCTCCTATCACCGGTACATCCGCCTCACTCAGAGCCTGAATATCTCGATAGATGGTCCTTACACTTGTCTCAAATGTAGATGCCAAATCCTCAGCTCGTAAAACCTCTTTGCGTTGCAACTCAAGCACTATGGCTAACAATCGATCTGTCTTGTTCATACAACTATATCTCCCCGCGAAACTAAATAATATTTTTGGAAAAGTCTATTTTTTCAGTCATCGTTTTTTACCACTTTTTAAAATCCTTGATGTTTTGTCAGAGGATTCCCTTTTAAAAGACTACTATAAGTAGTCCATCTATTGTGTGCAATGCCTGGCACACTAAGAAAAGCTGCCACAATTGGCAGCTCTGTATTTCGCTAATTTAAGTGTAATTCTTCACATACGTGTGCGTATCTTGTTTTTTATTTCTAAAAAAACGGACCATTTACCATGTAAATGCATGGCATGAGGTTTATCCAACATTTTCTCTTTCAAAGAAAATGTCAGTCGAACCTTTTGATCATTTTATATCCGAAATAAAGAATCGTAAACCATATAGGTGCTACAACTAAAGCAATTCGCATTCCATCAATAAAAGCCATTAAGACAATGACAAGTGCTAAAAACATCAATGCTAAATAGTTTGAAATTGGATATAACGGAAGTTTAAATGCTAGTTTTTCAATTTCTTTTTTTGTTTTTGATTGCCTGAACTTCAAATGTGTAATAAGGATAACCGCCCAGCTGGTAATAACCGCTACTGTGGCAACAGAAGAAATGTACATAAACACTTTTTCGGGAACAATGTAGTTCAGAAGTACAGCCAATAATAACAGCGATGACGTGAACAGTATTCCACGAATCGGGCTGCCATTCTTATTAAGTTTTCCGAAATATTTCGGACCGTTATTTTGCAGGGATAAATTGTGCAGCATTCTTCCGGAACTGAATAACCCACTATTAAAAGCAGATAGTGCGGCTGTTAGGACCACAAAGTTAATGATATGGGCGGCACCAGGAATTCCAACTTTATCAAAAATTAATACAAATGGGCTGCCCTTCGTGCCTACTTCATTCCAAGGATAGAGAGTCATCATAATTCCCAATGCACCCACATAAAAAATTAATATCCTCCAGACAACACTGTTAATGGCGGACGGGATTGATTTTTGAGGATTTTTTGCCTCTCCTGCCGTAATTCCAACCAATTCCACTCCACCAAATGAAAACGTCACAAAAACCAAGGACATTAATATTCCTTGGACTCCATTTGGAATGAATCCACCATGAGTCCAAAGATGATCCAAACCAACGGGCTGCCCTCCGTTCCCAATTCCCAGAAAGATGATTCCTAAACCAACGAGAATCATTCCGATAATGGCTACAACTTTAATCAGTGCAAACCAGAATTCAAACTCACCAAATGCTTTTACATTAGCAAGGTTTATCATGGTAATCACAACAAGCACAGCGAGTGCTGTGAGCCATTGTGGGATATCTGGAAACCAGTAATTCACATAAACGCCAACCACGGTTATTTCCGCCATTCCAGCGACAAGCCACATAAACCAATAAGTCCAGCCGCTAAGGTAACCTGCAAACGGCCCTATATATCGATTGGCGTAGGAACTAAATGAACCCGAAACTGGTAGATCGACTGCCATTTCACCTAGAGCTCTCATAATGATAAAAATAACCAAGCCTCCGATTAAATAGGAGACCATGATGGCTGGTCCAGCCATTTGAATGGCTGCACTTGAACCATAGAACAGTCCGACTCCAATGGCACCTCCGAGTGCAATTAACTGGATATGCCTGTTGTCTAAACCCCGTTGCAGATTCTCACTTTGATGATTATTACCCAACCTAAATTCCTCCAATTAAAACTATTTGTTCGTATAAAAGTTAAGAAAAAGTACATTTTTAAACTGTACCTTAAAAACGAAGATAATGCTAGAAGAAGTCTGAAAAGATGAATAAATTACCTACTAACATAGAAGCATAGAACTAAACTTGGTTCACATCAATCTTCTCTCTTCATTTAAAAGATTATAAACTGTTAAGAATCTTCTAGCAATGACCGGAATCAACGCTTTTCCGCCTTATGTACAGCATCAGCAATATATCACTTGGAATGGTGCACCTCTTATCTTTGTTTATATATATCACTGATTAGCATCCAAAAAGGTGCGCATCTCCTCAGGGTAGCCTGCCATAATTACCGCAAATCTTCCGCCATACTCACTTCCAGTCATCAGTGAAACTAATGTATCAATGGCCGCTTGACCATAATCATTGCCTGTTTGACCCTCACGTTTCAGGCTGTAAGCTTCATCAATAAACAGGACACCACCAATGGAACGTTCCACAACGGTACGGACATTTTCTTCAGTTTGGCCAACGAAAGAACCAACCAACTGGGAGCGGTCAGTCTCGATCACTTCCTCTCGAGGCAGGACTCCTAATTCATGATAAATTTTTGCTAATAAGCGGGCAAGTGTGGTTTTCCCTGTTCCTGGATTTCCGGTTAAAATCATATTTAGGCTCAAGTCGTCCTGTATTTGAAAACCTAAATCTTTCCGTTGTTTTTGATACTTGAGAAAGCGGTAAAAATCATTTACCCGATTTTTAACAAATTCCATCCCAATCATTTCATTTAATTGATCTAATGCATTAATTCGGTCGGTTGCTGATTGAACTTCCTCTTCGTAAAATTGCTTTTGCCAAGCGTTTTTAATATCCTCTAAATTCGATAAATGCAATTTTAAATCATCATAATAGGTGGAGGTATGGAAAACACCTGTAATCGATTGGTCATACTCCTCTACGGCTTTTAATAGCCTTCCTGTTTCATCGATCGCAGAAGTGAATAACTCAAATAAATGGTTATACTGCTGATACATATCCTTCTTACTCAACGTTGTAGAAAGTTCTCTTTTTGCTGCTAAATCTGTTTGTATTTCATCTGCTTTACTTAAGAAATTTTGACATACTTCTATGTATTGTTCCGCAGTCTTCTTTTTTGCAGTACGGTTATCTGTTTCTCTCATAGCAGGAAATGTAAGTGGTAAGAATATTCCCTCTAATTTTTTCCAATCTGTTTGTAACATATATTCTTTTGCTGCTTGATTATTAGGAAATAAACTAAGTGCTCTTTCCAGCCAGATCGCTGCCATTTTATCCTGTTTATTTCGTTCAATCCGCGAGAGAGCAGCAACTGTTAACAGCTTGGATAAGGTGACCGGATTAGATTCATCAGTCAATGCAGAAATTAATGCACTTTCATTAGAAATCGATCCATTTTGCTTTAGTTCCAGTTCCCATTGCTTTAGTTTTTCTTCATTATTATTCGTGTGCTGGTTTACAATTTGTCTCAAGATCATCACTTCTTCTTCAAAATTTCCCTTCTATCTTACCATAACAATTACCCCATACCTAAACAAAAGACCTGTCCAATATGAACAGGTCTGCACTCGATTTTAGCTTTGTTGGTTATGTGCTTCATCTTTAATTTCTGACCGGAAGGATTCAATGCTTTCCCGACGGCGTTCGTTCTTCGCCTCGATTTCCTGGCGTTGTGTCTCGCTGTCTGTAAGGGCTAATGATTCCTCAGCTGCTTCAATATTATTCTCCGTATTTTGAATCATGGCTTGAAGCTTTTCGACGTTATCACTGCGGTCATCTGGATTCGGTTTGTTATTATAGGCCATTGTATTTCCTCCTAGGGTGTAATTGGTACAGATATAGTTTGTTACGGACTGAAAAAAATAAACAAGAATTTTTTTGAAACAAAAAAGACTCGCTGGCTTTCACCAGTCAAGTCTTAAAATTCATTGTTATTCACCTTTTGTTTGGATTACTTGAGCATGCTCGCCTGAAGTATCATTCATTTTCTTTCCTTTATTCCCGCTAAAGCCACGTGGTTGTGTTCCAACGTGATCTGGTTGAAAACGTTTCGTTTGATATTTTTTACCCATGTCATGATCCCTCCTTATTTACATTTTGTCCTAAAGGAAGGAAAACATGATTGGTAAACTTTTTTAGTTATTCTGCTTTACCGAGACGTTTTTCTTCTAAGCGCTGTTCAATCTTTTCCATCGCAGCGCGATCTTTTAATAGTTGTGTTTTATTTTCAGATACTAGCTCTGCAAATGAGCGTTTTCTAGGTTTTCTCATCGGTATCACCGTCCTTAGTTCCTATTCTAACAGTTATTATGCCCGGAAACGGTTGCAATTATTACAACTTTTTGAAAATTTTAAAGAAAAAGCCTTCAATAAAAAAACATTGGAAACATTCCAATGTTTTTTAATCTATTTTAGTTTGTTTGTAAAATCTTTCATATCATCAAGTTTCATTTCACCTATATATTTATTCTGAATGTTTCCTTTACTATCAATAAAATATGTCGTTGGTATGGATAGGACTTGATAAGTTTCATTTACTTTATCCTCTGCATCAAGAAGGATTGGAAAGGTAATTTTATTTTTATCCACAAAACCTTGGACATCTAATTGCGGATCGATGTTAACGGCTAAAATGACTACATCCTTCGGCATCTGTTTTGAAAATTGCTCCATTGCCGGCATTTCTGCCTTACATGGAGGACACCAGGTTGCCCAAAAGTTCAGCATCACTTTTTTGCCTTTTAAATTAGACAGTTTTATCTTTTCTCCGGTTAATGTTTTCAGTTCAAAATCAGGTGCCTTTGCTCCAACAGCGAGACCTTCTTGGCTTGCTGTGGTTTGACTTTTCGTTTCGGGAGTTTCTGAAGTCTTATCCATGGCTTGAACAATCGCGACTGTAAGTAAGGAAACTAGTATTACGGTAGCAATTACTTTTTTTATCATTCCCGAATCCTCCTTTACTTCATAATCTGCTACATTGATTTTACACTATAATCTTAGGTGAAACCAAATAAGGATATGCCGAAACTGTGACAATTTACAAAAAACAATCCGCTTCCACTCTTAGGATTGAAAGAGTTTCACTAGTTCTTCCTGGTAATTTCCTTTTATTATACCCTTTTCAGTGATGATTGCGGTAACAAGCTCATTTGGTGTGACATCAAACGCAGGGTTAAACACTTTCACACCTTCAGGGGCGGTTCTTTTTCCAAAGCCTTCTGTAATTTCGGATGCGTCTCTTTCCTCGATTGGGATATCGGCCCCAGTTTTTGTATCCAAATCAATCGTGGAGATCGGTGCTGCCACGTAGAAAGGTATATTATGGGCTTTTGCAAATAAGGCAACTCCGTATGTCCCAATTTTGTTTGCTACATCACCATTGGCTGCAACGCGATCACAACCTACAATTACTGCCTGCACCCAGCCTTTTTGCATAACCATCGCGGCCATATTGTCCGTAATGAGAGTGACATCTATGCCAGCCTGCATTAGTTCCCATGCAGTTAATCTCGCTCCTTGTAGCAGAGGTCTTGTTTCATCAGCAAAAACTTTGATATCCCAGCCCTTTTCTTTTGCTAAATAAAGTGGTGCTAAAGCTGTTCCATATCTTGCGGTAGCGATCCCGCCGGCATTGCAATGTGTTAGAATCCCCATGCCGTCCTCTAAAAGGTTTAATGCATGCTCTCCGATTGTCCTGCATACTTCTTCATCTTCAGTACGAATGTTATGGGCTTCTTCTTCCAATGCTTCTTTGATTTGATTAATCGGTAATTCCTTCTCTTTAAGTGCTCGTTCATTCATTCGTTTCAAAGCCCAAAACAGGTTGACGGCTGTTGGTCGTGATGATGCCAAATAATCTGATTGCTTTCGTAAATGTCCATAAAAATCTTCAAAAGAACTTTCTGGAGCATCTTTGATTCCAAGCACTAATCCATAAGCTGCAGCTATGCCAATTGCCGGCGCTCCACGAACTTTTAGCTGCTTAATGGCATCCCAGGCATCTTCAATTTTTTTGGTTTCGAGAAATTCGGTAATGTTCGGTATTTTGGTTTGATCAAGTATTTTTAGAACTCCGTTTTCATAGGAAACGGATTGTAAGTATGTGTTTTCCATTTAAAAGCCATCCCTTCACCTTTATGTAAATTCATGTTAAGTTTTTAGTATCATTCCTTCAACTTCACCCAATGTAATTTTAACAATATTCGAGACATATGCAATACTTTCATTTTTTTATTCCTCTCTCTGATAAGTTAACTAAATTGTGCGAAAATTTGTTAAAATAGAAGCATGAATGAAGGAGTGATATTTTTGAAGATTCTTGTTTTAGGTGGT
>NZ_JBALSN010000340.1:3925-5202 GCF_036966985.1 Neobacillus drentensis | reverse complement strand
CCCTCTGATTCTAGATGTGGGAATCTGCAGCTTTTTCTTTATTCTTGGATCGTCATTTAATGTTTGTTAGATTCAAGAGAGTTTATTAATCAGATACAGAAAACCTTCCTGCTGAAAAAAATGTCGAAATTTGGCGAAAAATATTATTTCAATGTATCCGCTTCCACTTGTTAAAATCATTTTATCGAAAATATTTAAAATTTTTACTTTTTTTAAACTATTCTTTTTTTTTAATTGCAAAGGGGAGGCATTATTTATGCAGCAGCTAAGAAAAGAGGAACTAAAGGAGAAGAAATTGACCGAAACAGTTCAATTAAGTATCGACGTTCCACAACATATTAGGGACAAGTTTTTGGAAGCAGTAGAAATTAGCGGAAAGACAATTAATGATGTTTTAAAGTTGTATATGCAAAAATACACGTGGAAACAGGGAGAATTGCAGAGAAATAGACAAAAACGCCGTCAAGAACTTGGCTGATGCTATGGAATTAAAAAAGGGGGAAAGAGCCTCACTCAATCAAGAGTAAGGCTTTTTTGGGTTCTGGATATCTATATTTTGTAAATCACATCACCCGTTTAAACATTTTCTCCATCTCATAAACTGAGTAATGCACGATAATCGGTCTTCCATGCGGACATGTAAATGGATCGGAAGCCCTCCGGAGATCATCTAATAGTGCTTGGATCTCGTCATTTCGTAAATGGCGATTCGCTTTAATGGATGCCTTACAACTCATCATAATCGCCGCTTCTTCACGTAGTTTCTTAATATCTACCTTTTTCATTAATAATAGCTGCTCAATCATCTCTTCAATGATTTCTTTTTCTTCCCCTTTTGGGAGCCATTGCGGATGGGAACGGACAATATAACTATTAATTCCGAACTCCTCAAGAAAAACCCCGACCTTTTCGAGCTCGTTTTGGTATTCATTTATTTTCAAGAATTCATCCGTCGAATACTCAAACGTTAATGGTACCAGCATTTCTTGTAACTCAGATTGGACCTGACCTACCTTTTCCCGGAAATACTCGTACTTTAACCGCTCTTGTGCTGCATGCTGGTCAATGATATACAATCCATTTTCATTCTGGGCAAAAATATAGGTCCCATGCATTTGCCCAATTGGATATAACCGAGGAACTCTACTCTCGGACGGTGCAGGGCAATCTGTCTCGCTAGGCTCAATGGTAGATTCAACCCTTGTGTTACCTTCGTCCGTCTTAGCCGGCGACTCACTAAATGGATTAGCAGAGAACCAGGTGTCAGGCACCATTGT
>NZ_JBALSN010000340.1:3663-3791 GCF_036966985.1 Neobacillus drentensis | reverse complement strand
CAGGCGGCATGGTTCCTTCATCAAGGGCCAAGGAAGTCTGTTCTTCCTTTGGAGTTTCCTTTTTCACCGCTGTATAAGCTGTCGGGATCAGGATTTTCGATTTAAACTCCTCTTTGATCATCGTTGTG
>NZ_JBALSN010000340.1:0-3481 GCF_036966985.1 Neobacillus drentensis | reverse complement strand
ATGGGAACCAACTGCTTGGCAATCCCCAGCCCATAAATCGATGCCAGGACCTGACGAACATCTCCGTTTCCATTGGTTTGCAACAATTTCCGATCATTATGAATAAGGCGGAAGGCCACCTCAGGATGGGAAAGGGCCAATCGATTCACAACGTCCGTTATATTTCCAAGCTCGGTATGAATGGTCTTCATATATTTTAAGCGGGCAGGTGTATTGAAAAATAAATCGGTAATCGTAATATCGGTTCCACGTCTGCTCGATGCTTTCTCAAATATTTCAACTTTGCCGCCTTCGATGACCACCCGATTTCCTGCCCCTTCACCCGTAGAAGTTTGCATCTCAAGCCGTGAAACGGAAGCGACACTCGGCAGGGCCTCTCCCCGGAATCCGAGGGTCCGGATTCGGAACAGATCATTTTCATTCTTTATTTTGGAGGTAGCATGGCGTTGAAAGGCGAGCAACACATCCTCTTCCTCAATCCCATTTCCATTGTCCGTAATGCGGATTTTCGCAAGTCCGGCTTCTTCCACCTCAATTTCAATCACCGTACTGCCCGCATCAATAGAATTTTCAACCAACTCTTTTACCACGGAAGCAGGGCGTTCTACTACCTCCCCCGCTGCGATTTTATTCGATAAGGCATCATCTAATTGAATAATTTTACCCATTCGGATTCACCCCCTACTTTAACTTTTTCTGGAGCTCGTACAACATATTTATCGCTTGAAGTGGTGTTAAATCCAATATATCTAATTCCTTCATTTTATCGATCACACGTTTCTCTTTAGTAGAGAGTTCTTGCTTCTTCACATCTTTCGGTTCATCAAAGAAAGAAAGTTGAGCAGGCTGTTCTTCTACGTGAACTACCTTCACTGCTTCTGTTTTTTGCTTGACCTCCTGGGTATCAGACTGCTCTAATGCGGTTAATATTTCATTCGCACGGCTGATTAGGTCTGAAGGCAAACCTGCTAGTTGAGCGACATGAATTCCGTAACTCTTGTCTGCTGGTCCTTCTTTTATTTTATGAAGAAACACGACTTTTCCATTATGCTCAATCGCACTGACGTGGATATTTTGTAACTTAGACAGTTCTTCATCTAAAACAGTTAATTCATGATAATGGGTGGAAAAAAGAGTCTTCGCTCCAATATTGGTGTGAATATATTCAATGATCGCTTGCGCAAGGGCCATCCCATCATAAGTCGAAGTTCCACGCCCAATTTCGTCAAACAAAATCAAGCTGTTTTGTGTAGCATTTGAAATCGCATTTTTGGCCTCGAGCATTTCAACCATAAAGGTACTTTGTCCGGAAATTAAATCATCTGCTGCACCAATCCGTGTAAAGACTTGATCAAAAATCGGCAGAACCGCTTCGGAGGCTGGGACGTAACAGCCGATTTGCGCTAAGATCGCGACCAAAGCGACTTGGCGCATGTAGGTACTTTTCCCTGACATGTTTGGGCCCGTAATCAATAAAACTTCCCGGTCGCTGTCCATGAAGCAATCATTTGGAACGTATTCCTGGGCGTTCAATACCTTTTCTACCACAGGATGACGGCCTTCCTTAACAACGACACGGCCCTCCATAGAAAACTGTGGTTTGACATAGTGGCGGTCCTCACTTACTTGAGCGAAGCACTGCAGGACATCCAGTTCACTAATCGTTTTTGCCAATGCTTGTAAACGCGGAATTTTTTCTTTTACAATCTCGCGAATCTCAGTAAACAATTCATATTCCAGTTCACTGCTTTTTTCTTCTGCTTGTAAAATCAAAGCTTCTTTTTCTTTTAAATCAGGAGTTATAAACCGTTCCGCATTGGATAATGTTTGTTTCCGTTCATACTGCCCTTCTGTTAAAAGATGCAGGTTTGCTCTAGTAATCTCAATATAATAACCAAATACACGGTTGTAGCCAACCTTTAGTGACTTAATGCCGGTCTTCTCCCGTTCTTCTCGTTCCAGTTGAGCAATCCACGTTTTCCCATTCCGGCTGGCATCACGGTACTGATCGAGCTGGGCATTGTACCCATCACGTATCATATTACCTTCTTTTAAAGAAAGCGGTGGATTTTCAACAATCGCCATCTCCAAAAGATCCGTGATTTCTTCACAAGGATCCAGAAGTTCAGCAATTTGGTTCACTTTTTCATTCTGCATCCCCTGCAAAATTTGTTGTAAATATGGAACCTGCATTAACGAACGCTTCAATTGGACCAAGTCACGGGCATTGATATTACCAAAGGCTACTCTTCCAGCTAATCGTTCTAAATCATAAACTTCTTTCAGCTTCTCACGTAGTTCTTGACGCTCAAAATAATGTGACAATAGGACTTCCACAATCGATTGACGCAATTCAATGTCCGTTTGACTGATTAACGGACGGTCGATCCAGTGCTTTAACATCCTTCCGCCCATTGCGGTCATCGTCTCATCAAGAAGCCATAATAAAGACCCTTTTTTTCCTTTGGAACGAATCGTTTCTGTTAATTCAAGATTACGCTTGGAATAGTAGTCAATTTTCATATATTGATGGATTTGATAGGTGGTGACTGGCTGTAGATGATCCAAACTTCTTTTTTGCGACCGGTATAAATAATGAAAAAGACGCGCGATTGTTTGCTTTAGTTTTTCTTGATTCAAATCTTTTAGCAGATGAGAAAAATTCATATCTATTGAACTATTATCTTCAAATGAAATCGCTAGGACGTCACGCTCACGAAGTTTCTTTTGCCATTCACCGTCAAAGCTACTGGCAACTACTACTTCCTTCGCACTCAGAACAGCTAACTCATTTAAAACTTCGTCAAAATTATTGGATAACAAGGTGACTCGGCTTTCACCTGTTGAGATATCATTGTAGGCAAACCCAAAGGTTCCATCATCAAATCGGGTAATTGAGGCAATATAATTATTCTCTTTATCCGTTAACCCCTTACCTTCCATCACTGTACCAGGCGTGATCAATTGGACAACTTCCCTTTTCACCATACCTTTGGTCAGCTTCGGGTCTTCAACCTGCTCACAAATCGCCACCTTATAGCCTTTTGAAATGAGCTGTTCAATATAGTTTGGTGCAGAATGATAGGGAACGCCGCACATCGGAATCCGGTCATCCGTACCACCTTGTCTGCTTGTTAGAGTTATTTCTAATTCTTGTGATGCTTTGATGGCATCATCGAAAAACATTTCATAAAAATCGCCTAAGCGAAAAAATAAAAAGGCATCTTGGTAATCTGCCTTAACGGTTAAGTATTGCTGTATCATCGGCGTATATGCAGCCATAATGACCTCCACTAAAAAAAGACTTTCGAGTATGTTCGACAAACTATTATACCATACTTCGTACGGACTTTTTTAGGAAGAAAAATCCTAATTCTAGAACGGAGTAAAATGGAAATATTTTATATTTTGGAAGAGGTGTAAAAACAATTCCATCGAATATAATTAGAAAAGTTACTATTAGCCGAATTAGGTGGTGGGG
>NZ_JBALSN010000339.1:5639-6064 GCF_036966985.1 Neobacillus drentensis | reverse complement strand
AACCACTGATTTATCCATAATAAAAAGGCAGGATTGTGATTCCTGCCTTACACCATATCTTCATTTTCCTTTTCAATATCACTTGGTTGAGGTTGTTCTCCTTGGACGATTCCACCAAGAACCTCTCTGTTATTCCTATTAGCATCGTTTCCTGCTCCAGGCGCAATATTAGCCATAGGGAGTTGTTCTAATTCTTTACCTCTTGGCATGTTTCCTCACTCCTTACAGTTAAGGTATCCAAAAAGTTTGAATTTAAGTTATCCAACTTCTGGTTAGTTGTTGTTAACACTGTACTTAGCTAATAATTGCAAAGTCATGTCATCCATTGGAGGATTATGAAGCCCGGCGCGTACGTCCCGATAATATCTTTGTAATGGATTGTTTAATGACAAACTTTTTGCCCCAACGATTCGCATCGCTAAGTC
>NZ_JBALSN010000339.1:0-5604 GCF_036966985.1 Neobacillus drentensis | reverse complement strand
AATTGGTCACGGTTAATTTGGCTGCCCCTAGGTGTGCCCCCATTTTTTCCCTATCCTCATCATTTGATACATCCCACTGTTTGGCAGCCCCATATAAAAAGTACTCTGACTGCATTACCTTTAGTTCAATTTCACCCAGTTTTTGTTGTACATTTGGTAAATCGATGATCGGTCCCACGATACTATTAGGAGAATACTCCTTTGCAAACTGAATGGCATATTTTTGGGCGGCTTTGGCTATGCCGAGATAACAAGCTGGTATATGTAAGAGCCATCCATTTGCTTTTTTGCCAGCGGAACTAATCTCTTCGACAAGGTGGTCGTTAGGGACAAAACAATGATTCAATATTAAGTCATGGGAGCCGGTGCCTCTTAATGCAATACTGTCCCAAGTTTCCTCGATAATAAGTCCTTTAGTGTTCCGTGGGATTAGAAAATTTGCCACCTCATCGGTTTCATTGATAGTTGCACTAACGATAAAAAAATCAAGGACAGGTGACATGGTCGTAAATGTTTTTCTTCCTGTTATTACCCAGCCATTTTGACATTTTTCTGCCCTTGTTTCCGGTCTTCCTCCCCGAGTAGGACTACCAGTTTTCGGCTCACTTTGAGCGCTGTTTATTAATGAACCATTCATTACTTGTTCACAAAGATACTTAAAAACAGGCTCCTTCCATGTTCTTTTCTCATTAAGATTCATTATAATACCCATATGCCACCCAATCGAAAGTGCCGTTGCCCCATCACCCTCAGCTATTGTTTCTTGGAGACGAATTAATTCATAGAGCTCTATCTCCTTACCCCCATACCTAGAAGGTACAGTTAATGTAGTGTATCCAGTATTTTTAAGGTCACTTATATTTGCATAAGGAAAACTGCCTTCAATGTCTATTTGATGTGCTCTTAATAGGAATTGTTTTGACAGATTACTCATTAGTTCAATTCGTTCATTCACAGTCTGTTTTTCTAGAAAATTCATTATATATCTCTCCAATCCAAATCGTAAAAAATTAAACCAGAATACTACCCAATTGTGATTTTTCCCTTCGGGTACCGGAAGGCATCAGGATTTCTGCGTATTGTCACCGCATAGGCAATGGTAAGTGGACCCACCCTACCAGCAAACATTGTAAAAATGATCAGTGTCTTACCTAGTGGTGATAATTCCGGAGTTAACCCCATAGAAAGTCCAACTGTTGCAAATGCAGAGGTTACCTCAAATAAAATGGCTAAAAAATCTTGCCCATGTTCCGAGATGGTTAATATAAGTGACATTACCACAACAAGAAATATTCCACTAAACGTTACGGTTAGAGCTTTATAAATGGTTTCATATTCAATTCGTTGGCGGTAAAAAATCACATCCTCTTTCCCGCGGATTTGTGACCAAACAGCGCCTATCAGAGTAGTAAATGTTGTTGTTTTAATCCCTCCTCCAGTCGACCCAGGCGATGCGCCAACAAACATAAGGAGGATGATTAATAATAAGGATGATTGTGTTAAATCACCAATATTTAACGTATTAGCCCCTGCCGTTCTTGCGGTAACTGATTGAAAGAAGGAACCTAAAATTTTTCCAGAAAGCGACAATGGTTTTAGTGTTAATCCATTAGAATATTCAAGTAGAAATATGCCTGCTGTACCAACTGCTAACAGCGTAATGCTAGTCATTAAAACAATCTTAGTATGTAGAGATAGCCGTTTGGAAATTCGATATTCAAAAAGTTCGTTCATAACGATAAACCCGATTCCACCCAAAATTATTAATGAACTTATCGTCAGAGTTACCGTAGGGTCATCAACATAACCTGTTAAACTGTGAAACTCACCCATTAGATCAAATCCTGCATTGTTAAAATTGGATACCGAATGAAATATTCCAAAATAAATCGCTTTACCAATATCCATATCGAAGGAAAAACGAATCGATAAAAGCAAAGCCCCAGTAAATTCAATTAAAGCTGTAAAAATTAATATCCTTTGTGCGAGGCGAACAATTCCTTCCATTGATAGATTGTTGAGCGACTCTTGGAGCAGTATTCTTTCTTTTAAAGAAATTCTTTTCCCCAGCAAGAAAGCAAAAAAAGTAGCAAAGGTCATAAAGCCAAGACCGCCGACTTGAATCATACATAAAATAATCACTTGACCCGCCACTGTAAAAGTAGTTCCGGTATCAACAACTACTAATCCTGTAACACATGTTGCTGAGGTTGCTGTAAATAATGCATTTAAAAACGATAGACCTTCCCCATTTGTTGTTGAGAACGGTAAAGTTAGTAAAAATGATCCTAATAAAATAATTAGACCAAAACCCAATACAAGAATTTTAGGCGGATCTATATATTTTTTTTTACGCAGCATTGTTTTCTTCCTTCCTCCTAAAAAATTAATTTGTTTGTGTCAAATGTGTGTCATACCTCACTGAAGTCAAATGCTTGTTGTTCTATAATACAAGAAGAAATGGCATGGGAATTAAAGGGGGATTTTTATGAAACAAGGATCAAAACAACTTTTTATACAAACTGGAAGCCTTGTTGCTGGTTTTATGGTTTGGGTACTTATATCATCACTTATGCCTTTTATAAAAGCAGATATTCAGCTTACTTCATCACAAATTGCATGGGCAACAGCCGTCCCTGTGATCCTTGGCTCACTGCTTCGTGTTCCGATTGGCTATTGGACCAATCGCTATGGTGCTCGTCTTTTATTTTCAATTAGTTTCATTATACTACTTATTCCTATTGCATTGTTAAGCTATGCTAATTCCTTGCTTACGCTTATAATTGGCGGACTATTACTTGGAATTGGCGGAGCTATTTTTTCGGTCGGTGTTACCTCCCTTCCAAAATATTATGAAAAATCAAAGCACGGATTTATTAATGGAATATACGGAGCAGGTAACATCGGAACAGCCATTACTTCTTTTTCAGCGCCGGTTCTTGCTACCGCATATGGTTGGAGAAATACGATAAAAATCTACCTGCTAGTTGTACTTCTCTTTGCCCTTTTAAATTTTATATTAGGGGACAGAAAAGAACGAAAAGTTCACATTTCCTTACCTGACCAAATTAAAGAGGTTTATAAAAATCCAAAACTATGGTTTCTAAGTTTATTTTATTTTATCACGTTTGGTTCCTTCGTAGCCTTCACCATATATTTACCATCGTTCTTAGTCAATCATTTTGAATTGGATAAAGTGGATGCAGGACTCCGGACAGCCGGTTTTATTGCTTTGGCCACAATTTTTAGACCAATCGGGGGATGGTTAGGCGATAAAATTAATCCGTTTCTTATTTTAATGGCGGTATTCTTTAGCTTAACTTTTGCAGGATTTCTATTGTCGTTTACTCCATCGCTGCCAATTTATTCTTTCGGCTGCCTTTTAGTCGCTTTCTTTGCGGGGATTGGTAATGGTGCGATTTTTAAACTAGTCCCATTATATTTTTCAAAGCAAGCTGGTATTGTGAATGGTATTGTTTCTGCCATGGGGGGGATTGGTGGTTTTTTCCCTCCAGTTATTCTTACCATTCTCTTTAATTGGACTGGTCATTATGCAATTGGTTTTATGTCCCTTTCTGAGTTTTCATTAGCAAGTCTGGTTATTGTAGTTTGGCTATATTACCAAGATAAGCTAGATATTTCGGCTAAGATCGTTAACCATGCCTTAGATGGCATTTGTGTAACCGATGTTCATGGAATCATTCAAAGTGTAAATCCTGCATTTACGAAAATTACCGGATATAGTCAAGCAGAAGTTGTCGGTAAAACCCCAAGTGTACTTCAATCCGGGGAACATGGGAACGAATTTTACAATCAAATGTGGGAAAGTCTAAAGACCAATGGCGTTTGGGAAGGGTACATTTGGAATAAACGTAAAAATAACGAAATATACAGAGAATGGCTTTCCATTACAGCCATTAAGGATGACG
Organism: Neobacillus drentensis; assembly: GCF_036966985.1. Taxonomy (GTDB): domain Bacteria; phylum Bacillota; class Bacilli; order Bacillales; family Cytobacillaceae; genus Neobacillus; species Neobacillus drentensis_E. The sequence continues at coordinate 1,675 of NZ_JBALSN010000339.1, read as the reverse complement.
GTGGAGAAACAAAGAACTATGTAGGTATGTTTTATGAGGATAACGAAAAATCTTAGATAAGCATAACAAAAGGAGATCTTTCCGTGTGGAAGGTCTCCTTTTGCTATGCTTAGGAGCAAATTATTACAACTTTTTGTCATTCGCTTCGAGTTCACAGTTCGTTCACCATTTTTGTGACGTACGTCACAAAATTCATGTTACCATCTGATTTATAGTAATAACACAAACAATAAATACTTTTGAAAATAAAATTTAAAACACTTTAGGGGGAATAAATAATGGCCCGAATTAATTACTGGAACCCAGAAGATGAAAAGTTCTGGAAAGCAGAAGGAAAAAAACATGCACGACGAAATTTATGGATTTCCGTACCATCATTGATGATCGCATTTATTGTCTGGCAAATTTGGTCCGTGGTAGCCGTAAAACTTAACGACATCGGCTTCCATTTTACTGAAGAACAACTCTTTACACTTGCAGCTGTTCCTGGTTTGGTTGGTGCAACACTACGTTTTGTTTATACATTTGCAGTTGGCTCGATTGGCGGTAAGAACTGGACCGTCATTTCCACAGCGGTTCTAGCGATTCCTGCGATTGGAATTGGATTTGCCGTTCAGAATCCGGAGACACCATTTTCAATTATGCTAACTCTAGCAGCTCTTTGTGGTCTAGGCGGCGGTAATTTCTCATCCTCTTCAGCGAATATCAGCTTTTTCTTTCCGAAAAAAGAAAAAGGAACAGCTCTTGGTATTAATGGCGGTTTAGGTAACATGGGGGTATCTGTTGTTCAATTCGTTACACCATTAATTGTTACTTCAGGAACTTTTGCACTAGTTGGCGGCAATCAAGTGTTAGCAAATGGTCAGAAAGTTTGGTTACAAAATGCAGCATTTATCTGGGTTATTCCAATTATAATCTTAACAATCCTAGCGATGTTTAAAATGGATAATGTTCCTGGAGCAAAACAATCCGTAGCGGATCAATTTGTGATCGTAAAACGTAAACACACTTGGATTATGACAGCACTTTATGTAGCAACATTTGGTTCATTCATTGGTTATTCAGCGGCCTTCCCGCTCCTTTTAAGATCACAATTTCCTGAGCATATTTCACTTGCCTTCCTTGGAGCCTTAGTGGCAGCGGCAGCTAGACCTGTAGGTGGTTGGTTGGCTGACAAACTTGGCGGTGCTAAAGTGACTGCATATGTTTTAGTAATCATGGGAATTGGTGCAGCAGGGGTTATTTACTTCCTAAATGGAAAACAATTTGCTGGATTCTTAGTATCTTTCTTAGTTCTTTTCGTTGCATCTGGTATTGGTTCAGGTTCAACATTCCAAATGATTCCAAACCTTTTTATTCCTAAGGAAGCCGCACCTGTCATCGGATTCTCGGCAGCATTTGCAGCTTATGGATCATTCTTTATTCCAAAGTTGTTCGGATGGTCTGTTAAAGCTACTGGCACACCTGTTACTGCTTTTTACTTCTTTATCGGTTTTTATGTTATATCCTTTGCGCTTAACTGGTATTTTTATCAAAGAAAAGCAACTGCAGCTAAAGCTCTTACACAGCAGGTCGGGTAATCCCGGCTTGTTTTTTTTGAAAGGCTCTGTTAAAGTTGCCTGTTGATTTCCGCTCCAGGCACGTGCGGTTCGCGGGCGGTCCGGGGAGCCTCCTC
>NZ_JBALSN010000338.1:1863-3028 GCF_036966985.1 Neobacillus drentensis | reverse complement strand
GATTTATCTATTAATGATTTCTTTTGCATTATTTCCATTGGCAGCTGGAATTACAACGATTTATATTTTGGGAAAAACAAAGTTATCAAGGCTTTTATTTCTCTTTTTTATTTTTACTTCGTTTTGGCAAATCGACGTTTCGTTTTTATATGCTCGTGATTTTTTTTCAAATAGCGTTATCGAATTTTTATTTCAGTTATTTCGTTTTGGCTCCATAATGTTGGGTCCTACTTTATTTTCCGTAATATATATGGCGATAAACCAAACACAAATGATTGAATCTAGAATAGTAAAATATGCAGTGAACAAATTTACTGTCGTCACTCTTTACCTATGGTCAGCTTTTGTTTACTTGATTGGATGGAGTCACAAAGGCATCCAAAGCTTTGAGTTAGTAAGACCGCAGGGATTAATAAAGGTAAGTTTCTTATACCCGGTCTATGGAGATTGGTCCTGGATCTTTAACTTTAATTTATTATTATTCATTGTTATCACAGTATTATCCCTTGCAATATGTAAAAACCTGAAGGATTCTGAAACCAAAACGTTTGTCCTTTACTTTATTATCGTTGCATCAGCAGGCTATTGCATTGGAATCTTAAATATGATTAAAAGTTATCTGTTATTACCAAGCAGTATCGCTGTTTTATTTTTATCGATTGGGATCCTCATCCCAGTGATTAGGATGCATCAAAAGATCATTACTAAGATGAATAATGCACTACTAGATCAAAAAGAATTTCTTCATAAAATCATCGATATGAATCCCAGTTATATCTATGCCAAAAATCAGGATGGAAAATATACATTAACCAATCAAGCGTATGGTTTACTATTTGGGGTGAATTCCGAAGAACTTATCGGGAATTTTGAGCTGGATTATAATCCAGATGAGGATAGGGCCAAAAAGAATATAAGTATAGATCATCAGGTATTATCTACTTTAGAAGAAAAGCAAATACCAGAAAATGAAATCATTGATTCACAAGGAAATAAAAGGTGGATACAAACCGTAAAGCTGCCCATCATTTCATCTGGTGATAAGCAGGTTCTTAGTGTATCGACTGATATTACACAACGGAAAATCAATGAAAAAAAGAGAGAGTGGGAAGCTCTCCATGATCCTCTCACGGGATTACCAAATCGGCGGGCATTTCATCAGGAT
>NZ_JBALSN010000338.1:0-1852 GCF_036966985.1 Neobacillus drentensis | reverse complement strand
TATAGCGGTCATTTTTTTAGATTTAGATCGTTTTAAAATTATTAATGACACCCTCAATCATGAAAATGGAGATTTTCTATTAAAGAAAGTAGCAGAACGTTTAAGTAAAGCGGATGATAAACGGGTGACCGATTTTTCAGTATATAGACTCGGGGGTGACGAGTTTACCTTTATTTTATCAAGTGTGACTAAAGATGAAACAACCATCTTTGTAAAAAGATTGTTAAATATATTTAAGAAATCTTTTACCTTAAAAGACCATGAACTATTTGTCACTTCCAGTTTGGGAATCAGTATGTATCCAACGGATGGTGAACACCCAGATGTTTTAATTAAAAATGCGGATATTGCGATGTATTCTTCCAAGGAATCGGGAAGAAATTCATATTCCTTCTTTACGCAAGAGATGAATGATGATTATCAGAAAAAAATGGTATTAGAAAAGGCTTTGCGAAAAGCAATACATTCCAATGAACTTAAAATTGTTTATCAACCAAAAATGAATATTGAAACGAACAATATCATTGGGATGGAAGCATTATTAAGATGGGAGAGTTCTGATTTAGGAATGATTTCACCAGCTGAATTTATTCCTTTAGCAGAAGAAACTGGAATCATATTACCGCTAGGTGAATGGATTCTTAAAACAGCATGTCTTCAAAATAAGAGATGGCAGGATATGGGGTACACTCCTATACCAGTATCCGTAAATATCTCACTGCGGCAATTTTATGACGGAAACTTTGTAGAATCTGTTATGAATATCTTAAAAGAAACAAATCTTGACGCTCAATATCTAGATTTAGAAATAACAGAGAGTATTTCGAGTGCAAACATCAACTCTGTGATTTCCACGTTGAATGAGTTAAAGGCAATGGGGATTTCGATTTCAATAGATGATTTTGGAACAGGATATTCCTCATTAAGTTACCTGAAAAAGTTTCCAATAAATAATCTGAAAATTGACCGATCCTTTGTAAGAGATATTACAAGCAATTCTGAAAATCGTGCCATTGTAAAAACCATTATTTCAATGGCCAATAATTTAAATCTTGATGTGATTGCTGAAGGAGTTGAGACGGAAGAGGAGTTAAAATTCCTAAAATCCAATGGCTGTATAGTTGTCCAGGGATATCTGTTCAGTCCACCGATATCGGATGAAGAATTTGAAAGAACCTTCTTAAAGCAACACAATGAACCTGCAAAAACAAAATACAAATAAGATTGGGCGGACAGGATTGTAAACTGTTCGCCCTTTCCATTTTCTAAAATGCTGCAATTTTTTCACTAATTTCGATCGCGAATTCATCTTTAAATTCCATCAAGTCGGTTCCATTTCTCCTCCTTGACCTCTAACATTGACTAAGTTTCACCATCGATAATGATGCGGCATTTATGTTGTTGTTCCCTAAAATTGATAGTAGTGTATCTGTAGCAGTCCCTATATTTCTTAGCTCAATTGTGGAATTTTTGGGTATATGGATAATTGCTTGTCCTATAAGCATTAGCGTTGCATTATTCACTTGTCTTGTAATGCCAAAGTTGGTTAAATTTCCAGGAACCAAAGAATGATTCAAGAAAATACCATATATAGAAGTTGAAGCAGGCCCATCAATCAGTAACGTATATTCTATTTTATAGTCTCCTGATTTCTGGATGGTTATAGTACTGCTATTCTGGGAAAATCTAATATTTTTCAATGAGCCGTGTTGATTAAATTGTATATTTTCATTGGGTCTTACTAAGATTGGTTCGGTTCCTACAAGTGTAAAATAACCATATGCCGCAGAAGATTTCTTTCTATTTCGATCAGACAAATTTTATTTCACCACCTTTTCAATCTGCTATTATA
>NZ_JBALSN010000337.1:0-3369 GCF_036966985.1 Neobacillus drentensis | reverse complement strand
TGAAAGAAATTCTTTTATGATCTCCTCAATCCGATTAAACTCCGTCAGGATGACGTCAAAGTATTCATTTTTTACGAAACCTTCTCGGAATAGTTGGATAAACCCTTTTATAGATGTTAGTGGATTTCTAATCTCATGTGCAACCCCTGCGGCCAACTCACCAACTAATGACAACTTCTCAGCATTCCATAGCATTTCTTCCGCTTTTCTTTTCTCTGTAATATCTTTTCCTACAACCATAATGTGTTCAAATTCGTCATTTTCATCTACGACGGGTGTTCCTGTACAATCAAATAATTTCCATTCACCATTTGCATGTAACAGCCTCACCTCAGCTTTTGCAGGTAATTTAGTCCTGATCACCTCCGAGAATTGGTCCATGGCCCCATCCACATCCTCAGGATGAATAAGATTTAACGTACTATCTCCTTCAAAATATTCTGGTGAGTAACCAAGGACGGATTCGTGTGATGGGGATGCATAGATTCCTTTCCCATTTAAATCGAATAAAATAATTAAATCTGTCATGTTTTCAGCAATCAACCGATATTTACTTTCACTCTCAAGCAAGGCTTTTTCAGCATTCTTACGGTCGGTAATATCGATACATGAGCCAATTACCTCCACTACTTCGCCACCACGTTTAATGGGTCTTAACGCGGCTAGATAAGAGATTCCATTAAGTTTCTCTTCATAATGAACATGTTCTTCCCCATTCCACGCTCTTTGGTAGTATGCTTGCTTATTCTCTGCCATCTCTTTCGGAAGAAAATCACTCAACTGTTTTCCTACTACAAGACTCGGAATAAGGCCTAAGCTATACAATAATTCACCATCACACAAGGTGTGAATAAATTTACCGTTTATTTTTTTATATTTAAAGGTCATTCCCTGCTGCAGGCGAATCGTTTCATTTAATTCTTTTTTGGCGATACGTACTAATTCTTCGGACCACATGCGTTCATTAACATCCTGCGAGATTCCATAATCCTTGACTATTTTCTGAATGCTAACGATCGAATTTTCTAATTCGTTTGCTAAAAGTGGTTTGGCGAATAGAAACCCTTGTCCTTCATCACAAAGATGTTCTTGCAAGAACATTAGTTGCTTCTTTGTTTCAATTCCTTCAGCAACTACGTTTAAATTCAAATTATGGGCCATTGAAATAATGGTTTTTACAATCGTTTCATCATTCGGATTATTTTGCAGTCCCCGTACAAAGGACTGATCAATCTTCAAAGTATCCAAAGGAAATTTTTGTAAATAATTCAAAGAACTAAAACCTGTCCCAAAATCATCAATACTAAGGCGAACTCCAATCTTTTTAAGCTTTTGTAAGGTTGTAATGGTGCGTTCTATATTCGCTGTTATGCTTTCGGTAATCTCTAATTCTAAATATTGGGGCTCCAGCCTTGTCTCGTTCAGGATCCTAGCAACTGTTTCATCTAAATTAGAAAGTGTAAATTGCTTGGCTGATAGATTGACAGAAATCGTGGGGGTAAATCCTTTTTGCTGCCACTCTTTATTTTGCTTACAAGCAGTGTATAAAGCCCACTCACCAATAGGAATAATTAATCCTGTTTCCTCTGCAACCGGAATAAAGGTTCCAGGTGCTACCTGGCCCCATTCTGGATGGTTCCAGCGGATTAAGGCTTCTACACCTACAATTTTTCCTGTTTTTAAACTCATTTTCGGCTGATAATGGAGGAGTAACTCCTCTTGTTGAATCGCTTTATGAAGATCCATTTCCAATGCCAAAGGATTGATATTGGAAGCCTGATTATTCGATGAATAAAACTTAAAATGACTTTTCCCTTCCTTTTTAGCTTGGTACATGGCAAAATCAGCATGCTTAATTAAGGTTTCCACCGTTTCTCCATCTTCTGGGAATATACTGACCCCCATGCTCGGATAAGTATAGATATCATAATTTTGAATCCTAAATGGAGCAGCCACCACATCCACAATTCTCCTGCACACTTTTGCAGCCACATCTCGATCAGCGTCTTTCAGAATGATAATAAATTCATCCCCGCCTTGCCTAAAAACGATGTCTTTCTCTTTTAAAGAAAAGGTAAGCCGTTTAGCTACTTCTTTGAGCAATTCGTCTCCTGTATTGTGACCGAGGGTATCATTGACCACTTTAAACCGATCAAGATCCATAAATAAAACAGCCAATTTTTGTTTTCTTTTTGCTGCACTGACCAGTTTGCTTTTTAGACTTGAATTTAACTTATTACGATTTGGCAGACCTGTTAAATAATCATGGTAGGCCATATGTTCATTTGCTATTTCGATTTCCACTTGTTTCGTAATGTTCTGGGATATCCCAAAAACACCATTAACTTCTCCATTCACGAAAATAGGTGCCATTGTCACATTTAAATGAATGATTGAACCCTTTCGATCTAATATAGAGGTTCTAAAATTTTGTGCCTCTCCTTTAATGCATCGTGTAAAATGATCTAATACTTCTTCCAGTTTTTCAGGGACAATCATTTCCTTAAAATTGATTGGCTTTAATAATTCTTCCTTACGATACCCCGTTACTTCTTCACAAACAGTATTACAGCTAGTAAAATTACCATCTAAATCAAACGAGTATACACTATTGGCATTATGTTCAAATAGTGATTTATACCGTTGGTCATTTTTATCTAATTGTTCAAGCAAGGCTTTCTTCTCTGTAATATCTATTCCAACCGCCATAATGGCTGGTTTCCCATTAAATAAAATTTTGGTTCCAGATGCTTCTACATCAATGGTCTTTCCATCTAAGGTCAATAATTTACATTCGCTCGGGCTGACTTTTCCATTTACTAACGTTTCCTTAAAACGATTCAATAAGATTTGCTTGCTGTCCGGATGAATAAAATCAGATATATCCCTGCCAACCAGCTGATTATCATGAACGGCACCAAGCCCCTCTAATCCAGCACGATTTACAAGAACTATTTTTCTTTCTTGATGAACAATAATAGGTGTTGGTGAAACTTCTACTAAACTTCGGTATCGGTCTTCACTTTCTATTAGTGAACGATAACTGTTTTCGGTCATTTTAAGCTGTTCTTGTAATTTCAAAGTTTCTCTTTTTTGTAAAGTAATGTCATGTACAGAACCGCTTATGGCGATAACTTTTCCCACTTCATCTAAGATTGGATGGGAACGATCTTGCACCCATCGAACTTCACCATCGGAACGAATGATTCGATATTCTACAACTGTTGACTCCCCTACTAATTGCCTGCTGATTGCATTTTCAATCATCCATTTGTCTTCCGAATAAACCGACTCTAACCATAATAGAGAATTCTCGAAGAAATATTTTTGCGGATACCCATATATGGAAGCAATACCTTTAGAAACCCA
>NZ_JBALSN010000336.1:0-9795 GCF_036966985.1 Neobacillus drentensis | reverse complement strand
TGTAAGTAGTGGTGTTTCCATTCCTTGAACACTGTTAATTATGGTACGATCAAAATGAATGATTTTTTGGTCACTTATTAATAAGGATATCAGACTAAAGCCAATAATGGAAACCACACTCAGGCTAAAGGCGATTAAAAGATATGTTTTTAATTTCATCAATACAAACCTCTCTAGAAAATTGGATTTTTGATAATACTTTATAGGTTGCTCATTGTTTTAACTTCTACAACTTATAACCTTACTGTCCATTGAATTGTAGGTAAAAAAGTACATAAGAAAGGCAGATATGGGGTCAGTCTGCCTTTCTTTTGAGGCAAAATTATAGTGTCTTTGGTTCTTCACGCACTGGTTCTACGCTTTTATCCTTTGAGAAAAACCAGCCGGCTGCGGCGATCCCTACTAATACTACATAAAAGGTTATTTTCCAAACTGTTGAATGCGCAAAATCTTCATTTAAAATCCCTAACATAGGATGTGATAATGTGTAGACGGCAAGCTTCACACCAACCCAGCCTACAATGGTAAACGCAGCAATTTCTAAACCTGGTCGTTTTTCCAATAAATTGACAAACTGATTCGCTGCAAAGCGCATAATAATTAATCCAATAATCCCGCCAGCAAAGATTACCAAGAATTTACCACCATCCAGACCACCGATATTTGGAAGCGGTGTGTTTGGCAGGGCAACGGCCATTGCGACAGCAGCAAGGATCGAATCAACGGCAAAAGCAATGTCAGCCACTTCAACTTTTAATACTGTCACCCAAAAATTGCTCTTTTTTGCCCCTGCCTTCTCCTCTATATCTTCTTCTTTCCCTTTAATGACCACCTTGCGGAAAATATGATTTCCAGCCATAAACAGTAAATATAGAGCGCCAATGGCTTGAACCTGCCACACATCCACAAGGAACGAAATCACAAACAAAGAAGCAAAGCGAAACACAAAAGCTCCTGCCAAACCGTAAAATAATGCCTTCTTACGTTTTTCTTCGGGTAATTGTTTCACCATAATCGCAAGTACTAAAGCGTTGTCAGCGGCTAAGAGACCTTCTAATGCCACCAAGATTAATAATACCCAGCCGTATTCCAGTAAAAGAGTTAAGTCCATGAATATTTCCTCCTTAAAGTTGGTTTTTTTTCAAATACTCCCTTACGCCATAAAAATAGGCCTTTACTGATTACAGTAAAGGCCTAAAATAACACACAAAAAGACCTTTACAGTAAAGTAAAGGTCTTGCTAACAACGTAAATGTTGCCAATAAAGCCGGAGTAATGAATACTCGGAATGACGACTTTATTGTAGCAGCTACTCCCCTTTAAAAAGGAAATATTTAATTATTAATAGTTTATTATACTGTAAAGAAAATGTCAATGTTATTTTAAGAGTTTAATATCTACATACTTCACGGCTATATAGTTTACAATTCATAAACCTCTGTATATTTTCTCTCAAGATATTCAACCAAATATTCCGCGTTTAATTCTTCCCCCGTAACCTTAACAATCAATTCATTCGGGGTATAAAGCTTTCCATATTGATGGATCTTTTCTTTTAACCATTCTTGGATAAGATCAAAGCGTCCATTTTCAATATGGTTATAGAAATCTGGAAGGTCTTTTTGAATCGTACGGAGAATTTGAGCTGCATAGAGATTCCCTAATGAATAGGAAGGGAAATAACCGATGCCTCCAAATGACCAATGAACATCCTGCAAGACGCCAACCGTGTTAGTACTAGGTGTAACACCGAGATAATCTTGCATTTTTTGATTCCAAACTTCTGGCAGGTCCTTCGCTTCAATCTCTCCGCTGATTAATGCTTTTTCAATTTCATAACGAAGCATGATATGCAAATTATAGGTTAATTCATCCGCTTCAACACGGATAAAGGAAGGCTGCACCGTATTAACAGCCCGATAAAATTCGTCAACAGTCATATTTTCGAGCTGCTTTGGAAAATACTCTTGAAGTTTTGGGTAGAAGTACTTCCAGAATTCCTTACTGCGGCCGACCATATTTTCTAAAAATCTCGATTGAGATTCATGGATACCGAAGGATGCCCCACTTTGTAATACAGATTCCTCAAACTGTGGATTGATATGCTGCTCATAAATTCCATGCCCAGCCTCATGAATGGTTCCAAATAAAGCAGAGCGGACATTTCCTTCTAAATAACGAGTCGTTAATCGTACATCACCTGTATTAACGGTTTGTGCAAAAGGATGGACCGTTTCATCCAATCTGCCCGCTTCAAGGTCAAAGCCTATAATAGGCAGGATATAGCGGTTAAATTCTTTTTGCTTTTCAATCGAAAACGATTGTTCAAAAATTTCTGCCTGTGTCCGCTTTCCTTTTTGTTGAATGCGTTCTAAAAGCTTAACACTAGAATCTCTTAATTTTGCAAACAGCGGATCGAGTATTTTCACCGTTAAACCTGGTTCAAACTCATCCAAGAGGGCATCGTACGGATGGTCTTCATACCCATAGATTTCAGCAAATCTTCGCTTGTAATCAACGATTTTCTCTAAGTACGGAAGGAACCGAGCAAAATCATTATTTTCTCTTGCCTCTTCCCAAGCATCATTTGCCTGAGCAGTTAAGATGCTGTATTCCTGAAATAGGTCAGCAGGAATGCTCTTTGATTTTTGGTAATACTCTTTATATTCTCTAACTTTTGCTCTTGTCACTTCATCTAATAATATTAAGTTATCAGGAAGAGTTAGCTCCGCTAGCAGTTCTCCCATTTCCTCAGAAACAGAAAGCTTAAAAATTTCCGTCCGAAGGGTCCCCGTTGCCTTGGCGAACGTACCTCTCCCTTTTTTCGGTGCCATGACTTTTTGATCCCAGTCAGCTAAACCAATAATGCTTGAAAAATGAGTGATTTTTTCATCCAAAGCCTTAAATTGCCCTAATGCCTTTAGTACCACTGGATCAATGACTTTCTGTTCCATCATCTAGACCTCCTAATAAATTCTCTCGTTTCTAAAGATGTTTGTTTTAGAAAAAAACACATCCCTTCTGATTATAAAGTAAAACTTAAAATATGGGGAAAAATTAGAATTTTTTTTATAGACAAAAAATTCATCAAACTAGAACTATGTCGATTTATAAATAATGAATTGGAATAATTATCATACTGCTATTTACAAATGGGCAGGATAGGTATGTAAATCATATTTTGTTTTAGTAAAAAGGATGTGCAGGAAATTGGAAAAACAGAAAAAAAATAAGTCCCACTTCCCCTTTCGTTTAAATATACTATTTTTCAGTGTTTTTTTCTTATTTTCCGTACTAATCCTCCGGCTTGGTTTTGTACAAATTGTTTATGGCGAAAATTTCAAAAGAGATTTAGCAAGAAAAGAAGATATCACGATTAGTAGTCCTGTCCCGCGTGGAAGAATCCTTGACCGAGATTACAGAATAATCGTTGATAATGTCCCTAAAAGTGCGATTTCTTACACCAATGAAGGATTTAGTCAAGGAGTCATGCTCGAAACAGCTGAGAAGTTGGCAAAACTGATTTCGAAAAAAACAAACAAGGTGACAGATAGGGATAAACGCGATTTTTGGATTATGACGAATCCAGAACGCGCCGATGCCAAAATCTCAAAAAAGGAAATGGAATTATTTTATGCAAATAAATTAACAGATAATGATATTTATAAATTGAAATTAGAGCGCATCACAACTGGCGAATTAAAGGAATTGACTAATGAAAAACTAGAGGTCCTTGCCCTTTATAAAGAGTTTAACAATGGCTACAAGTTTACAACCCAAATCATTAAAAATGAAAACGTGACTGCGAAAGAATTGGCGGTCGTAAGTGAGAATCTGCAATCACTCCCAGGAGTGGATACTACTACGGACTGGGAGAGGTCCTACGCTTTCAACCAAACCTTAAAGTCAGTACTAGGAAAAGTAACCAAATCCGATGAGGGGCTACCTGCTGAGCAATTAGAATATTTTTTAGCAAGAGATTACAGCCGTAATGACAGAGTGGGAAAAAGTCAACTTGAGTGGCAATATGAAAATGTCCTCCATGGTTACAAATCAAAAATAAAAAATGTAACCGATAAAACAGGAAATGTAATCGAAAACCATCCTATATCTAATGGAAAAAAAGGAAAAGACCTTGTTTTAAGTATTGATATGGATTTACAAAGGAAGATTGATCGAATCATTGAAGAGGAACTTTGGGCTGCGAAAAGATATCCGGGAACCTATCTAACAGACCGAGCATATGTGGTCTTAATGAACCCAAAAACTGGCGAAGTCTTAGCCATGTCTGGTAAAAAAATAGTAAGAAATAATCAAACAGGCAGAGTTGAAATGGAAGATGACGCTCTCGGTACATTTACAACCACCTATAATGTTGGTTCTACTGTCAAGGGCGCAACTATTTTGACTGGATATAAAACAGGCGCAATTGCTCCGGGAACGGTTTTTGATGATACAGGATTAAAAATCAAGGCCACTCCTTTAAAGAAATCCTATGCCTACTTAGGCAGATTAAGTGAAATTAATGCCTTAAAATTATCTTCCAACGTTTATATGTTTCATACAGCGATAAGAATTGGAAAAGGGCATTATGAATACGATCAACCATTAAACATAAGCTCGAAGGCATTTGAGACCATTCGTAACTCGTTTGCCTCGTTCGGTCTAGGAACCAGAACAGGAATTGATTTACCGAATGAGCAATCGGGATTTAAAGGTCAAAGTCACCTGCCGGGATATTTACTTGACCTGGTGATTGGACAATATGATACCTATTCTACTATGCAGTTGGTACAATATGTTTCTACCATCGCAAATGGCGGTTACCGAATGCAGCCGCATGTTGTCAAACAAATGCTCGAACCAAAAGAAGGGACAAGTGAACTTGGGCATGTTGTAAAAGAAATATCCCCAACGGTCCTAAATACAATTGATATGAAATCAGATTGGCTGTATCGCGTCAAATTAGGATTTAGAAAGGTTATGCAAGAACGCGGCGGCACGGCCTATAAATATTTCGGAAATGCACCCTACTCTCCTGCCGGAAAAACAGGTACAGCTGAAGCTTTTTACGATGGACCAGAGCGGTACCGATTTGGGAAAGAACCACCACCAGTTATGAACCTTAGTTTGGTAAGTTATGCTCCTAGTTCGAATCCTGAAGTGGCTATGGCGGTTATTGTACCATGGGCTTACCAGGGCAAAAAAGACAATCGGGCAAACTTGAAAATAGGACGCCGTGTTTTAGATACATATTTTCAGATGAAGAAAAGATAATTATACTCAGGGTGCCAATGAGTGGCATCCTTTTTATTACGTTATTCCCTTTATTCATTTTTCCTTAACACTGATTTCACAGCCTTTTCTATTTCTGCATAACCGGTGCATCGACAAATGTTTGACTCCAACCATTCCTTGATGATTTTATCATCTGCATCTGGATGCTGCTCGATTAACGAGTGACAGTTCATTATAAACCCAGGTGTGCAGTAGCCACATTGGAAAGCAAAATTTTTAACAAAAGCCTGCTGGATGGGTGTATTCTCCAAACCCTCAATCGTTGTTACCTTCTTTCCATCCGCTTCCACAGCAAGCATTAGACATGATTTCATCGGCCACCCATCAACATTGACTGTACAAGCGCCGCAATCCCCGTTCAAACACCCAGGCTTTGCACCAGTCAGCCCAAGACCTCGGATTGCATATAAAAGGGTATCGCCTGACCGTACCATTACACTTTGCTTTTCTCCATTTATATTTAGTATAAACGTGTGTGATTTCACCCCTCACCCTCCTTCCTTCCTTCAATTAAGCTATCAATCTCAAGAACTAGGACCCAATGCAGCAAACACATCTGACAAGATATTCCGTAATACAAAAAGCCTGTATTCTGCTGAGCCTTCAACATCATCTAAAATCGGCTTTGGTAACTTATCAAGGGCATTAGTAATTCTTTGAGTCAACGGAAGCTCTTTATTATTTAAAGAAGACTCCAACTCTTTTGACCGGAACGGAAATGGGCACAAGCCACTGATTGCCAAGCGCACCTCCTGCCCTAATTTTAAGGCGGCTACTGTAATTAATGGATAGCCAGTGTCCCACTGTTGACGGCGTTTGATACTAATAAATGGCGCAGCAATAAACCGGGATTCTGTTGCTAATTGGACAAGTATTTCCCCTTTTTTCAATTGAAGCTGCTCTTGAAAAATTTCATTGATTAGCACCATCTTTTTTCCTTCGGGACCAACAATTAATACTTTGCTGTCCGAGAGCAAAAATGGTAAAACAGCTTCTCGATAAAAAATTCGTGCACATATATTCCCACCTAAAGTAATTTTCCCGCGTGCCGTATGGTCCGCAACTTCACTTGCTGTATGAGTTAGCAATGGAAAAAGATTTGCCTCTTCAATTTTTGTAAGTGAAAGGGTACTGCCTAGAAGTAAATGATCACCGCTTACCTGCATTACCTTGGATTCAGGGATATCCTTAATATCAATAACCGCCTCGGTATACGCTAAATCGATTCTTCCAAGCGTTATTAATTCCGTGCCGCCTGAAAAGAACATTGGATTCTTTCCATCTTTATCTAAAGACTGATATAAATCGACTGCCTCTTTTAATCTAGCCGGTTTAAAATAATCAAACTCAAAGGGAAGCATTTTTTTGCGCCTCCTTTGCTTTCCAAATCAATTCAGGAATAAGAGGTAGATGGTGAAGTGAAACCCCAGCAGCCGTAGACAAAGCATTACCGAGTGCACCAGGCATACCCATTAATCCATGCTCCCCCACACCTCGGGCCCCATACGGACCATCTAAAAGCGGTGTTTCAACGAATCCCACTATATATTCTGGATTTTCTCCATAGCGGAGGGGCCGATAGGTTCGGAGCTGGGGATTAAGAACCCTGCCTTGTTCGTCAAAATAAAACGTTTCCCTGCCAGCAAATGCTAATCCCATACTCATCGCACCCATTACCTGACCTAATGCTGCTTTTTCATTTAAAACTCGCCCAATGTCGACCACCGTACACGCCTTCAATAGCCTATAGGTATAATCTCTTTTATCAAATTCAATTTCTACACCATAGGCTGCAACTGTCCACTCAGGTCCCGGCTTACCTGCCCCAGTCTCAGGATCCAAATGGGTTATATGACGTAAGATATAATTCCCTCTCCCTATAATTTGTCCGCCTATCGAATTACCATTAGGATATTGATAACCATAGCAGATGTCTTTAACCGGAATTCCTATGGATGGATCATCCCTCAAAAAGACTCGGCTATTAGCTACCACAAGATCTTCTGTCGGTGCTCTTAAAACGGTCGAAGCAATTCCCTTTAATTGCCTGATCACATCATCCGCCGCTTCGAGCAGTGCCCTTCCTGCCATAAATGTTCCTCTGCTAGCGACAGTTTTCCAATGCTCTGGTGTTGTTTGCGTATCCACTTCCATCCGAACATGTATCTTATCCACACTCATCTTCAGCTTTTCTGCTAACATCTGCGCAAGGACTGTCTTTGTTCCAGTTCCAATTTCAATTACACCAGAAAATAAATTGATACTTCCATCTCGATTAAATGTTAATATCACTCCCGAAGGGGCATTGGGATCAATCGTCGACGTTTTCCAGCTGCAGCTAACCCCCTTTACTCTCACAAACCGCTCATTTACCTCTTTGATTGTACCTTCATCCCACTTAATTAAATCTTTTACTCGCTCAATACACTGTTGTAAGTTACCGACATTACTTTTATTTAAACGGACTCTTGTCGGAGTCGTATCCCCCGGTTTAATCGCATTTATATACCGAAGTTTAAGCGGGTCCATTTTTAATTTTAGCGCTAGTAAATCAAATGTTCGTTCGATAGCAAAGGAAAGTTCGGAATGACTAAAGCCTCTAAATGGGGCTGCATAGGGGTGGTTTGTATACATGCAGTAGGAATCACACCAGACATTTGGTATGTTATATGGTCCAGTACAATCCGCCGCTCCAGCCCTAGTAAGATCAATTGCTTTATCGGAATAGGCCCCGCCATCCCATAAAAAGCGGATTTCCGCCGCTCTTATTTTCCCGCTGTGATCAGCTCCTATTTTAATTTTTGCATCTAAACCAATGTGACACGGCGATGTTAAGATATCTTCTTCTCGCGTGTTTAAGATTTCTACCGGTTTTCCACCCACTGCTTTAGATGCAAGATAGGCCAGGACCTCCAGTTGTACGGCTGCCTTTCCTCCATAGGCACCGCCAACAAGTGGGGTTCGAACAATAATCTTCCCCATATTCTCACCAAAGTAATCAGCGATTAGCCTTTTAACCATAAAAGGGGCTTGAGAAGAAGTAGTAATAAAGATATTCCCATCGGGCATGATTTCGGCAGACGCACATCTTGTTTCCATTGCCGCATGATCTGAAGGAGAAAAAGAATAACTTGCTTCCACCACTGTGTTAGTCTCAGCCCACCCTTTTTCCATATTACCTTTACGAATTTTTATATGGGTAGCAATGTTGGTGTCAGGCAGCGGATGAGAGTCATCCTCCTTTTTATATTTACCTAAGTTCTCATGGACTAAGGGTGCTCCTTTTTCAAATGCTTGGGAAGGGGAGTTTACGACCGGCAATAATTCATATTGGACTTTAATCAGGTCAGCCGCCATCTTAGCCTGCGCTGGTGAATCAGCTACAACAAGTGCAACCGTNNGTAGCGAACCTTATCAAAGGCGATAGGCGGCCGGTCCCGGATGGCCTCCCCTGTTAATGGATACTCCTTTCCAGCAAGAATGGCCCTAACCCCATTAATCTTCCAAGCTTCGGATGTGTCAATTTTCACTATCTTCGCATGGCCATAAGGACTAATGACCATTTTGCCAGATAACATCGGATTGGAATGGTAATCATGGGTATATTTTGCCCTCCCTGATACTTTATCAAAAGCCTCTTTGCGAATGACACTTTTCCCAATAACCTCCAAATTTATCCCTCCCCTCACGTTTATGTGGATTACCTATCCTATTTATATTTATTTGGAGGCTATTCCTAGAATGATATATTTTTTAATTGCTGACTAAATATCCATATTTGTGTAAAACCTAACAGAAATCATTATTGGAATAATTAGGTGGAAAATATGGGACTTGTTATTTATATAATTATTTCCTGGTTGGTTTTGACCGTCTTCTTTTCATCGAAAAAGAAACTACCCAGCAATGTAAATATCATACTATTTCTAGCGATTCAGATTGTTCAAATCAACATTTTTACAATCATAACCCTTAAAATGAATTTGTTTACTTTTGGTAAAGATCCGGTAGAATTTATCACTGTTTTAATTTATCGGGACCTCATCATTCCATATTTACTGCTTTTATTTGTTAATCAGTTGTCTTTCGCTAAGATACCTAGTAACAGAATACTCATCACAGCGGTCATTTTGACCCTTTTATTGGTTTTTGAACATTTACTAAGAATATTAGGATATAGTCATAACCATCATTGGTCCATCTGGCATTTCAGCCTCGTTTGTATAGGGCTGATGGTTTACTCGCTACTTATTGTGAATCTGTTAATGAAATTAGCGTCTAAGGAGAAACAGGAATATAATGGTCCATCTAATCTATGATCGTCGCTTTGATATAAATGAATGGTTTGTTCTTGGAATGATCTTTGGGGGGCTTGGTTTCATTTATTTTTTGCCTAAAAAATTACCAGAACTGACAGCCGCCTATTGTTTCCTCATTGGCCCTTTTCTAGGAATGATTTTTGATCATACCATTGCCGTTCCACCGTTGGATTTATAT
>NZ_JBALSN010000335.1:1873-16188 GCF_036966985.1 Neobacillus drentensis | reverse complement strand
GGTGCCTGACACCCTTTCACTTACAAATCCCTTAGTAACACACGATATAGTTTGTCGTCATTTTCGTCTGGGTTTCCGCGGCCGTCGGTGTTGTTGCTTACGAAGTAGAGGTAGCCGCCGTCGATATAGAGGTCTCGGATTCTCCCCAGACCAGTAACCACCGAGCGCGTCTGTTTCTGGTTCAATCCAAATTCACGCACTGCGTTGCCTCTTAATGTTGCGGCATACAGCTTCCCATCAACTGCAGCCAATCCGGACGGAGCCCATGTTTCATCACCGGACTGGTATAAAGGAGTTACCATCCCCGTCTTCTGTTCATTTCCCTGAATTACCGGCCAGCCATAGTTAGCCCCTGGGAAAATCCGATTGATCTCATCATGAGCCGATTGTCCATGCTCACTTGCATATAAGGTGTTCCCTACCCATACCAATCCCTGTGGATTGCGATGCCCATAACTGTATACATACGAGTTTGAGAATGGATTATCCGCTGGAACCGTCCCATCCAACTTCATTCGCAAAATCTTCCCATTGATACTATTCACATCCTGAGCGGTTTCCGGAGTAGTCGCGTCGCCCGTCGTGATATAGAGCAATTCATCCGGACCAATTTTCAGCCTGCCGCCATGATGATAGGCTGCACTCGGAATCCGGTCGAGAAGGATCCTTTCTTCGGTCCAGACCGAACCATTCGTCCTTAGAACAACGACTCGGTTAAACTGCCCCTTTCCATCTCCGCTATAGGTATAATACGCATACGCCTTTTTGTTCTCAAGGAACTGAGGGTCAAGAACAAAGCCCAGCAGCCCTGCCTCTGCCGCCTTTGCCAGCGGCTGCGTTAAATGGACTGACTGACGTTCTGTTTTACCGTTTTCAATC
Source organism: Neobacillus drentensis (assembly GCF_036966985.1). Lineage (GTDB taxonomy): Bacteria > Bacillota > Bacilli > Bacillales > Cytobacillaceae > Neobacillus > Neobacillus drentensis_E. Next base: position 15,309 of record NZ_JBALSN010000335.1, on the reverse strand, counting down.
TTCACGATACTTCCGGTTCGCTCACTGATGTAAAATGCTTGATTCACTTTATCAATCGACCAAGGTACTTGCAGCTTTTGAGCCATCACTTCAACATTGGGCTGCTGTGTAACAGCAACCTCGTCTCCTTCGATTCCCTCGTCCTTTTTTTCAAACAGAGAACAGCCCGACAACATCATTACCATCACAAGTAAAAAAGAACAAACCTTATTCATTGACTCCTGCCTCTCCTAAATCACTTCAAGTATCGCCTTTGCTACGCCGCTTTCTACGTTGGTGTCTGTAATCACATCACAAAGGGATTTGATTTCATAATTGGCATTTCCCATCGCCACTGATCTACCTGCTTTTTCAAACATCGATACGTCATTATAATTATCACCAATCGCCATCGTTTCCGCTAAGTCAATTCCTCTTTCTTTCACAAACGCCTCAAGTGCAATTCCCTTTTGAGCCTCACGGTTGGTGATTTCGAGGTTTTCATGACCGGAAGATGCGATGGCTAGTTCTTCTAAGTCGGCTAATGCTTGATTTGCTGCTTCTAATTTTTCTCCATCAAACGAGAAGACTAGAAATTTATAGATTTGATACTGATCATTCGCAAATAGCAGTTCATAATCTTCAATTGTTTGGATTAAACCATCACGGATTCTTGCCCCTGCAGCTTCAATGATTTCAGCCTGATTGGCTTCTGGATTCGCACTCATCACGATATCAACAAGAATAGAAACAGCTTTGTCAGGGTCGAGCGTAAAGGCCCCCTGATTTGTGTAAACTTCGAAGTACACGTCCTTTTCTGTAAGCCTTGCAGCAACCTCTCGAGCTAATTGTTTCCCAATGGGAGTAGCTGAAAGGACGTCCCCCTCTTTGGAACGGATTTCTGCGCCATTTACACAAATAACTGGGCAGGTTAAGCCCGCTTCAGAAAGGACGAAAGTAGCCTCTTGATACGATCGGCCTGTTGCAACCACTACTTCAACCCCTTGTGACTGCGCTTTTAAAATAGCTTCCTTATTCGCCAAGCTGATTTGTTGAACCGAATTCAATAATGTTCCATCCATATCTGTTGCAATACATTTAATCATGCTGTCCACCCTCTATCCCTTTTCATTATTGCCATTTTAACAGATTATCTAAAACATTATCTCCCTAATGCTCAAGCTAAATACTTACTTCCTTCGCGAACACTTAACGGTGCTAGCTTTGTCGCTTCGATAAATTTTTTCACGGAATCGGGATTGGTCTTTGAATATTCCCGTAACGCCCAGCCGATGGCCTTTTGGATAAAAAATTCCTTGCTTTCTGCATTAAGGCGTATGTATTGATAAAGAAGCTCTTCATTTGTGTTCTCTTTATACTTTAATTGAAAAAGAAGCGCCGCCCTGCGCAGCCAAAGGTAATCATGGGTGGCCCAGCCATCAATCGTTTCAGCCACGACGTCAGGAAACCTTTTGGCAATTTCCCCAACCGGTTTAGGCGAAATTGCATCAACTGTATCCCACCACGATTTGGTATGAATTAATTCCTCCATAAAAGGTAAATCCATCTTCTCAAGCTTTTTCAACGATTTTTCCATATAAACCAATCCAGTATATTGGTATTCACGTTCATCCTTCGCCCAAAGATCGCGAATAAATTCTTGATTAAACGGCTCCTTTAACAAACCTGTTTCCTGAAAAAATTGCTTCTCGAGCACACTTCGATCTGGTTTCTTAATGCCAAGGAAAGGGAAGTGGTCTTTCATATATTTCTCCATTGGTCCGGCATTTGCTTCATTACGATTTGCTTCAAATAACTTTGTTAACAAGTCTAAACAAGACTGCATTCAATCACCCTTTCAAAAAATTCCCGTTCGCTCTTTTAATTAAAATATTACCTTTATTTTACCTGTATAAACAACTTACTCGAATGCAAACTAAACCATAGTAGAAAAGGAGGGATCAATGATGACAAAGAAATACAACAAAGGCAGCAAGAATCAAAACTCCCCGCAAGCAGGACATGCAGAAGCTGAATTTGCCAGCGAGTTTGTCAGCGGTGATAACAGTAAAGGAAATAAGCACAACAAGAGTCAACAAAGCAAAACGAATCCACATTCTTAGAATAAAAAAATCGACTTTAGAAAGTCGATTTAGGCTGTCGATAAACTTTCGATAGCCTTTTNNAATGGCCGCCCATCTGTCTCCTTAATTCTTTTATAAAAAATAGGGTACCTTTTGGTATTCGTTCCGAAACCAAACAAAAAATAGGCTTCTTACGCAAATTGTTGTTTTAAATCAAAGTCAATCTCATCAAAGCTTCATTTCGGTGTAAATTTACACCTTAAACAATAAATCTCATGAATTTTTTTACGGCCAAACAAGTCTATGGGCGAATTATGATGTTTAATGAGCGAATTTCGATGTACAATGAGCGAATTTTAAGTCCCAATGGGCGAATCTAAGAAAGCAACAATCCTTTAGAAAAAAAGTCGTAAAGGGACATGTATGGCAGGATCCCACTCTGAAACTTAATCATGAAGATAAATGCCATCAAAAAAGAACTGCTCTTTTTCAGAACAGTTCTTATATGTTATTGACAACTAAATGATCGGATTCTGCTTAAATCCATTCCGTAATATTCCCAGTGATATCCACTCCAGCGATATCCGGCAATAGAGGTCCTGCCAACATAAGTTGGATAATACCAGAAGTTTCTACCATTTCTCAACCAAATATAGGTATAACGGTACAAACAGTGCCGAATTCCTCCTGGGTCAACCGCATATAGGCCAACTGTTTCATGCGGAATAAAGGTTGGTGGTGGTCCAGTCGGGGCACCACCATAATGTGGGCCTCCTCCATATGGTGGGTGATATCCTCCGTACGGCGGCTGTTGATGGCCACCTCCATGCGGCGGTGGTTGATGACCTCCCCCGTGCGGCGGTGGTTGTGTTTGTTGCCGGAAGTTGTTGTCATAAGGAAAATTAGGCATTCTACCATGACCCTGAGGGTAATTGAAATGATCCAAGGTTATTAGTCCCCTTCTATTTAATTTTCCCTTTAACGTATGCGCACCGCCTAATTTGGTGAAAGGTAAAACATTGGTCCTATTTGAAAGCTTTGTTACTCTACTTTACTTGCTGCTAACTCTCTGATTTCCTCTGCAATTTTATTCTGTATCTGTTCTACAACAGAGAAATCCATCGCGGCAATATATATTTCCTCTAACTCATCATGAAGTTCCTTCGCCCTGGCTAAATAGGAGATTGCCTCGTTCATCTTATTTTTATAATTCGTCGAGATTTTAGTAATGATATCTTCAAAAATTTCATCTGTCCCTGGAGCGATTAGTAATTCATACATATCAATGATTTCATCGCCATCTCGGCTCGGGAAGTACTCATGCGGTGCAGTACTATCAAAGATCGCAATTCCAAGCTCCCTGAAAATCACCATATCAAGGCTGTGCGGATCAAAGCCACAATGATAAACCTCTACATCCACCCCTCTGACTTCAGCCGCTGCCGCAAGCTTCTTCAGCATGGTGGATTTCCCAGCGCCCGGGCGCCCTTTAATAAAGTAACGTTTTGGAATCTCTTCGGTTAGATTCGGAACATAATCAACCGCTCCATTAGGCGTTGCTGCCCCTAAAAAGCGATGGCGGATATCTGATTTTTTACTAAGCCTCATTTTTCCAAAGAAAGTATCAATTAATTTGTTCGTTAATTGATCTGCTTTCTTAAAATCCATGCTGTTGATATAGATCTTTTCCCAATCATCATGAATATCTAATGCTTCTTTAAACGTATCATATGCCTTATGAAAGGACTGGCTGATTTGATTGGTTAACTTCAAGATTGTACTTTTATGGATCGCTAAGGCTCGAGCATTCCAAGCCTCACCGAGGTTAATATACTCATCCACCGCACCTGGTGCTTTTGGTTCAATCACATGCGGGGCTGTTCCATCAACAATTCCCACCTTTAGCGCCGGGACTAACACGCCATCAATAGAATTGTTATCTGAAGAACAATGTAAGAATTCAACATCATAGCCCTTTTCAAGCCACTCATTGCCGACCTTTTTCATGAGTGAGGATTTGCCTGTTCCTGGCCCGCCTTTTAAAATAAATAACCGATCGAGATCTTGAAGATTGGAATCATATAAATTATGAAAACCTCTAGCTGTATTACCGCCAGCAAAGTAATTTTTAATTTTTCCTGCCACTGATCAACACTCCCTTTTATCGTGACACTCGTAAGATAATTTCACCCTATCTTATGCGATTGTCACCTATAGGTGAGTGCCTAGGAAAAAAATCTTACTTAATAACTGGGACAATGTCAGCTTTTGTGACCTCTTGCAATTGGACAGGGGCTAAAACAATTTGGACACCAATTTTCCCGGCGCTGACAATGATGGTATCCAGTTCCTTGGCGTGTTCATCAATAAACGTCTTATACTCCTTTTTCATACCAATCGGCGAACAGCCGCCGCGGATATACCCTGTCCATTTCTGAATATCCTTGACGGGAAGCATTTCAACATTCTTTTCACCAGCTGCCTTCGCGGCCTTCTTAAAATCCAATTCCTCAGCGACGGGAATAACGAAGACATAGATATTCTTGCTGGCTCCCTGTGCAACGAGCGTCTTATAGACCTCTTTGGGATCTCTGCCGATTTTTTCAGCAACGGAAACACCGTCTATCTTTCCGTCTTTATTATCATAGGTAAGCATGTCATAGCTGATCTTTTTTCCATCTAAAATGCGCATCGCATTCGTTTTTGTTTGTGCCACGTTATCATTCCTCCCTGACTTTGAAGACTCCAAACTAGTTTCTAGCATACTGGATTAGCAGAATCCACACAAAACCACCCAAAATATGTCACCTATTTGTCACTCTAATAAACAATTATTATAGTACACTAAAATTAACAATAATAAATTACTTTCATTTCCAAAATAGATAATATCTTCATTATTACTATTTAAAAATAGTTTATGTTCAATACTTCACAAACAATATACAAACATATAGAAAGACGCTGTTTTCTATCCTATTTTCCATGAGGTGAAATTAAATGAAATACGATTTAGTAATTTTGCATGCACCAAGCGTCTATGATTTTCGAAAAAACTCCCTACTTGCCGGCCCCATCAGTGATGTAGTTCCCTCATCACCCGTATTTGAGATGTACCCGATTGGCATTACCAGTATCGCGGAATACCTGGAAAGGTACGGTCTTCGAGTGAAAATCATTAATATCGCCAATCGCATGCTCATGAGTGACAAATTTGATGTCGAAGCAAAGCTAAAGAACATCCAAACAAAGGCCTTCGGAATTGACCTTCACTGGCTTCCACACGCACACGGCAGTATCGAATTAGCTAGAGTCGTTAAAAAACTTCATCCGGATACCCCGGTGATTTTTGGCGGCCTGTCTTCGACTTATTATCATAAAGAACTGATTGAATATCCATGTATCGATTTTGTAATGCGCGGAGATTCCACTGAAAAATTGATGCTACTCTTGATGAATAAAATCGAACAAGGGAATACCCATTATGCTGACATCCCCAATTTAACGTGGAAGAAGGGCGGCGATATTGGCTGCAATCCACTTACGTATGTACCAAAGGATCTAGATGACCTAGATGTGCCGGGATATCGCTATGCGATACGCTCTGTCTTTAAATATCGGAACTTCCTTGACCCGCTGCCATACAACGGCTGGCTGCAGTACCCGAACACGGTCTTACTAACAGCGCGAGGCTGCTCACAGAACTGCCTAATTTGCGGGGGTTCTAAGGATGCTTATGATCAAAACTGTAACCGCAATTCGCTTGCCTTACGGTCGCCCGAAAAGCTCGTCGAAGATATTAAATTCATTTCCCGCTTTAGCCGGGCACCCATTTTTATCCTTCATGATTTGCGCCAGGGTGGACGTGTATATGTCAAAGATTTTTTTAGCCGACTGAAGGAACTCAATCTCATAAATGAAGTTGTTTTTGAATTATTCCAGTATGCCGATGAAGAGTTCTTTCAACAAATGAATGAAAGTGTTCCAAAATATAGTATTGAAATCACGCTTGAAACCCATGATGAAAAGATTAGACGTTATAATGGGAAATTTAATTGTACCAACCCAAAAGTCATCGATACGCTCAAATTTGCCTTAAAGCATGGCTGTAAAAAAATCGATCTATTCTTCATGGTTGGAATTCCAGGACAAACGTATGAAAGCGCCTTAGAAAACATTGATTTCTGTGAAAAGATTCATATTGCCTGTCATCAAGACAATCGGATTTTCTATTTCGTTGCACCGCTTGCACCATTCCTTGACCCTGCCAGCCCAGCCTTTGAACATCCAGAGCTGCACGGCTATAAAAAGTTTTGCCATACCCTTGAGGACCACCGCAAGGCGATCACCCAGCCATCTTGGAAGCATATGCTTAGCTATGAGACTAAAGATATGACCCGTGATGATATTGTGAATTCAACCTATGAATCTGCTAAACTACTAAATGAATTTAAATTAAAATACGGGCTGATTGATGAAGAAGGGTATCATGAAATCAATTGGAAGATCGAGAAATCGATTCATTTTATTGCAAAAATAGACTATGTTCTCTCGCTTCCTGAAGAGCAGCAAGGAGCTGAATTAGCGAAGATTCGGGAGGAAATAGAAGAGCTAAATAAATATAGTATTTGTGGAAAGAACGAGTTAAAGTGGGAGGTTCAAAAGAATTACACTAACTTCTTTTCACTAACATTAGTAGGACTTGAACAGTTGTATGAGGATTATGCAAACAAAATTAGACATCTAATGCAGCCACAACGCCGTCAGCAATTCCGGCTGGATCCTGAACAACGGAAAATGAAAATATAATGTTAAAAGGAGTTGGGGGGGCCCCAACTCCTTTTGGAAGGCGGATCGAATTAATGCCCGCCAAGATAAGCATTTCTAATTTGGTCGCTCGAGCTAAGCTCTTCGGCTGTACCAGAAGCGACAATTTTTCCTGTTTCAATAACATAAGCACGGTCCGCAATCGAGAGGGCCATATTGGCGTTTTGCTCTACTAATAGAATCGTTGTGCCCGTTTTATTGATTTCCTCGATAATCTTGAAAATCGTTTTTACTAATAGCGGTGCAAGACCCATGGACGGCTCATCTAACAGTAATAGACGCGGCCTAGCCATCAATGCTCGTCCCATCGCGAGCATTTGCTGCTCTCCACCTGAAAGGGTCCCAGATTGTTGTTTTTTACGCTCTAATAACCGTGGGAACAATTGATAAATTTTTTCAAAATCTTCTTGAATCCCTTTTTTATCTTTCCTCAAGTACGCACCTAATTCAAGGTTTTCCTCCACTGACATGTTCGAGAACACGCGGCGGCCTTCCGGTACTTGTGAAATTCCCCGTTTCACAATTGATTGCGGGACTTTTCCGGCTACATGTTCGCCCTCAAACAATACTTCACCATTTTTCGGCTTCAATAGTCCTGATATTGTTTGTAAAAGCGTACTTTTTCCTGCACCATTGGCACCAATCAACGTAACAATTTCTCCTTGATTGATCTCGAGGGAAACCCCCTTTAATGCGTGGATATTACCATAATAAACATTTATATCATTCACTTTTAGCATTAGGAGACCTCCTCTCCAAGATAGGCTTCGATGACTTTTGGATTATTTCTGATTTGTTCTGGTGTCCCATCCGCAATTAATTGACCGTGGTCAAGCACATAGATGCGCTCGCACACACCCATAACAAGACCCATGTCATGTTCAATTAAGAGGATTGTTAATGAAAATTTCTCACGGATTAACGCAATTAAGTTCATTAATTCTTCTGTTTCCTGCGGGTTCATCCCGGCAGCCGGTTCATCGAGCAGTAATAATTTTGGGCCGGCTGCTAATGCCCGGGCAATTTCAAGGCGACGCTGCTGACCATACGGTAAGTTCTTCGCTTTTTCGTGCATCACATTTTCCAACTTAAAGATTTTCAAGAAGTCAATTGCCTTTTCTTCCATTTCCTTTTCACCAGAAAAGTGAGCTGGAAGGCGGAAGATAGAGCTTACCATCGAATGCTTAGCCAATGAATGATAAGCGACCTTTACATTATCGAGAACAGACAGATCACTAAACAAGCGAATGTTTTGGAAGGTCCGGCTGATTCCTTTTTTGGTAATTTTATAGGGTGCTAAGCCATTAAGTTTTTCACCAGTTAACGAAATAGTTCCCTCAGTTGGAACATAGACACCTGTTAGCAAGTTAAAAAATGTGGTTTTACCTGCACCATTGGGGCCAATTAAACCGACAAGTTCACCCTGATGTAATTCCACGTTTACATCTGATACAGCTTTTAAACCGCCGAAACGAATCCCGACATTTTCTACTTTAAGCAACTGGGTTTTTGTTGTCATGCTTTACTCCTCCTTTAGCCGCTTTACCAACTTTAAAGAATGAGGTAATTTCTTTTGTGCCGAGCAGGCCTTGCGGACGGAAAAGCATCATCACGATTAGGACAAGACTGTATATAACCATCCGAACCTCTGGATAGCTAGATAGATAAGTTGAAATGATTGTTAACAGGATCGCAGCAATCACTGCTCCTGACATACTACCTAGCCCGCCTAGAACAACGAATATTAAAATATCAAATGATTTCAAAAAGCCAAAGTTTGTTGGCTGGATAATATAAAAGTTATGCGCATATAATGCACCGGCAATTCCGGCAAAAAACGCACCGATGGCAAAAGCTGTTACCTTATAATAGGTTGTATTAATCCCCATCGCATCGGCAGCAATTTCATTTTCTCTGATCGAAATACATGCTCGACCATGAGTCGAATTTGTAAAGTTCGCAATCACTACAATTGTTAAAATAACACAACCGATCAACCATGGCCATGTGGTAAAGTGGGAGACTGTCATTCCGCTTGCTCCACCGACGTAATCAATATTTAAGAAGACAATTCTCACAATCTCACCGAATCCAAGTGTGGCAATCGCTAGATAATCTCCTTTTAATCGAAGGGAAGGAATCCCAATAATGAGACCGGCTACTGCTGCAGCTACACCGCCAACAAGAAGTGCCACTGGAAATGGGAGGCTTAATTTCATTGTCATAATGGCTGAGGCATAGGCACCAACGGCAAGGAACCCAGCATGTCCAATCGAAAACTGACCGGTAATACCAATAATTAAATGAAGACTTACTGCAAGAATAATATTTATTCCAATAAAAAATAGCGTATTTACATAAAACTGATTCAATGAACCACCATTAATCAAAAATTGCATAACGACCGCAAATACTACGGCTAAAACGATCGAGGTCCAGAAAAATTTTGCTTGTTTTAACATTGTCATTGCTTAAAGACCTCCTTACACCTTTTCCCTGATATTTTTACCAAATAAACCAGCTGGACGGAAAATCAAAATTAAGATAAGTACAACAAACGCTACACCGTCTCTCCATAAAGAGTAACCAGCAGCACTAACAAGTGACTCAATAACCCCTAACAATAAACCACCGGTCATCGCGCCAGGAATAATTCCAATTCCGCCTAAAACGGCTGCGACAAACGCTTTAAGCCCTGGGATAATTCCCATTAACGGCTCAATTTTTGTATAGTATACCCCAAAGACGACGCCCGCTGCTCCTGCTAGGGCAGAACCGATCGCAAAAGTTGCTGAAATCGTGTTATTTACATTGATTCCCATTAATCTTGCTGCATCCATGTCATGTGATACAGCCCGCATGGCTTTACCAATTTTTGTTTTATGAACGATAAATTGTAGTAAAATCATTAAGACAACGGATGTTCCTAAAATAAGGATGGACTGACCGCTAATTTTTACCCCGAAAATCTCAAGGGTTTTTAGTGGAACGATTCCATCTGGATAAGCTTCCGGCTGAGCACCGCGAATATAAATGGTTCCATACTCGATAAACAACGAGACCCCAATCGCTGTAATAAGGGCAGCGATTCTTGTTGCATTTCGGAGAGGTTTATAGGCAATTCTCTCAATTAATACACCGAAGATTGCACAGGCAACCATTGAAATAAGTAATGCTGGGAAAAATCCTAAATCAAGAATAGTAATGGAATAGAAACCTATAAATGCACCGACCATGAAGACATCCCCATGGGCAAAGTTAATTAGTTTTACAATACCGTATACCATTGTGTAGCCTAGGGCGATTAGTGCATAAATACTGCCCAAGGAAATTCCATTGACAAGCTGCTGTATTAATTCCATATGTCTTACACTCCTTTGGACCGACTTCAACGAATCTTTTTTTAAATACAATTAACAACGTTTGCATGTTGGGAAACTTTCATTTCTTTTAGAAAGTGGAATAGGGAACATTACGCTCCCTATCCCTTTGGCAAACTATGAAAATTTGTCTAGCAGATACTATTATGGGTTAATCTTTGTCTTAAATTGTTGTTCACCGTTTTTGTACTCAAGGATAACAGCGGCTTTGATTGGATCATGGTTTTTATCAAGCTTCACTTTACCTGAAACAAGCTCTAATCCATCAGTCTCTTCAAGCGCCTTTTGAATCTTACTAGAATCACTGCTTCCAGCACGCTTAATCGCATCAGCAAGGAAGTATACTGTGTCATAACCTAGAGCAGTAAAGGCATCCGGTGATTTACCATCGTATTTCGCTTTGAATGCGGCAACGAAGTCTTGAACCTTCTTATCACTATCACCTGATGAGTAGTGGTTTGTAATAAACGTGTTATTAAGTGTTGGGGCTCCTGCGATTTCTACTAGTTTAGGAGAATCCCAACCGTCACCACCCATGATTGGTACATTTAAACCAAGTTCACGAGCTTGTTTGATAATTAGCCCTACTTCTTCATAGAATCCAGGAACAAAGATATATTCTGGATTTGCTGCTTTAATATTTGTTAAAGTAGCCCGGAAATCTGTATCCTTTGCCACATATGCTTCTTCTTTAACGATTTTCCCGCCATTTGCTTCAAAATTCTTTTTGAAAGAAGAAGCAAGACCTTTAGAGTAGTCGCTTGAGCTATCAATTAAAACAGCTGCACTTTTAACCTTTAAATCATTGGTTGCAAAGTTCGCTGCAACTGTACCTTGGAATGGGTCAATAAAGCATGTACGGAAGACAAAGTCATTTAGCTTTCCGTCTTTATTTGTGATCGTAGCATTTGTTGCAGTTGGTGTGATTAATGGAATTTTGTTATCTTGAGCAATCTGTACTTGAGCTAGTGTGTTTGTACTTGTTGCTGCACCTATCATTGCCACAACTTTATCTTGGGTGGCAAGTTTTAGTGCACCATTCGTTGCCTCAGCTGCATCCGACTTATTGTCGACTGTCACTAATTTTAGCTTTTTGCCATTAATACCTTCTTTGTTGATTTCTTCGATCGCTAGTTCAATACCTTCTTTTGCCGACTGACCATAAGAAGCTACTCCGCCAGATAGTTCGAGGTTGGCACCAATTTTAATATCGCCGCCTTTTTCCCCATCACCACTAGTACTTGAGTTACATCCTGCCAACACCCCTGCTGCTACCATAAAAGACATAAATACACCAGCTAATTTTTTCTTCCTCATGACTTTCCCCCTAATTTTCTTTAAAATTTTCCCAACCATTTTTGTCTAACTGTTTTAAAAAAAGATAATATTCTGAAAACATTGTACAAAATATTTGGGGGTTCGTCTAGTGGTATTATACATTATTTTAAAATAATTTGCAATATAATAAAAATACTGTTTTATTTAGACAAAAACTTTATTCCACTAAAGTCGAAAAGGATTTGCCTTTATTAGGTGGAAAAGTACTGTTTTTCAAATATTTTATTTAAATACGTTTCCCTATTTACAATAAAAGAAAGAGACTCCAAATTAAGGAATCTCTACACCCAAAATTATTATACTAATTCTTTTCTTTTCGTTTCTTTTCCCAAAAAGAGGACCGAAAGAGCACCAACAAGGACGGCGATACAGAAAATCGTGAAGATTGTTGAAATTGACACGTTTTTCGTAACAAGCGACCCTACCAATAATGGTCCAAGAACCCCGCCGATCCGTCCGAATGAAGCAGCCATCCCAGTACCCGTTCCACGGATAATTGTTGGGTATTGTTCTGGTGAATAGGCATAAAGGCCGCCCCAAGCCCCAAGATTAAAAAATGATAACAGGATTCCTGCTGTCAGCAATTGGGCAGTGGAATCTGCCGTTCCAAAGAAATAGGCACTGACTGCTGTTCCAAGTAAATATACGACTAAAACAAATTTCCGCCCGAATTTTTCAATAAACCATGCGGCCGTGAAGTAACCTGGTAACTGTGCCAAGGTCATAATTAACACATATTCAAAGCTTTTTACTAAGCTAAAGCCCTTCATACCCATGACACTTGGAAGCCAGAGGAACATCCCATAATAGGAAAAGACGACACAAAACCAGACGATCCAAAGCATCGCAGTCTGACGGCGATACTCCTTCGACCATAATTTTGCAAAGCTTTGAAAAGCAGAGATTCTTTCCGTCTTCTTTAACGCTGTAAAGCGCGGCGAGTCAGGTAAACCAATTCGTAAATATAAGGCATACAAAGCAGGAATAGCACTAATAATTAAGGCAATCTGCCAGCCATACTTTGGAATGATAAAGGAGGAAATAAGGGCGGATACCAACCATCCGCCTGCCCAAAAACTCTCCAGCAGGACAACCACTCTGCCGCGTTTTTCAGCAGGGACACTTTCGGATACAAGGGTCGAGGCAACCGGTAGTTCCCCCCCAAGACCTGCGCCAATGAAAAATCTTAGTGCTAAAAAAGCTCCTAGTGTTGTTGCAAGCGCGGAAAGACCACTTCCGATAGAAAATAATAATAAGGTGATGATAAATACATTTTTACGGCCGATTTTATCTGCCATTAGACCAAAAATAAGTGCACCCACGGCCATCCCAATTGAATTGATACTCCCAATCCAGCCCATCTGTCCAGGAGTTAGATCCCATTCTACTTTTAAGGCTGCGATGATGAATGAAAGCATTCCGACGTCCATGGCATCGAACATCCAGCCCATCCCGGCAATGCCAAGCAATCTCCGGCCTGATATTTCCTTTTTGTTGTTCATGTCGATCCCCCTAAGCTTGTAGCTTTTTTTTACATTATTCCCTAAATTTCTTAAGTTTAGGTATAGAATAATTCTATTAATCATTAGTATTCTACCAAGTGTCTTTACAGTTGTCATTATTTAGTGTCATTTTTTGATAGAGAGATTTGGAATTTTATAGGAAAGGACATGAAATGGGGGGCATTTAGCATTTTTAAAAAACTCGGCCGCGGGTAATGAGAGGGTGGTTCATTTACGGCTATAGGTTAAAGGATACTTCATCGGTCAATCCAAGGTGTCTCCTTTTACCGCTACAGGCTAAATGTCGTTTCATCGGTCAATCCAAG
>NZ_JBALSN010000335.1:0-1809 GCF_036966985.1 Neobacillus drentensis | reverse complement strand
GCGCCTCCTTTTACCGCTCCATCCTAAATATCCATTCATCGGTCAATCCAAGGTGTCTCCACCACAGCAACCTAAATATCATCTCCTCGGGCAATGAAGGAACTTTGTGCACAAAAAAAGAGACTGGTTCCCCAGTCTCCACATCATTCTAAACCCGCGTCCACGTTTTTGAATTGATTATAAAACATACTATAATATTTACCTTCTTGGCTCATTAATTCCTCGTGATTACCGTTCTCGATGATTTCCCCTTGGTCGATGACCATAATGGTATCAGCACCCTGAATTGTGTTGAGGCGGTGGGCAATGATGAAACTGGTCCGGTTCTCCATCAAGGATAGCAAGGCTTCTTGAATATGGAGCTCGGTTCGGGTGTCAATACTGCTCGTTGCCTCATCCAAGATGAGCAAAGCAGGCTTTGCTAGGATCACTCTCGCTATCGCTAACAGCTGACGCTGTCCTTGACTTAAATTGCCGCCGTTTTCGGTTAAGACTGTTTCATATTGGTTGGGCAGCCGCTTAATAAACGTGTCGGCATTGGCCATCTTCGCCGCACGCTCGACCTCGTCGTCGGTTGCCTGCGCATTCCCATACTTGATGTTTTCCTTGATTGTTCCTGAGAATAAATATGTATCCTGAAGGACAAATCCAAAGCATCTCCGCAAACTGTCCCGTGTGTACTCACGAATATCATGGCCATCAAGCAGAATGCGTCCGCTGGTCACGTCATAAAATCTCGTCAGCAAATTTACAATTGTTGTTTTCCCAGCACCAGTTGGACCGACAAGGGCGGTACTGCTGCCGATAACGGCTTCAAAGCTGACATTTTTTAGAATGGGAACATCGGCCCGATACCCAAAACTAACATTTTCAAAGACGACATGTCCTCTTGGCTTTTTTAAATTAATAGCATGAGGATGGTCAAGCGGTTCCTCTTGTTCATCGATGATTTCAAAGACGCGCTCTGCACCAGCCACGCCGGACTGAAGAATATTAAAAATATTAGCCAAATCATTAAGCGGACGGACGAATTGCCTCGAGTAGGTGATAAAGCTGGCAATCGCCCCAATCGTGATGATGCTTTTTACCGCAAGAATTCCACCAACCACGGCGACAACGGCAAAGCCTAAGTTATTGATCACGTTCATGATGGGCATCAAAAACCCGGACCAAATTTGCGCCTTGAGGCCGACCTCACGCAGCCTCGTATTGACAACCTCAAACTCTTCAATGACTTTCTCCTCGTGATTAAAAGCTTTAACAATTTCAATTCCAGATATAGTTTCCTCGATATGTCCATTTAATTTTCCAAGCTGGACTTGTTGGTCCTTAAAAAAGACACTGGTCCGTTTCGCAATGGTCCTCGTTAATAAAAAAACAAGCGGTACGGTGATTAAGCTGGCCAGAGTTAATAATGGGCTTATTAAAAGCATCAATATTAATGACCCGGTAATAATGACCAATCCGGACATTAATTGCGTCGTCGATTGCGAGATGGAGTTACTCACGTTATCGACATCGTTCGAAAGCCTGCTCATTAACTCACCGTGTGAACGAGCGTCGAAAAATGATACCGGCAAGCTTTGTAACTTTTTAAAAAGGGCATCTCGTAAGCGTTTGACAATCCGCTGTGATACACCTGCCATCAGCCAGCCCTGTAAAAAAGTAAGCAAACTGTCAGACACATAAGCAGCTACCAAAATGGCAATCATCACTTCAAGAAAGCCAAAATCGACTTTACCACCCTGACTACTCATCGCATCAATTGCTTTCCCAATCAGGAAGGGAGCAAGCAGCATCAGGGCAGAA
>NZ_JBALSN010000334.1:4630-5336 GCF_036966985.1 Neobacillus drentensis | reverse complement strand
ATTGTTACTAATTTTCTGTTTCTTTAGATAAGGTACTGCACCCTTCACTAAAACAGTTAAAGACAATCTAAAGTTTATTACACTGGAATACGTTAAATTACTGTTTCGAAAAACACCCCTTGTATCATATAGTTATCTAATACGATACAAGGAGTGTTTTTTTCTTGTTTTAATTTTTCTAGGACTCTTCTTATCTATTTATATAGAAAATTTATTTTCTCAATCTTTTTAGATGTATACTTTTATTTTAATTCTATGCTAAAAATATAAAAGCCGGCAATGCTGCCGACTTTTAAAAGATAATTATGTTTATTACATTATTTTTCCAGCATTAATTTTAAAATTAGTTCATCTGTTTGCCGTGTTCCTTCATTTCCTAGCTTACAAAAGCTTTCAATACTCTTTTCAACATCATCATGGATAAAACCATCAGTCGATTGGATTTCTTGATTGTTTAGTGCAAGGAGTGCTGATTGAACAGCGACATTCGAACAAGTTGAGACTTTCATAGCACATCCTGCCTTGGCCCCGTCACAAATCATACCAGAAACATTGCCGATAGTGTTTTGTATCGCTGCCTTAATTTGCTGAAGACCCCCATCAAGTAAATAAACAATTGCACCACTTGCCCCCATTCCTGCAGCGGTTACACCGCATAAAGCAGAAAGGCGTCCAAATTTAGATTTAATATGAATGGTTATGAGAT
>NZ_JBALSN010000334.1:0-4622 GCF_036966985.1 Neobacillus drentensis | reverse complement strand
ATCCTTTCCTCAGATACTTGTAGCTTCTCTGCCGCTGCTACAACCGGAAGTGTTACAGCAATGCCCTGATTGCCACTCCCTGTATTCGCCATTACCGGGAGTATAGAACCAGCCATTCTCGCATCTGAACCAGCGGCAGCAAGAGACATGGCCGAAGTCGCTAAATCATCGGATAAGATTCCTTTTTTCACATTTTCCTTAATTGTTTTGCCGACATTGAGTCCATAATTTCCGGAAAGACCTTCCATTCCAATCATTCGATTTAATTCAATACTCTTTTTTACTAGACCTAAGTCAGTTAGGTCTGCTTGAAGTACCCATTCATAGATTTCATTAATCGTAAGCGCTTCTAATTCCTCTTCATCTGTTTGAATCCCAATATTTTCACAACCACCACGGTATACAGCTATTCCATCCACTTCGATTAAGGTGATATTCGTATGATTATCAGAAATTATCGCTCTCGAACACTGCTTATCTGTTCGAACAATCACTTCAATATATAGTCTTTTCGGTGTATCTGCTTGTCCGGCTGTTACTTTACCCTCTTCAATGAGTTTTATCGCCATTCGTTCATCCTCGATTGTAAGCCCGTTTAAAACTTCTAACTGTTGATTTGGATCTCCAGACACTGCTCCAAGTGCAGCAGCGAAATCAAGACCTTTGGCGGTCATTCCTGGAATCCCGACAGACTTGGCATTTTTAATAATATTTCCGCTAGCTTTTACTTTAATCTCTTCTATTTGTCCCGTTACATAACTTTTAGCCGTCGCTGCTGCCAAGGCAATTGCAACTGGCTCCGTGCAGCCAAGGGCAATCACTAATTCTTTCTCCAATATCGTTAAAATTTTGTTCTTCCCCAATATGTTCGCCACCTGTTTTTCTAAAATAACTTTTAATAAATCATACCATAATAGCGTACCTGTCACATTAAAAAAAAGGAGCATATTGGAGGAACTGTTGTACATATTTTCCATTTCCAAGGTAACCACATTGTTGAATTGTAGGATATCGGACAACCTCTACCAGAGGATTCCCCTAACGAGAACGGCATGTTTTAACATACAAAATCAGAATCAACAAGAACACCAAACAACCACCCCTTATTAAGCGGGGAGGTTGTTAAATAGATACGTTCATTATTAGTTTAAAATTCTTCGTATACTGCTGGGTCTTGATTATTGATCCTTCCATCAAGTCGAGTTAATCCTGAAATTAGGCTCATTTCTGTTTCATCTAAGGTGAAGTCAAAGATTGATATATTCTCATGTTGCCTTGTTGGGGAAGCAGATTTCGGGATCGAAATGGCCCCCAGTTGATAATGCCAACGTAGAATTATTTGTGAAATTGTTTTATTGTGCTGGTTGGCAAGCCTTTGAAGAGTGTCATTATGTAAAATATCATTGGCACGAGCTAATGGGCTCCAAGACTCAATCTTAATCTCATTTTCTTCATGCCAATTTCTTTGATTTGCTTGATTGAAGTAAGGATGTAATTCAATTTGGTTTACACTGGGCTTAACACCCGTTTCCTTTTCTAGTCGCTCCATATGTTCAGGCAAGAAATTACACACACCAATTGAACGAATTAGCCCTTTCTCTTTTGCATCAATTAATGCTTGCCACGCTTCCACATAGTGGTCTTGTTTTGGGTTCGGCCAATGAATCAAATACAAATCATAATAATCGAGATGGGCCCGGTATAAGGATTCTTCAATCGTCGTTACAGCTTTGTTATACAATTGATAACGACCTGGTAATTTAGAAGTAATCCTTAACTCTTCTCTAGGAACCGAACTGCGTCTAACTGCTTCACCTACCGTTCCTTCATTTTCATAATTATAAGCAGAATCTATTAGTCGATATCCGATATCCATAGCACTTTGGATAGAATTAACCCCATCATTTCCTTTGAGCTTATATGTACCAAGCCCGATAACCGGCAAAGTTAGTCCGTCATTAAGTGCGATCTCTGGAATGTCTATACTCATTATCTAATCACTCCTCTCAGTAATATCTTAAGATTAGCATAATTTTGAATAGTTTTCATGAAATGAGGTATACAGCAAAAAACACTTACCTCGGAACTTGATTCTCCTGGTAAATGCTTTTATCTCAAATCATTAAACGAAACAACAAAATACGCCTTATCTATTCAATTGTTTAACTTTCGTCATCTTTTTTTCCTTACTTACCTTAATGATTTCCCCAATAATACTGACGGCAATTTCTTGTGTGGTTTCCGATCCAATGTTCAAACCGATGGGAGAATGAACCTGTTCCAACAGTTCTTCACTGACCCCTTCACTTTTTAATTTTTCATAAATTGTTATGACCTTGCGCTTGCTGGCGACCATGCCAACATAGGCAATCGGAAATTTCAGGGCAGTTTTTAAGACGATGTCATCTCCATCTTTTGTAACAATCACCACGTATGAGTTCTCATTTAGTCCGGCTGCCAGCAAAGCCTTTTCAATATCCTCGTTCACATAAAGGTTTGTCGCATTAGGAAAGCGTTCCTTCGTACAATAACCAACGCGATCATCGACAACGCAATAAGGGATTTCAAGAAAATCGGCTAGCTTTGCCAACGCATGGCCTAAATGTCCGGCACCGCATAGAACGAGTTCAGGCCTGCTTTTATAGACTTCAATAAACACCCGCAACGTTCCGCCACAATTCATTTGAATTCCGTCTTTTGCATGTTTATTCAATTTGTATTCAACGATTTTCGATTTGCCATCTTGGATCGCCTTAACACTCTCTTCGATGATATAATGTTCAGCCAAGCCTCCTCCGACAGTGCCTTCAATCGTACCATCACGGTAAACAATCATTTTTCCAACATGCTGGGGAGTTGAGCCCTTTGATTCAATGATTACGGCTAGAGCAAAGTTTTCGTTTTGACGGTTCAGCATGGCCACCTTTTCCATCAGTAGCATGAATAGCTCACCTCCTTCTTTTTAATATTAATTCGGTTGATATTGCTTCCTGCTAAGGAAATATCGTAAAAGATTTAATGCAACAGTTTTTCTGTATAATGCTGTGGAGCGTTGATCGTCGATTGGACGAATGATCTTCTCGAAGGCTGCCACAACCTGAGCGATGTCTGCATCGGCTAATGGTATGGTTTTTCCAATAAGCGTTTTTTCAATATCCACGGAACGAACCATCGTAGGTCCGACCGCTCCGAAGGCAAAGCGCACATCATCGATTCGACCATCATTGATCCGGATATATCCTGCAAATCCTACTTTGGCAATGGCATCTGCGTTGCGGTTGCCGACTTTCTCAAAAACAACATGAGCACCTTTTTCTAAAACGGAGGGTAAGATAATTTCAGCTAAAATCTCATTTTGATGCCGCCCTATCCGTCGGGGACCTTGTATAAAATCGCTAATAGCCACTACTCGATCACCATTTACAGAGCGCAGCAAAAGTTTTGTGTTGTATACATATAATAATGGCAACGTGTCACCAGCAGGAGAAGCATTGCAAATATTCCCGCCTAATGTACCTCGGTTTCTTATTGCCGGGGCAGCAATCGTCTTGATTGCATTTTTTAATGGCAGTGGAATGGACGGATGGTCAAGTAATTCACTATAGGTACAGCATGCCCCGATGTGGAGATCGTTGTGATTTTGATAGACCTGTTTTAATTCGGAAAGATGATCAATAAAAACAAGCGGTTTTGGGAATTTCAGAGGCACTCCCCTTCCACTTTTGTGAAGAACCATGACATCGGTGCCGCCGGCCATGATCACACAGTCTTCATTATTCAATTGGCTCAGCGTTTGGTCTAACCGATCAAAGCGATACGTGGTTATTTTCTCTACCATAAGCCATCACCTTTTTTGGCTGCCTGATTGATCGCATCAACAATCATATTGTAGCCCGTACATCGGCACAGATTTCCAGAAATCCCTTCACGTATGTCAGTCTCTGAAGGATGAGGGTTTTTAGATAACAAAGCGGCACTTGCCATAATCATCCCCGGAATGCAATAGCCACATTGCACTCCCCCGGCACTGGAATAGCTCTCATCTAAAATCTTAAATTGTTCCGTATCCAGTATCCCTTCAATCGTTTGAATATCGGCTCCATCAATCGAGCCAATAGGAATCAGGCAGCTGTTTTGCAAGAGGTTATTCACAAACACACTGCAGGCTCCGCACTCGCCTTCACCACAGCCTTCCTTTGTTCCGATTAACTCAAACTCTTCTCTTATTAAATCTAGTAATCTTACCGTAGCAGGAGCATCGGTTTCTACAATTCTTCCATTTAGTGTAAATTTAATCAACCTCTTCACCTTCTTTTCTACTGAGACTTTCAATAATGACTTCCGGTGTGATTGGAATTTGCTGAAAAGAAGTTTGCAGTGCATCCTCGATTGCCGCTTGGACGGCTGGAGCGCCGCCGATTAATGTCAATTCACCCGCACCCTTCGCCCCGTATGGACCATCAGCATAGGGGTTATCAAAAACCTTGCTTTCAATTGGAACGACGTCCAAGGAAGTCGGCGGTCCATAATCCGATATGCTTTTTTGTTGGATCCTGCCTTGCTTTGACGTCATCTTTTCTAAATACCCGTACGCTAACCCTTGAGCGAGACCACCGTCAATT
>NZ_JBALSN010000333.1:16477-16685 GCF_036966985.1 Neobacillus drentensis | reverse complement strand
TGGCTAATGTAATGTTTTGTTTAATATCATCCATTAAAATTAGCCCGTTCCCCTTTCGATCTTCAGAAACATAAGCGATTCCATGTTCGATTGCCTGACTAACATTATTCAAATGGATTTCTTTATTATCCTTATATATTTGTCCTGTTATTTTCTTTCCGTACGATTTTCCAAAGATACTCATTGCCAGCTCTGTTCTTCCGGCACC
>NZ_JBALSN010000333.1:0-16449 GCF_036966985.1 Neobacillus drentensis | reverse complement strand
CAATCTCACCTTTTCGAATATGAAAATTCACATTATCAATAGATTTTTGATTCGTATGCAACGGGTGAAAGACATTCCAGTTTTTCACTTCAAAAATAGTATTTCCTATTTTCGCTTCCCTTTTTGGATAGCGATTCGTTAATTCTCTTCCAACCATTCCCTTGATAATTCTATCCTCTGAAATTTTATCTTTTTTCATATCTAGTGTTTCTACGGTTTGACCGTCACGCAGAATTGTGATGGAATCCGCCACTTTGGAAATTTCATTTAATTTATGCGATATAATAATGGCTGACATGCCTTGTTTCTTTAATTCTAATAATAGATTTAATAGATTTTCACTATCGTGTTCATTTAAAGCAGCAGTTGGTTCATCCAATATTAATAATTTTACATTTTTGGAAAGTGCCTTCGCTATTTCTGTTAATTGTTGTTTTCCAACGCCCAAGTTTGCCGTTTTTGTATTTGGTGATTCGTTTAATCCTACCTTTTTCAGCAGTTCTCTCGTTCTTATCACAGTTTCATTCCAATTGATAATTCCATTTTTCGCCTGTTCGTTACCAAGGAAGATATTTTCAGCAATTGATAGGTATGGAATTAATGCGAGTTCTTGGTGAATAATAACAATACCTAATTCTTCACTTTGTTTGATGTCTTTGAATTTACAAACGTTCCCATTAAACAGAATGTCCCCAGTGTAGGAACCATGTGGGTAGACTCCGCTCAATACCTTCATTAATGTGGATTTCCCAGCCCCATTTTCTCCACATAAAGCGTGAATTTCGCCCTCTTTTATCTTTAAATTTACATTTTGAAGAGCTTTGACTCCTGGGAACTCTTTTGTAATATTCCTCATTTCTAAAATAATCTTTGACATATTTCACCACACCCTCACAATTTGATAAAATGAGATAGTGACAGTTAATCAACGGTCACTAACTCATTTCCATCACTTATTATTTACTCAGTTCTTCCTTTTTGTAATATCCCGAGTCAACTAGTACAGACTCATAGTTAGTTTTATCAACAGAAACAGGTTCTAATAGATAGGAAGGAACGACTTTTTTTCCATTGTCATACGTTTTGGTATCATTCACTTCAGCTTTTTTCCCCTTTAAAACTGCATCGGCCATAGAAACGGCTTTTTTAGCCAATTCCCTAGTGTCTTTAAACACCGTTTGTGTCTGTTCACCATTTATTATTGATTTAATAGAAGCTAGTTCAGCATCTTGTCCAGTGATAATAGGAAGTGGTTTAGCAGCTGATCCATACCCAACACCTTTTAAAGATGATATGATACCGATACTAATTCCATCATATGGAGATAAAACGGCATCCACCTTGTCAGAAGTATAGTGAGCACTTAATAGATTATCCATTCTTGCTTGTGCAACTGCGCCGTCCCATCTTAATGTGGCTCCTTGATCAAATGAATTTTGACCGCTTTTTACGACTAATTTCCCCGATTCAATGTACGGCTTTAATACTGACATTGCTCCATCAAAGAAGAAATAAGCATTATTATCATCTGGTGAGCCTGCAAATAACTCGATATTGAATGGGCCCTTTCCTGCTTTTAAACCTAATTTTTCTTCAATGTAAGAGCCTTGTTGAACACCTACTTTAAAATTATCAAATGTTGCATAGTAGCTGACATATTTACTGTTTTTAATTAAACGATCATATGCAATGACTTTAATTTCTTGCTTGTTTGCTTTGTCTAAAACATCTGTTAAAGCTTCACCGTCAATTGAGGCTATGACTAAAACGTTTACACCTTTCGTAATCATATTCTCGATTTGAGATACCTGATTCTCTACTACATCTTCTGCATATTGCAAGTCCACTTTATACCCTAACTTTTCAAATTCTTTTTTCATATTTTGACCGTCACTTACCCATCTTTCCGATGACTTTGTAGGCATTGCAATACCTACAAACCCGCTATCTCCACTTGTACTTTTACTTCCACATGCTGCCAACGAAAATAACAATGTTATTAACATAAAAACCGACAACAACTTTTTCATCTGAATCGCCCCTTTGGTTTTTTAGGTTGTATTTTTTTTCCTTGCTATGAATATATCACCCTGTCATTTTCTCGTCTTTTCAATAAAACAACTATTTTTATAAAAATTTAACTTACTTTTAAGCGCTTTCAATAATTTACTGAATACAAAAAAGGACATTCCAAATTACTACAATTGGACTGTCCCATAATTTAAATCTTACTAAAAAACGATATTACAACAATTCTGTACTAGAAATCGAAACTGAAAAACCGGCACCTTTTCGATACTGATTGGGAGATACACCCATTACCTTTTTAAAAGCAGTACTAAAATAATGCTGCGTTTCATAACCTATTTTTTCGGCGATTTCAAGAATAGAAAGTTCTGTAGAATTTAATAGCATAATCGCCTTGCTGATACGCATATTTGTAATCAAACTAACAAAAGAAGTCCCTAATTCCTTTTTCATGATCCTGCTTAAATAAACAGGAGATACGTGCAGATACTGTGCCAATGATTCCAATGTTAAATCTGTTTCTGAAAAATGTTCGCTTAGATAGGATCTCGCTCGCCGGACGATCGGAGAGATTTTTAAATTTTCAGAAATCATTATTTCGCAATGTCTATAAGTTTCAGAAATCACAAATGTTTCTCCTTTAACTTTCTCAAAGTGCATATTCGGTGTCGTGTTCATAAAATTTTTTAATTTCTTTGATAACAATAATACGAAATCTTCTTGTTCACATCCCCAAATACAAACTATAATGAACCCTGAAGGGTCACGAAAAACAACTTTTTGGAAAGATTCAAGTACATCAGCTACGATATCTTCAGTAAAATTAAATAATCGCTCATTATTTTCATTCAATAAAGGTTTATTGATATAAATTTCATGACATTGGATGAGACCAATTTGTTTCGGGCATTGTATAGGCAATTGTAAGAATTTTAGTTGCTTAATAATATCAGATTCTGTCAAATTCCCTTTCAACCACTCCTGACAAAAGTTTTGCTGTAAGAGAGGGATATTTTTAATGATTTGGTCTTCCGCTAGTGCTAAGTACTCACTTTGCTGCTCTCTTTCCTCCAGCTGACTTCTAATACTCTGAAGAACGTTTTTCAATTGAACGGGATTTGCAGGTTTGAGAATATAATCATTAACATTTAAGCGTAATGCTTCTTGGGCATAAGTAAATTCGTCATGACCTGAAATAATGATAATTTTACAGTTAGGCAAACTTTCTCGAACATGTTTAATTAAGGTCAAACCATCCATAATTGGCATATTCAAATCTACCAGCAAGATGTCTACTGAATATTCGATGGCAAGTTCGAATGCTTCTTCTCCATCTTCCGCTTCTGCGACAACCTTCATATGAAGTTCTTGCCAATTGACCGATTCACGAATACCTTCCCGAATAATCGGTTCATCATCAGCAATCAATACCTTCCAATGATTTTGCACACAAATTTCTCCCCTTTCGAACACTATCATCGCTTCATTTTTCTTTAATGGCAGGAAGTACAACCTTCACTGTTGTACCCTTACCTATTTCACTATCAATTGATATACCGTATGCATCACCAAAAGTCAGTTTAATTCTGGCTTGGACATTAATCATTCCGTACCCGAAATTCTCACTTCCTTTACAGTGTTGAGATTGAGTGTATAACACTCCCAATTTACTTCTTAGAGCTTCCAGCTTTTCATTGGGAATTCCCTTCCCATCATCTTTTACATAGAAAACTATATTTCCTTCATGTTCTTCTGCTTTTATAATAATATGACCAGGCCCTCGCCTCTCTTTGATTCCATGATATATAGCGTTTTCTACAATTGGCTGTAATACAAGTTTTAATACATTGATCTTTTCTACATTTGAAGCAATATCTAATGTGTAATGTAATTTTTCTTGATATCTAGCTTTTTGGATCTTTAAATAACTGCTTATATGTTCCATTTCTTCTTTTAGAGGAATTATATCGTTACCTTTACTTAACCCAATCCGGAAAAGCCTTGATAACGACTCTACCAATTCAGCAACATCTTCTGCACCTTTTTTACGGGCCAGCCAATGAATTGTGTCTAATGTATTGTAAAGGAAATGAGGTTTAATATGAGCCTGTAGACTTCGTAGTTCAGCTTCACGTTTTTGGCGCTCTTGCTGCTCATTTAGTGTAATAAGTTTGTTAATTTGAACAAGCATCGTATTAAAGCTGCGTCCAAGTAATCCTATTTCATCCATTCGTTCTCCTCTGTAACGGACTGAAAAATCTCCTAACTCCGCTTTTCGCATAAACGACATGAGTTGCCTGATGGGTCTTGACATAGAATAGGATAAATAATAGGAGGCCCCAAGGCCAAACAAACACACGAAGAAAACGAAACTTATTACATAAAAATGAATTTCCCTTACCTCGAATACTGATTCTTTTGTAGAAAATACACCTACAGTTGTCCAACCGGTAAAAGGAGACTTTCTGTAAATGAATTGAAGCTTATTGTCCTTGACTTGTTTAGAGAAATTACCGGCATCATTTGAATGGAACCAATCATTCGGAATCTTGTTTAGAAAGGGCTCGGATGGCGAGTAGATATTTTCGCCTTTATCGTCAATCACCATTAAATAACCAGTTTTCCCTAAGCGAACATCTTTTGTTGCTTCCGATATCACTCTCAATTTCATATCAATTAATATAACACCCTTTACTTGCTGGGTATCAGGGTCTAAAATAGCTCGTACAACTGACACAACCTCGTCATCCTTGTAGTGTACATGGCTTGTTATGTTTCTGTTAGAGGGGTGTCCTAAGATTTTGAAAATCCCTTCACTTTCTACAGCAGCTTGGTACCACGATTCTTCCGTAAGGCTTTTCTTTGAGCGGGTATACATGTCGTTACTGATGTACTGACCATTGCTGTTTACCACAAGAATGCCTGCTGCTTCTGGATACAAGGTTGTAAGCCCTTGCAGAAATGTTTGTATCTGATAATCATCATTTAAGCGTTTGCCTTGCTGACTTTTTTTCTCGTATAAAAATTGCTTAATTTCCGGGTTAAAAGCTATCAAATAACTCATGTTTTGCATGTTACCAGCGTAAAAATCCAATGTTTTATTGACCTGACCAATTAGCTGAAGTGTATTTTGATTCACTTGTCTCTCTATAATGTGATCTACAGTCCATCCCGTAAGAACCCCTAGACCAATGGAAGGCAGAATACTGATTAACATCAATAGAACAATTAACTTAAAACGTATTGGAAGATTGTTTATTATAAATAGCTTATTTTTGTCCAATTTCATCAAATCTCTCATATTCTTGGTGGCTCACTTTGCATAATAATTTTCTACATTTTCTTTAGTAACAATAGAAATCCCTGTATCTACATATGATGTCATTTGAGGTTGATCTGAAAATTCATGTTTTATTATTGGAGAATTTTTATGTTGGAGATCATATAAAAACAGTAAAGACCAAAAACCCATCCTCCAAGTACCTTGAGCCAAGGTTGCAGAAATAGTACCGTCTTTTATCAAATCCAGAGTTGGTTTATCTGTATCAAAACTCACAATTTTCACTTTTTGATTTCTCTTCAGAAGACCAACAGCTTCACCGACCCCAACCCCTCCATTGGCTTCTGTAGCAAAAATACCCTTTAAATCCGGATGCTTCTTTAAGAGGTCCATGGCGACCTTACTTGAAACAAACTGATCTCCTTTTCCATCTTTTACTGCTATCACCTCTATTCCTGCAGTTTTCTTAACTGTGTCTAAAAATCCCTTTGTTCTTTCCTGATGATTTAATTGATTTGGTGATGTTATAACAGCCACTTTTCCTGTACCACCCATTAATTCAACTAACTTTTGAGCTGCCGCTATGCCAGCTTTATAATTATCAGTGCCCAAAAAAGAAGACACGTTGTCCGAGGAAGCACCTGAGTCAAATAAAACTATTGGAATACCCGCATCCTTTGCTTTTTCGAAAGTATTAGATAATGCGTCTGGGTCGATAGCAGAAATCGCAATACCCGCAGGCTTTTTGGCTATTACCTGTTCCATCACAGTAATTTGTTCATGTATATCATGCTGTGTTGCTCCACGGTACTCAACTGATACATTCAACTTCTGAGCTGCATCCTCAAACCCTTTTAAAGAGCCTTTCCAATAGTCAATTCCTGACTGAAAAGTAACCATTACGTACTTCTCACTAATTCCCTCTTGGCTTTCTCTTTGAATTTTCTCTAAATGGGATAAGTGCGACTCATTAAAATGATAGTCATACATATAAAGAAAGTAGGAGATTAACAGAAAGACGTAAATTAGTAATAGTTTTTTCACTTATGAACCCCCTTCCAAAAATCATAGAGAAAGCGATTACAATAAAAGCTCACTGTACATACAATTCGAACTGTCCTCATCTCTTTTTAGAGGACTATATCACTCTTTTCTCTTTGAATGATTCTAAAGAAAAAAACAATAAATGTATTTATAAAAATCAAGAATTGTTTATAATAATCTGCTATTTTTTGATGAATCTAGCTTGAAAGGTAAATTGAATTATTATTATCATCTATGGGAGAGGATAAATGCGAAGAAGCCAAGGCTTTTTTTAAAAAGCACTTGGCTGATTTGGCATTTCTATTTTTACTTATATATTTTTGATACTACCTATTACATATCCTAGTTTTATTCCAAAACTTTCGGTGCCGATACAGGCTTTAGTGATGAGGATTCAATATCCTCGCCTTCCCACACAAATACCTTCACTTTGTGACCATCCAATTTGGAAGGAAGCTTCATACTCACAGAAAAAGATGACTTAGAACCTGCTGCTATGCTTTGGGTCTGAGATTGGGAGTCTACTAATCTATTTTCACCGTCATATAGAACCATTGTCACTAAAATAGATTGGGTAATGCTTTTATTGCTAGTAACCTGAACTTTAGCACTTAACTTTTCTTTCGGTTGTAGTATTGATGAACTAAAATCAGTGACGACCGAAAATTCCGCATTGTCACCAACAGTTACTTTTGCCTCTACCGGGATAGTAGGTCCTGGTACTTTTCCGTTTACTGGAACACCTGAGAAATTCGGTGTACCATCAGCATTCCAAGTTATTCTCTTCACCCTTGTATGCCTGTTTGGATCATACAGGGGATCCCCTTGTATATCCTTGTAGGAGCGGGCATGATAAACAAGGATATCCGTTTTCCCATCTTCCGCTATAGTAAAGGCATTATGTCCCGGTCCGTACAGGCCCGTTGTTTCATCGCTTTTCAACACTGGTTCTGGCGATTTCTTCCATGATTTAGGATCTAATAAATCACTAGTATCTGAAGCGGTCAATAACCCCAAGCTATAATTAGCATCGGTGGCGCTTGCAGAAAAAGTCATGAATATTTTCCCATTACGTTTTAAAACACTCGGTGCCTCATTGACCCAAAATCCCTGTCTTTCCCAAGCGTAATCCGGAGTGGAGATCATAACCGGTTTCCCTGCAATCGTCCATGGATTACTCATTTCCGCGATATAGAGATTTGAATTTCCCCCATCCTTCTGTGCCCAGGCGAAATAACGTTTGCCATTGTTCTCAAATGTGGTGGAATCTAAAGAAAAATTGGTGAAGGCCGTACTGCCTGCTGGTTTTTGCATCATGCCTTTTTCTGTCCATGTTCCAGTGAGTGGGTTCGCATCTCCGCACTCGAGAACATATGGACGGATTTTCCAAATATCTTCCGCTGCTCCCGCTGCAAAGTAAATGTACCATTTTCCGTCGATAAAATGGATTTCAGGTGCCCAAATATGCGCTCCCATATCCCCAGTAGCGTGTTTGGTCCAAATTACTTTTTCCTCTGCTGTGGCAAGGCCCTGAAGAGTTTTTGCTCTCCGCAACACAATGCGGTTATATTCAGGTACCGATGCTGTGAAATAATAATAGCCATCCGTATGTTTAAAAATGTGAGGATCTGCTCTTTGCTCAATCAAGGGGTCAGTATATTCATAGGTTGTCGCCTCGCCTTTTACAGTAAAGGTTCCGGTTTTGGAATAATCTTGTTTGTTCACTTCTGCCCAATCCACATTGAGTGTTCCAGTAGATCCGTCACTATAATGTACGTCTACAGTAGATGGAAGCTGTGGAGCGGTGCCCTGTTTTGTCTTAACGTTCACCTCGTCAACTTTAGCAATCTTAGTAACACTTATATTGGCAACGGGCTGGATTTTGGTACCATAAACTGACCCCTTGACTTCAAGCTTCCCAATTTGTGAGAAATCATCATTTGAAATAGGGTCCCACTCTACATCAAGTTGCTCAGTATGACCATCGAAATGATGTACAGTTACCTTCTTAGGAAACTTTGGCGGGAAATCTACCATTGTTCTCAGATTCACTTCATCAATCGAAACGATACTGTCAGCCAGCACAGTGACGTTAAAGTTTTTCGTTTCTGAATAACCATTCCGGTTTATTGCCGCTGTCAAAGTAACACTTGCATCCTTCTGGTCTTTTGCAGGTCTTGTCACTACACCTGTATTGGAAATTACTGAAGGTGAGTCAGATTTCCAAGAAATTGATACCCCCCCGTCAGCAGTCACAGGTAATTTTAAATCTTGAATGACTTTTGAAGTATCACCAAGGGTCAGAGTTCCCGCAACCCTCCCAACGGCTTCTTGGTCGGTCATAGATTCTGAGATAACCTTCTGGATTTCTTCGGCACTCAATCCTATATTATAGATGCGGAAATCACTTACTTTACCGTCTAAATAAGGATCGGGCCAATTCGATTTTCCGATATAGTTATAGGCAGTTTCCCCGAAATCGGACGGTTTCTTGGTTGAAGTTCCCGTAGCACCAACCTTACCATTTACATAGATTGTGTAAGCTGTCCCGGTTTTGCTGATAGCGATATGTGTCCATTCACCGACCTTAGGAGCACTTGGAGTAGCATCTGCAACTCGTCCTACTATATCCAAATACAAGTTTTCTGTAAGGAAGATTTTACCTGCATTAGCTCCTGTTCCGAAATCAAAAATTCGAGTCCAATCACCTGTTTTTGAATCCAAATATACCCATGTGGAGATGGTGAAATCATCCAGAGTACTCATAATACCTGATGGCAGTTGCACATATTGGCTTTTTGTATGATCAAGATCAATACCGGTCCTGCCATCCACAGTAGTTAGGGAAGCCCCATTCATAACGGTGGCATCCTTGCCATGACCAGAGGCATCAGTTATGGATGTCCCGCTTAACTTATCGAATTTATACCAAGATGTGAGACCTTCCTCTGTTACTGAAACACTTCCAGTTGACTGTTGAACAGCACTTGTTGTTTCTGGAGTTACTGTTGCAGCCCAAGAAGGAACAACCGTTGTTGGAACCGACAAAAGTGTGACTGCCAGTGCACAATGAATTGTTTTTTTCAACTTCATATTTAATCCCTCCTTATGATTCTTATATAAAATTGACTTTTTAGATTATTAGATTTTTTCTCCTAAACTAGTGCTTAGATACCTAGTTAAGTATTCCAAGATATTCAATGATTTTGTGGTCCGAGCTTATATTGGAAGCTGGTATTCACTATTTCACTTAAGTCTGTAGCACCGAGACTGACATCATATTTACCGGCTGCATGATTCGAAAGTGTAAATACATAACTGAACTTACCGTCGTCTTCCGTTGTAATTTGATCAAGATAATCCAATTTACCATTTGGGGCTGTAACTCTAACCGCCACATCCGTTCCTTTTTTCTGAGTCAAGGAACCTTCAATTACAACTTTTCTATCATTCACAGATATTTTTAAATCTTTTATAGTTGCAGGCTTCTGTTTTTCTACACTGATTGTGGCCGAATCAGTAAATTGCCCTTCGTCGGTTGTGGCAATGATATCAGCATTACCAGGAGATTTTGCAGTAATTGTAACAGTTGTCTTACCATCTTCAGGATCATATGTTGGTTTAGAAATGGATACCACATTAGGGTCACTGGAAGAAAAAGTCACTTTTTGATTAAGTACACTATTTGGTAATACAATAGCAGACAAATTGCTTTCATCATTTTGTTGTAGTGTAAGACTATCAATATTTAGTTGGACATCCTTTACATCTGCTTCTGACATCTTAAAAGTTGCATTCTCTTTATCCCCTTCGGTATTCACTTGCTCTAACTTCAATAAGTAATCCTTTTGCTTAATATATAAATTCGGGAAGTTATATGACTGAAAGGAAGTCCAGTTCGAATCCGATAAACCTGGCACCTTTTTAAATGTGGCATCAGCTTTGAAAAGACCTGTACCGTCATTTTTTACAAGAGCGAGAACATTATTACTATGCCTTAAATAATATCCCGGCTTATTCACTGACTGAATGGAAACATACTCCTCTCCTGATTTCGCTAGTCCAGGGACTATCTGCCATCTGGCATCAAAATTTGAAATATTCAATGCGTCTAAAGGATCAATCCGTGCATCATTGTTATAGTGCCTAATATAGCGGTCTAGGAAACTGTACGACTGCAGCTTTTGTCCTTCACCATCCAAGCCTGTGGAAGTAGGGACCACTTTTTTTATTGTGCCGTCGGGATTGTAGTATAATCGATCGATTGAGACTGAGCGTCTGTATGAACTTCCGGTTGGCAAAGCAGCGGTATGATAAATAATGTACGACTTTCCTTTGAAATCAATAATGGATTGATGACTTGTATTACTATTGTTTTTATCATTAGGGTCTGAGGTGAACGGATCCATAAGCACTCCCTTATATTCCCATGGACCGGTAGGGCTCTCACTCATTGCGTAAGCTAGACCTTCTGGCCAATTATGAGCAAATGATAAATAATATTTGCCATTCCGCTTATGGATCCACGGAGCTTCTGTGAAACCACCTTTCAAGTTATTGATGGTAACCTTTTGAATATCCCCGTCTAACTCGATCATGTTCTGTTTGAGCTTTGCATAGTATGGATACGAATTTCCCCAGTATAGGTACCCCTGTCCGTCATCATCGATCATAACTGTAGGGTCAATATCATCCCATGAAATGTTGGAGGTGGTCATTTGATTGGTAATCAATGGCTTTCCAAGTGCGTCCTTAAACCCTTCAGTTGGACTTTGGGAGGTAGCTACACCAATACAATATCCACTACCGTCCTTATTATTAGTGGCTACATACCAATAATAGGTACCGTCTCTCTCTATTACTTGACTCGCCCATGCGGCATCTTCCCTTGCCCATGAAAAGGTATCCTTGACGCT
This sequence comes from Neobacillus drentensis, assembly GCF_036966985.1. Lineage (GTDB taxonomy): Bacteria > Bacillota > Bacilli > Bacillales > Cytobacillaceae > Neobacillus > Neobacillus drentensis_E. The sequence goes on along the minus strand of NZ_JBALSN010000333.1, from coordinate 5,181 downwards.
GAGAGATCCTTCTTGTTTCCAATTCACCATATCTGTTGTAGAATAAATGAGCCATTCAGGCATGTAATAAAAGTTTCCACCTGCACTAGCTTCATCATGTCCTGCATAGAGATAAACCTTGTCATCCTGAACGAGCGCTGCCGGGTCTCCGGTGAACTTATCCTTAATAATAGGGTTTTCTGCATAGGCTGCAGTTGAAAAGGATGATAATAGTAGTGTTGATAACATAATTTTCGAAACTACTTTTTTCATAGGGTTGTGTAATACCTCCTTAAAAGATAATATTTAAACGCTTTCATATGTGAGAGTATATCAAATCAGTTGTAGACAATCTTTATAAAAATCTACGATATTTTATAAAATACAACACATTATTTTTATAGCAAAATTTTGTTCGATAAAAACTTTGCTTACTAGTTTAATAAGTATACATAAAATAAAAATAGACCTTAAAACCACTCTTAACGTGGTTTCAAGGCCTGTACTGTACCTGGTTAAGTTCTATTATTAATAAGCCCGATTAATGAAATCCCGTTTGGCGTTCTCCTGACTAAAGATCCCTTCCTCTGTGACGATTTTGACCGGAATCTCTTTTCCTTCCTTATAATCCATTATAACTTTCATTAATTCTGGCCCTAACAAAGGATTACACTCCACTGTCAAATTCAATTTACCTGCAAACAGGGCATTAAAGGCTTCTTTTGTAGCATCTACTGAAATGACCAAAATGTCTTTACCAGGCCTTTTCCCATACTCTTCGATGGCCTCAATCGCTCCCAGCGCCATGTCATCATTATGGGCGTAAACTACCTGAATTTCATCCCCATACTTTTCTAGGTAATCTTTCATGACACTCCTGCCTGCTTCTTTCGTAAAATCCGCTGATTGAGAAGCGATGATGTGATAGTTCGAATGATTTCTTAGCAGCTCCTCAAATCCCTTTTTCCGATAAACAGTCGGGGAAGCACCCGGTGTCCCCTGCAATTCTACAATATTGATGTTCTTTTTTACTCCTTTGGTTTGTCCTAAAAGCCATCTGGCAGCTCTCCTTCCCTCTTCCTGAAAATCAGAGCCAATCGAAGTCAGCCAAAGAGAATCATCTTTAAGGTTCAATTCACGGTCCGTCAGAATCACAGGGATTCCAGCCATTTTAGCTTCTTTCAGAACATCTTCATACCCCGATTGTACAACAGGTGAAAACGCAATGACATCTACCCTTTCCCGAATAAAATTGCGAATAGCTTTGATTTGATTATCTATACTTTGGTTGGCATTTTTAAATTTAAGCTCGATACCAAAATCTTGAGCCGCTTTTTTGATTGAAGCAGAATTGGCCGCTCGCCAGCTGCTCTCTTCACCAACTTGTACAAATCCTAGTTCAATCTGATTTTTTTGCTGTTTAGGAATATTTAATGTGTTCTGTTTTGTTTGTACATATTGGTCCAGATTATCTTTCGTAATTTTATTTACACGTAAAAGAATTTTTTTCGGAATACCCGATTTTCCTTGCAATAGATCCATTGCATACTGAATAGATTCTTTGCCACCCGTCCTATAGGCGAAGGTCCCCTTCAAAATGTTACGTCTAACCAAATCAAGTCCTCCATCATCATCTTCTAGTCCATCCACGCCAATGATATTAACTCCTTGAATTCCCTTTTTTTCAAATGCCCTATGTACCCCAAGAGCCATTGCATCACTATGAGCGAAGACGAAATTGATTTTGCGGTTCTTTTTTAGCCTCTCTATTACCTCATCTTCGGCTTTATCTCTATTCCAATCTGCAACTATCGTATCCACCAGGTGAATATTATGATGATTTTTGATTATTTCATTGAAGCCCTTACTTCTTTCAATCACTGGAGGTGATTGGGAGAGTCCTTGTATTTCTACTAAATTTACTTTTTTATCTCCAGCCAGATCTGCCACCAATTGTCCGGCGTTTCTGCCAATGACCTCATTGGCTGGTCCAATAAATAAGCTATAATCATACCCATCGATTGCTCGACCTAAAACAATTACCGGTATTTTTTTATGCACCTTAGCGATTATAGGTGTTAAACTTTTGGAATCATTAGTGGAGATAATCAACAAGTCAATCCCAAAATCAAGTAATTTATTAATATCTTGCTTTTGTTTATCAATACTATGAGCTGCATCAGTATAAATTACATGCAAATCTTTATATCGATTTGATTCACTTTTAATTTCATTATTCATCGCTACTCGCCAAGGTTCAGTTAAATTTGCCTGGGACACACCTATAACAAATTTTGTCCCCTCATTCGACTGGTGAGAAGCTTGCGCTGATATATAGCCAAACCATCCAAGGATAATTAAGACTAAAATTGTCATCCAATATCTTTTCTTAAACCGAAACCCGGCTTTCACTAATGCCCTGCCTCCTTAACATAATTTGAAGGAGATACACCCATTACCTTTTTAAAAGCTGTACTAAAATAATGCTGAGTGTTATAACCGACTTTATCCGCAATTTCATAAATTTTGTATGATGGGTTTTCCATAAATTTAATGGCATATTGAATCCTGACTTGGGTTAAGTAATCGATAAAGGAAGAACCTAATTCTTCCTTTAAAAGCCTACTTAAATAACTTGGACTAACATTAACTTCTTGAGCTACCTCCTGGAGGGTTAAATCTTGTTTGTAGTAATGTCTCTCAATATATCTTTTAGCCAAAATAACAACAGGCATAATCATAGATTGTTCGTTAAGCTCTTTGATGAAATGACTATAAACATCTGGGATTTCGGTTGGTGGCTTTTCTACAACTTTTTTGGCTATCATTATTTTTTTACCTGTCAACTTTTCGATAACCTCTTCAAATTGGTCACATAATACATCCATTGGCCCTAACTCTTCCGTAGGTATCATTGCTACAATATGATTGCTTTCATCCCGGAAGACAACACGCGGCTCGAAAGCATCGAGTAATTCATTGATAATGTTTTGCATGCTAAAAAACAATAGGTCCATTTCCCAAGCATCTCCGATATTTCCTTCTACTGCTAGCCTGATAGGCTTAATTACAAAAATTCCAACTTTTTCCCAATCTAGACGAAAATAGTGGAGTTGCTTATGAATTTCTTCTTCATTTAACTGCCCTTTAACCCACTTGCACAGAAAACTGTTTCTAACCAAATCAACATTCTCTTCCAATTGTTCATTCATCCATTGAACCAATTGATTACTTCTTCTAGATTCATTCAGATGGTTAACCGCTTTGGTAACCGTTCTTTTCAGGTCATCAGGATTAACCGGTTTTAGTAAGTATTCAAATACATTTAATCGCAGTGCCTCCTGAGCGTAAGAGAATTCATCATGTCCACTAATTATGATAATAATGGACGAAGGCAGTTCATTTTTCAGTTTTCCAATCAATTGCAATCCATTAAGGAAAGGCATATTAATATCCAAAAAAAGAATATCAGGCTTAACCTCCAGCGCCAACTCAAATGCAGTCTCCCCATCTTGAGCTTCACCTGCTATTTGTATATTCCATTCATCCCAATTCAGCGATTTTTTCAAACCCCTAATAATTTTAGGTTCATCATCAGCAATAAGTAATTTCAACACTTTCATCCCCCCCTATTAAAATGAAAGAAAAACTTATCAACTTGACACATCTCGTACGATTGGGTGCCAAATCTCTACTGTTGTACCTTGATTTTCTATGCTATGAACATTTAACCCGTAGTCATTTCCAAAAGAGAGCTTTATTCTTTCATTTACATTTAACATTCCATATCCGCTCGAATCTTCACCGCCTATCATCCCTGTTTTTTGCAGTCGTTGATTTAATTTTGTTATCATTTCTGGATTCATTCCACTTCCATCATCCGTTACACTAAGGAAAAGCTTGTTGTCAATGATTTTTACTTGAATTAGTATTTTTCCTCGGCCTCTCTTGGTTTTAATAGCATGATAAATCGAGTTTTCTACTAGTGGTTGTAAAATGAGTTTGAGAACAAAAAGTTCTCTTGCTTCCTCCTGCACGTCGATAACATAATCAAACTTATCTTCATATCTAGTCATCTGAATAATCAAATAACTTTCTATGTGCGCGATTTCTTCTAATACCTTTATACTTTCTTTTCCCTTACTCAACCCAATCCGAAAAAGTTTTGTCAACGCATCAATCACGTCCATAATGTCCTTTGCTTGATATTCCATGGCCATCCACTTAATGGTATCAAATGTATTGTAAAGAAAATGAGGCTTAATTTGCTCTTGCAGAACTTTTAACTCTGCCTCACGCTTTCGTTTCTCTATCAAATTAATCAGGTTGAGAAGGTTTTTAATCGATTCAATCATACTATTAAAACTGTCTCCAAGCTGTTTAATCTCATCTTCATTTTTACTTTCAAATTTATTGTCCAAGTCTCCTTGTGCTGCTTTTTTCATAAGTGAGCTAAGTTGACCGAGTGGCCTTGTAATTGACGAAGTGAAAAAAGCGGCTGCAAAAATAGCCAAAATTAGCACAACCATTGCTATAATTCCTGCAGTCCATCTCATATCCTTTATAAAAGCAAGCGTTTCGTTAATTGAGAAAACTCCAACAATCTTCCATTTTGTATATTCAGAGTAGTCATACATCACCTGGAAATCAGTATCTTGAATGTTTTTAATAAAACTTCCTGATTTTCTATTATTGAACCAAGAATCCTTTATACGATATACGATTTTATTTACTGGGGTGTACACTATACGGGACTGCTCATCTATAACGTATACAAATCCATGCGCACCAAAGCCCATATTCCGGATTTCATTATTAATAGTATCAAGCTTCCAATCTATCAGAATAACTCCCAAAACTTCACCTGTTTTTTCATTTATGACCGCTTTGGTGACTGAAAGTACTTCATCCGCGCTGTATTTTGGACTTGTGGTGAGATTCCTGCCGATTGGCCTGCTCTCCAAATGAATCACTGAAGGAGCATTAGCTGCTTGCTTATACCAACTCTCATTGGTTAGAGGGTCCCTTGTCGTTCTGGACATTTCATTACTAATTAACAAGTCGGACTTATTAACTATTAAAACCCCAGCAATCTCTGGGTGTGTATCCGTATACATTTTCATCTGCGTTTTTATTTTAGATAGCAGACCCGCAGAGGACTTTTGTACGAGCAAAAAATCGCTTACATTTTCGGTCCTGCTT
>NZ_JBALSN010000332.1:0-6091 GCF_036966985.1 Neobacillus drentensis | reverse complement strand
TGTCATAATATTTTATTCAGTGCTAGAATAGAGAGGATTAATACTAACGTACTAGTGGGGGGGAATGATGATGGCTGTTAACGCATACATTAAGCTAGTGCCTTCATCTGCTAAACAAAAGGTAACAATAGAGGAAGTAAAGGACTTATTTATTGAGTATAAAAAGAATACAACTAAAACAGGCAACCAAATAGGATGGGAATACGGAGAGTCAGCCTTCCCATATGAACTGAAAGAAACAACAGAGGCCAAAGGAAAGTGGTTCTATTTACATTCAAATGATGAACGCTACTATGCCATTTTAGTAGGAGTTGATCAGGAAACGATTCGTAATGAAGAAGGTCAGGAACTGGAACAAACATACATACAAGTCACTTTACCTGATCAATCTACCTACGGTGATAAAGGGAAAGCCAATGAATTTTGTAAATACCTTGCGAAAAAACTGCAAGGGGAACTCCATCTGTTCAATGAGCGCATTATGTATTATTATCCACGAAAATAAAAAAGCTCCTAAAGGGGCTTTTTTTAGTGCGTAAACATTTCCATGGTATAGTGAAATGAAGTGTATATAACAAGGCTTAAAGTGGTGATAAATAGTGTTTTACGCGCTGATTTGGTTACATGGTTTCCAATTAAAAAAGCCAGATAAAAAAATACAAAAAACATAATGACTTTATATATAAGCTGGTCATGCTTTGACAACCATTCAATAAATGTATAACCGCTCCAAATGATAAATTGTAGTATCACGACAATATAGACCCTCATATTTATCACCACTCTTAATACATTCAAAATTAGAAATTAGAATGTTAGTTCTTTTAAGTATATGTTCTAAAAACGAGAGATATATTTTGTTTTTATGATAACAAGGATTTTTTTACGCTTCTTTTTTTAAAACGATCCGTCAAAAATGGAAAAAGTCCTTTCCGCTAATTAGCGAAAAGGACTTTATTCTTTCTAATTTATTTCATAATGTGGATTGGGCTTCCTAATGCAACTTCCGCCGCTTCCATTGTTATTTCTCCAAGTGTTGGATGGGCATGAATAGTCATAGCAAGATCTTCTGCAGTCATTCCCGCTTCAATCGCTAGGCCTAATTCTGCAATCATATCTGACGCGCTAGTTCCGGCAATCTGTGCTCCAATTACAAGACCATCTTCTTTCCGAGTAATTAGTTTCAAGAATCCATCACCACTGTCTAATGATAACGCACGACCATTTGCAGCAAATGGGAATTTAGCTGCAATTACAGCGATTCCTTCTTCTTTTGCTTGTGATTCTGTATAGCCAACTGAAGCTAATTCAGGGTCAGAGAAGACAACAGCAGGGATACCTAAATAATCAATTTCAGACGTGTGACCAGCAATTGCCTCAGCAGCAATTTTCGCTTCATATGAAGCTTTATGTGCTAACTGAGGACCTGCTACAACATCACCAATAGCATAGATATTGGTAAGGTTGGTGCGGCATTGTTTGTCAATTTCAATCAAACCGCGGTCAGATAACTTAACGCCTACTTGTTCTAATCCCATTTCATCGGTGTTAGGGCGTCTTCCGACCATTACAAACACATAATCTGCTTCGATTTTCTTTTCTTCGCCTTTTGTTTCGAACGTTACGACAACGCCGTTTTCAGTTTCTTCAACGCCCTTAGCAAATGCCTTTGTAAAGAATTCTGCACCTTTTTTCTTCATGCTCTTCTTTACAAGAGCAGCCATTTGCTTATCAAAAACGCCAAGACCGAGTATTTCTTCGGCACCTTCTAAAATGGTAACTTGGCTGCCAAAATTTGCATAAGCACCACCTAGTTCAATCCCGATTACTCCACCGCCGATAACAACGATTTTTTCAGGGATTTCATTTAAGTTAAGTGCACCTGTAGAATTCAGAACACGTTTTGAATATTTAAAGGCTGGAAGTTCGATTGGACGAGATCCAGTTGCAATAATTGCATTTTTAAAAGTATAAGTCTGTGCTGAATCTTCATTTATAACACGCAATGTATTGGCATCGACAAAATAGGCCTCACCACGAGCAATATTTACTTTATTACCTTTTAATAAACCTTCGACTCCACCTGTTAACTTTTTAACGATGCCTGCCTTGAATTCTTGAACTTTTGAAAAATCCACTTTTACATTTTCTGCGGTAATTCCAAAAGAATCGGAATGCATGGCTGTTTCGTAGCGGTGAGCCGCTGAAATCAAAGCTTTCGAAGGAATACAACCGACATTTAAACAAACGCCGCCTACATATTCTTTTTCAACAATTGTCACCTTTTGTCCAAGCTGTGCTGCACGAATAGCTGCAACATATCCTCCCGGACCAGCTCCGATGACTATAGTATCTGTTTCAATTGGGAAATCTCCAACGACCATGATATTACGCCTCCATTAACAATAGTTCTGGATCGTTCAACAAACGTTTAATATGATTTAATGCATTTTGTGCTGTTGCTCCATCGATCATACGGTGGTCAAAGCTTAAAGATAAAGCTAATACTGGTGCCGCAACAATTTCACCATTTTTAACGATTGGTTTTTCTGCAATTCGGCCAACACCCAAGATAGCAACTTCAGGGTGATTAATTACTGGAGTAAACCATTGACCGCCAGCTGAACCAATATTGGAAATAGTACATGAAGCACCTTTCATTTCATTAGGGGCAAGCTTTCCGTCACGTGCTTTTCCAGCTAATTCATTGATATCGTTAGAAATTGAGAAAACTGACTTACGGTCTGCATCTTTTACAACTGGTACAAGTAAGCCTTTTTCTGTGTCAGCTGCAATTCCAATATTATAATAGTGCTTATGAATAATTTCACTTGTTGCATCATCTAGTGATGTGTTTAATGCAGGGAATTCACGTAATGCACTTGTTAATGCTTTAACGATGTATGGTAAGAATGTAAGCTTAATGCCTTTGGCTGCAGCTACCTCTTTAAACTTCTTACGGTGTGAAACAAGTTTAGTTACATCCACTTCATCCATAAGTGTTACGTGTGGTGCAGTGTGCTTAGAGTTAACCATTGCCTTAGCAATTGCCTTCCGAATACCACTCATTTTCTCGCGAGTTTCAGGATATTCTCCTTGAGGAATAGCTGCCGCAGCCGCTTGTGGTGCCTCCACTTTAGCATTTTCCGTTGCTGCTACAGCACCAGTAGCAGCTTGTGCTGCAGGTGCTGCTCCACCGCTTACAAATGAATCGATATCGCTCTTAAGAATGCGTCCAAGATTTCCTGTTCCAGGAACTAATTGGATATTAATTCCTTTCTCACGAGCATACTTACGAACAGATGGCATAGCAACAATGCGACGATTTGGATCAACATCAACTTGTGGTGCTACTGCAACTGCTGCTGGTTGTGGTGCTGTATCTTGTTTAACCTCTGACGCAGGAGCTGCTGCTGCTGGCTTTTCTTCTTGTTTCGGTTCATCAGCATGTTCATCGCCTTTAAATTGTAGGTTTTCGTAACCAGGAGCATCAAAGGTTACCAAAACTTGTCCAACTGTTGCGACAGTTCCTTCGCCAACTAATACATCAACTACTGTTCCTTCAACAGGGGAAGGGATTTCTACTACAGCCTTATCATTTTGAATCTCACAAAGTACATCATCTTCTTGAACTTTGTCACCTGGTTTTACGAACCATTTAACAATTTCGCCTTCATGTATACCTTCACCGATGTCAGGCATTTTAAATTGAAATGACACTAGGATTCATCCTCCTAAATTACATGTTTTTTTGAGCAACATAACTATAGAAATAAACGTACGATTAAATAGGTTAATTAAAAGGTTAAAACCTTTTTAGCTGTTGCAATTACATCTTTATAATTCGGAAGCCAAACAGCTTCTGCTTGTGGGAATGGAAAAACGGTATCTGGAGCAGCCACACGTAGGACTGGTGCTTCCAAACTTAAAATTGCACGATCATTTATTTCAGCAACAACATTTGCTGCAATACCAGCTTGTTTTTGTGCTTCTTGAACAACAATCGCACGGCCTGTTTTATTAACGGATGCAATAATTGTCTCAATATCAATCGGGCTTACAGTCCGTAAATCAATTACTTCCGCAGAAAAACCTTCTTTTTCTAACTCTTCTGCAGCTTTCAATGACTCATGTACCATTGCACCATAAGTAATAATTGAAACGTCTGTACCTTCACGTTTAACTTCAGCTTTTCCTAGTGGAATTGTATATGACTCTTCAGGAACTTCTTGACGGAAAGAACGGTATAACTTCATATGCTCTAGGAAAACAACTGTATCATTGTCACGGATAGATGAAATGAGCAGCCCCTTAGCATCATACGGAGTGGAAGGAATAACAACCTTAACTCCTGGTGTCTGAGCCATAAGTCCTTCTAAACTGTCAGCGTGCATATCAGGAGTATGTACCCCTCCACCAAATGGCGAGCGAAACGTTACAGGCGCACTAAACTTTCCACCTGAACGATAACGTTGGCGGGCTAACTGACCAGCAATGGAATCCATGACCTCAAATACGAAACCAAAAAATTGAATTTCCGGAACCGGGCGGAATCCTTGCAAACTTAGACCTACTGCTAAGCCGCCGATTCCAGATTCAGCGAGTGGAGTGTCAAATACACGATCCTCGCCAAATTCCTGTTGCAACCCTTCGGTTGCACGGAATACACCACCGTTTACACCAACGTCCTCACCGAATACTAACACATTTGGATCGTTGCGTAATTCCGAACGTAAAGCATCTGTTATTGCTTGAATCATTGTCATTTGAGCCATGGCTTACTTCGACTCCTTTTCTTTATATATTTCATATTGTTCTTGTAAGTTTTGAGGCATTTCTTCATACATAATAGACATCAAATCAGTAACCTTTTGTTTAGGTGCAGCATCAGCTAATTTAATTGCTTCTTTAATGTCTTCTTTCGCTTGTTCGATTACTTCATTTTCTTTTTCTTCTGACCAAAGACCTTTGTTTTCAAGGAATTTACGGAAACGAACTAATGGATCTTTCTTTTCCCATTCATTGTCAAGGTCTGCTGTACGATAACGAGTTGGATCATCACCTGCCATAGTATGTGGACCATATCTGTATGTTAAAGTTTCAATGAATGTTGGACCTTCACCATTAATTGCTCGTTCGCGTGCTTCACGTACAGCAGCATAAACAGCAAGTGGATCCATACCGTCAACTTGAATTCCCGGAATTCCAGCTGCAACAGCTTTTTGAGCAAGAGTTTTGGCAGCTGATTGCTTTTCAACAGGAGTTGATATAGCGAATCGGTTATTTTGAGCAATGAAGATGGCTGGAGCTTTATAGGCGCCGGCAAAGTTCATTCCTTCATAGAAATCACCTTGTGATGTTCCTCCATCACCGGTATAAGTAATAGCTACTGCCTTTGTTCCACGCTTTTTAAAACCAAGAGCAACACCGGCAGTTTGTACATACTGGGCACCGATGATAATTTGAGGATGAAGAACATTTACTCCGTCCGGAATTTGCATACCTTGAAAATGTCCTCTTGACCATAAAAATGCTTGGGATAATGGNNTCTAATGCAAATTGGGAAGCTAATTGAGAAGCTTCTTGCCCTGCAGTTGGAGCGTAGAAACCCAATCTTCCTTGACGATTTAAAGAAATAGAACGCTGGTCAAGAATTCGCGTGTAAACCATGCGACGCATTAATTCTTGGAGCTGTTCATCAGTAAGTTCAGGCATTGCTGCTTCGTTTACGACTTCACCAGCTTCATTTAAAATTTGAAGTGTTTGAAATTGTTCCTCAACAACTTCTAGTGTTTTCTTCGCATCAAGCTTAGCGTTTTGAGTTTTAGAAACCATTTAGGTCACCTCTTCCTTTCAATTCAGGAGCTAAATTTTTGAAAATATTATCCACTAAATTAGATTACCCAAAACCTAAAGATTAAAAAGCAGATAGTCAGTCCTATCTATTTTGTACTTTGTATTGAGTAAACCCGTGATATTACATAGAATTTTGGTTAGCTTAGTTCTTAAACATACTACTAAATAGTTTTTACAGAAAAGATAAGATAAAACAAATTTTCTTTTACCTCACCATCATTTTATTCTGTACCAC
>NZ_JBALSN010000331.1:19066-19238 GCF_036966985.1 Neobacillus drentensis | reverse complement strand
CAATGAAAAAACCTTTATTTGCTGATTTAAGTTTGCTCCTTGTCACCATTATATGGGGTACAACTTTTGTATTAGTTCAAAATGCTATTGATTTCCTTGAACCATTTTCCTTTAATAGCATTCGCTTTCTTGCTGCAGCTATCATATTAATTCTCTGCCTTTTCTTTTTTGA
>NZ_JBALSN010000331.1:0-19041 GCF_036966985.1 Neobacillus drentensis | reverse complement strand
ACTTTTATCCGGTGTTTTCATCGGATTTTGGCTATTTCTTGGGTATGCTACGCAAACCATCGGGCTATTATATACAACTTCTTCTAAAGCAGGATTTATAACAGGGCTAAACGTTGTCCTCGTCCCATTGTTTTCCATGATGTTATTAAAACAGTTTCCCACCAGAAATGCAGTCTTAGGTGTGTTGACAGCGACGATTGGTTTATTTTTGCTGACAATGACTGATGTTACTGCATTAAATAAGGGAGATGGATTTGTTTTCATTTGTGCGATCAGTTTTGCCCTTCAAATTATTTATACTGGCAAATTTAGCAATAAATATCCAACACTGCTGTTAACGGTTATTCAAATTACAACCGTAGCTTTTCTTTCGATTGTATCCTCTTTCCTTTTTGAAGATTGGAGGAAGTCATTTAATCCCGAGATCCTATTTAAACAAGAGGTGCTCATTGCCTTAATCATCACGAGCTTGTTCGCGACGGCCCTGGCCTTTTTAATTCAGACCAATTTTCAAAAGTATACTTCAGCAACAAGAGTAGCCTTGATTTTTGCGATGGAGCCGGTATTTGCTGCTATTACAGGGTTTTATTGGGCCCATGAACGACTATCCTATAGTGCTTTAGTAGGCTGTTTCCTTATATTTGCAGGCATGATATTTGCCGAACTTCCAACCCAAAAAATTACTTTACTTAAAAGAAGTAAGGGTATTGAAGATAAAGTTTCATAAAAAAAACTCCCTATAAAAAGGGAGTTTTCTCATGTTTATATCACCAATAGTTCCTTTTCTTTAACAAATCGTATCGCTTCTTTTCTTGTGCTGATCTTGTTTGAAATTAAGGTTTCTAATAATGATACGTAAAAACTTCCATCAAAACTTCTTTGTGCTTTAAGAGTCATCTCAATGGCCGTATTAATCATTTCATCTGAAGCATTTGTATAGTGTTTCCCAAAGAAAATAAACCCAATTGCATCCTCTTGGAATTGAAAACCCTTTCCTTTCAAGTGATGCAAATAATCTTCGACTGATCCCACTGACTTTGCCATCCCTCTCCCAACAAACTCTGAACATCCCTTTAAAATCTTAACTTAAATTTTGATAATTTTCTATTCTTTTTTGTACATAAGTGACCAATGACTCCCACCAAAACACCTAGAATGGCCCCACCAACAACCTCTTCTGGTTCATGACCTAACATCTCTTTTAACTTTTTTGGAGAATCCTGTTTAAATTCAACGCTTTCCTCTTTATGGATTTTTTCAATTAACTCATTCATGGAATTTACCTTTAAGGTTAATTCCCCTGTTTGTCTCCTAACTCCTTGTGCATCATACATGACAATTAATCCATAGATAAGGGAAAGGGCAAAATCAAAGGTTGGCAGGCCACGCTGCATGGCAATATAGGTCGTTAAGGTAGAAACCCCGGCTGAATGCGAACTAGGCATCCCACCGGTTCCAAAGAACAGTTCAGGGCGCCATTCTTTCTCTTTTATATAGTGAATCGGAATTTTCATTCCTTGTGCTAGTCCTATGCTAAAAAGCGCTAAATAAACACCTTTGTTCATCAAATCACCCCTGCTACTATTGTTCGAATTCCTGAGTTTTATTATTCCAACTGGAAATACTAAAAAAAGTGGGAGGTGACGTAGATGAGTAAAAATGGACATGTAAATCGAGGCGTGAAAGCACCAGGGGTTAATCCTCAAGGCTATGGTCAAGATGCCGAGTTTGCCGAAGAACCAAAAAGTAAATTAGAAAATGCCGCTAAAAAGAAAAATACAAAATAAAAAGCGGAAACACCCGCTTACCTTATCCACCATATGAAACTGACTGCCAATCGATTGACAGCCAGTTTCATCGGATCAGGTAAAATTAGCAAGAAACTTACAATAGGGAATTAAACGCCTAGCTACTTCAAACTCGCGATGTTTGCAGCCTGGTCTCCAATTTACTTCAAAGATCCAAAGCCTTTTTTGTTGATCGATACCAATATCAATGCCTAGTTCATCAAAAGAATGTTCATATAATGTATCAAAATGGGCACAAAATGATAGAGCAAAATGCTCAAGATCTGCTTTAACTTGATTTGATTCATCACCAAATTCAAGTAAAAGAAATGGTTCTAAATCGCCACGATATCCTCCGCTGCTTATATTACTAATTAATTTACCGTTACCGCTGATTCGAGGGTAGATTAAATTTATTTCCCAAATTCCCAGGCCATTTTTTTGGACATGCAAGCGAAAATCATAGGTTAGTCCTGTTTTTGTTTTACACTCAACAAAAGGCTGCATTAAATATTTACGTTTGCAAATCAGATCAGTCAGCATACTTTCTAAATCTTTTTGGTCAAGAGTGTGAACTTGCTCACCGTCAACTAATTGGTAAAGTTGCTGCTCATTCACTTTTTCGATAAACAAGATCTGTTTGCCTTGATTTCCTGTTAAAGGCTTGATGACAGCACGAGGGTTTTCTTGGAGAAAACTAATACATTCTACGGCATTCCTTACATTAGTGGATGGAATGAGGAAACTGGAGAATTCTTTTGCTTGAAGAACTTTATTATATACTTTGAGTTTATTTCCAACTGGAAAACTGGTAAAAATCGCATATTTCTTCAATTTTTTCAAGATGTCAGATTGCTTTCTAGATTTAGGGTTGCAGCTATTTATGATAACAGTTGGGAAGTCTATTACGGTTTCAGTCCATTCGCCTTGATTGTATTCCCATCCATTAATTTTCAGGGTATGAAAATTAACATTATTGAAAGTAAAATAATAGAAAGGAATTCCCTCCATTTTTGCAACTGCTGCAAAAGGATAAGCTTTCTTAACCTCTGTCGGTTTTTTCCGGAAGTGAAGCATCCCGATTGCCTTCAACATTCTCACATCCCTATAGTGGCTCTAAGTAAAATTTAATTTCTTTCGATGCAGTCAATGCAATCTCTTTGGCCTGTTCGGGGGTATCAGCTGAGGCGATTACATAGGCATAACGATCACCTAGCGAATATGGCTTTGTCAATATTGCACCTTTTCGCGGTTTCACATAAACTTCCTTTACACCCTTATAATCAGCTGCCTTATTTTTCCCTACTACCTTAATGAGCCGCCCGCGCGTATTGATGGTAAGGAATTTGGCAAATACATAATTCCTCTTCGATTTTTCTAGATTTAGTTCTTCACCTAAAAAGAGTTTTAGGGTTTCTTTGACTAGATTAATTCCTGTTCCCTCTTGAATAATTCTATTCATTGCTCCGCCTGACATTCTCGGATTAATCTCAATTAACTTCCATTCTCCTTTAATGAGCCTCATTTCTAAGTGACAAGTTCCATTTACTAATCCAAGTGTTTGAATAATACTTGCAACCGCTAGGTGTAAAGCTTCGAAGGCCTCATTCTCCAAGGTAGCCGGGAAACTATACCCAGTTATGATAAAGCGTTCCCCTGTGTTGACCTCTTGTTCAATAATAGCCACTAAAGAAATTAGCCCATCCTTAACAATGACTTCAATTAAGTATTGGTTCCCAATTAGATATTCTTCAATAAGTATTGGGAAAGATGGGAACTTTTTTGTTAAATATCCTAATCCTTTTTTAAATTCAAGTGATGTTTCAACTAATAATACATCCTTTGATCCGTTGGAAACAGGTGACTTTAAGATGAGTGGTAAATAATCTTGATATTCCTCTACACATCGCAAAATGGACTGTTCCCCATGAAATACAGTAAATCTTGGTGAAACAGGAAGCGTTTTAAGTTGTTCACGAAATCTTGTTTTCTCCTCCATGATAGCCAATGCATCCGTAGACATTTGATAAAGTCCTAATTCAGCCGAGATTCGTGCAGCAAACGAGACAAACGGGTCAATGAAACTTATAACCGCGCAGATTTGTTTATGATCTTTTTCAAGTTCACGAACAATTGTAAAAACTATCTCTTTATCCAGTAAATTTTCAACATACACCATACGATGGACTTCTTGGAATTCCTCTCTCTGTTTTATAAATTCTTTTCTGTTTGTTAATAGGACCGTATAATAGCCCATTGTGTTTGAAATGCTTAGTGCTTCACGGCTCGTTCCAGACTTATTACTTCCAATAAAGACAATGGTTTGCATACCAACCTACTTCCTCTGTGTTTAATTATTGGTCATTTCTTTTGGCTAATAAATATTTCCCATAACTTATTGGTGTAATATAGGTTTCTCTCCAGGTTTCAAACAATAATGCCTCACGAAAGGCTAACCTTAGGTCACGCGCATTACACTCAATAAACATCGGAATACCTTCACTTGTAATCCCGATATCGAGACCAATATCGGCCAGGTTTGTAAGATGTTGTTCTAATTTTCGCGCAATGCTGATCGAAAAACGTTCCACGTCAGCAACTATCTGTTTTTCATTAAGATGTGGGATGTCTTTTATAATCTCTTCTAGAACAACGCAGGTACCACCTCTCGCAACATTTGTAACGAAATGTCCTGTTTTTGCTACTTTTCCAACGATACCGGTCACTTGCCATTCTCCCTCTCCATTTCGTTGAACAGATACCCGAAGGTCAAATGGATTGTTATTATATTCTGCTAGTACAATTCTCTCCTGGATGAGAAATTTCCCTAGAATGTTCAAAGAATTTATTTTTAATGGAATTTGTTCCATTGGAAGAACTTCTTCCAACCATATGTCCTTGTATGGATAGGAAAGTACCCATTCTGTATCGCTCAGGCGTGTTACTTTCATATTACGTTTACCAAATGTGCCGCTGCTTGGTTTAAGGATTAACTCCCGATATTTTTCCATCATGTGCATCATATTTATTTGATCAAAGGGAACAGTTTCTGGGAGATGTGGTCTCAGTTCTTCACTTTCCGATAACAACTTATGAATTTTGAGTTTTCCATAATGATTCCATTCATTAAAAAGAATAATTCCTTCATCTTGTAGTCTTTTAATCTGTATCTTGGCAGCTTTCGTACATTGGTATCCACGATTATGAATCACCCATGGTTTAGGAATAGTCCTAAACCGATACTTCCCATCAGCATCCAATACATAACCCGCTGTCTCTGGCTCTCCAGGTTGTAAATCTTCCAATCGCAGGAAGACGGGAATGATGTGATTAATTTTCCCTGCCTCCTCGTAAAAAGAGAGAACTTGTGGATTCTTACCATTGGTAAGTTTACGATATATTTGTGAGCTTAATAATATTCCGATAAATTGTGTTTCCAAGTCAATTTCCCCGCCTTATGAATAGGGTTTACGTTCCGGCAGTATAAATAAACTGCTACTTATTATAAGATGCATAAATTGTATATCTGGAAAGACAAACACCCAATTTTATTTGAAACATTAAATAAATAATTGAATACACTAACTTACATTCATCTAGGAGGTGGTTTGCAATATGAGAATAAAGCCAAAGGTAGCAATCATTACGCCAGGAACATTCCCAATTCCGTCCCCTCGTTCAAGTTCGGTTGAAACAGTTGTAGATATGCTAACAAAGGCACTTCAGACCGATGTAGAGTTCACTATTTTTGGGAAAAAGACCAGAGAATTGCCCTCATCCGAAAAACGAGGCAATATTACTTACCACCGGTATGTTTATCGGGAGTGGACCAGGTACCTCACCAAGATAAGTTCAGCTCTATCCAAACTCAAACCCGATATCATTCAAATTGAAAATCGCCCTAACTTCATCCCCCTCATCCGTAAAATATTTCCAAGAACCCAGATATTGTTATCGCTCCATTCAACTAAGTTTATCTCCACATCCCATATTGCGAAGGAAGAGTTAATCAGTTGTCTTCAGCAAGTTGATAAAATTATTGTCAACAGCCATTTCCTTAAAAACCATTTAATACATCAAACCGGTTGTGAATCTGCTAAAATATTTATCAATCATTTAGGAGTGGATACGAATCAATTTCAATCAAAATGGTCAACAAACCAAATGAGTGAAAGTAAGAAAGTTGCGCAGCAATTGAACCTTGAAGGAAGAAAAATCCTCTTATTTGTCGGACGGTTAAGAAAGATAAAAGGGGTGGAAAAAATACTCCGAGCCATGCCTGCAATTATTCAAGCGGTGCCTGACACCCTATTAGTCATTGCGGGAAGTGCGTTTTATGGTTCTGACCGGAAAACGAATTATGTGGAACGTATGTATAGGTTAGCGAAGGAATTTCCTAATCATGTCAGGTTTTTATCGTATATTCCGCATGATGAAATTCACGTCTGGTTTAAAGCGGCAGATATTGTGTTAGTCCCCTCCATCGGACATGAGGCATTTGGTTTAGTTAATGTGGAAGCTATGGCATGCGGGGTCCCTGTTATTGCAACAAATATAGGAGGAATGCCCGAAGTAATTGACCATGGAAATACAGGATATTTGATCAATACTGAAAATCTAGAAGCAGAATTAGCGAAATATGTAATTCATCTCTTGAACAACCCGAATATCCTAAAACAATTAGGTATAAACTCTGTAAATAGAGTGTATGAAAACTTCACCTGGGAGAAAAGTACGAGCCGTCTCTACCAATTGTATAATCAAATATGATTTGAAAATTAATAGAACGTCCCTTTCAGCACTAAGGGGACGTTCTCTATTTATAAATTGGCTTTTTCTCCGAAGAATAGGCTCTTCCCAATTGATTCATCATCCAGGATCTGAAACCCTTGAATTTGTACAGCATAAAGAAATGGCTGATAACGAATTTTCAAGTACGAATCGTAATCTAGTGTCTTAAAACCTTTAAAGCTTGGATAAATATTTGCCTCTAATATCCAAGGGAAGCCCCATTCATCTAAGGCAATATCAATACCAAATTCAGCGAAATGTTGATTCGTTTGATCCATGATCCGGCAAAATCTGTCGCAAACATTTAAAATGTTCCCATTAACCTGCGTATAATTAAGACCTTTTTTGGAATTCTTGATGACGGCTTCCAATGTCATGGCTTCTCCGCCTCGAGCAATATTGGTTAGGTCCTCATCTTCCCGTGCTACTCTGCATTCGATTCCTGTACATTGCCATTTCCGTTTGTTATATTTTTGCATTACCACCCTTACATCCAGTGCGCGGTTGTTTACTTTTAATAACGGAATGTAAGTTTGATATAAATAGTCTTGGTCAAGAATTCCAATTTCCTCTAACAATGCTTGTAAGCCTTCTATATCCTTCCGTCTGTGTTGGACCTTTGTGTTAGTTCGATAATCAAATAAACTAAAACCTTCGAATTCATTAGTAAATTCTAAGATAAATATTCCACGTCCTCTTGATAAGCTAACCGGCTTTAAGATAATCTTCTTTTTTTCTTTTAAAAAATCAATTAATTCTTCGATGTCATTTAAAAGATAAGTGGATGGTAAGTGCTGATTGATATCTGGATGATTTTTTAATAAATAAAGATCTGACTTTTTAAAGTGGTATGAGTTAAATAACTGATTATCTGTTAAATCGATAAGTTTTTTTATGCTTTCCTGCTTTTGATGGAAATTCCGACGGTAAATGGTAGCGGGGATGGGGGTAGAATCATAGCGCCATTGCTTATTTTCGGGTTCATATACCATTCCGTAAGCTATTCTCTTTTCCCAATCGACGGAACGCGGGGAAAAGGCAATCGTTACGCCGCCAAAGAGATGATATTCACCAAAGCGATCATTGAACTTTTCCATATAATTCAAATTAAACACCTGGTTTTTTTCACCTAATAACAACCCGATTGTTGGTCCGATGATTGCTTTGCCCTCTGAAAATTTTATTTGATAAACTAAGTCTGTAGGAAGATGCATGCTTTCTACTAAAGTGTGGGAAACAAACAATTCAATTGGATTTTGATAGGAATTATCTCGAAGCGGAATCGCGTCTTCATAAATACCAAAGCAGCATGGCTGTTCTATGACACCAAACTTTACGACATTCGGCTTATCTCTCCAGCGTTCAGTTATTCGGTCAGGTAAATTCATCATTATTTCATCACCCTGGAAAACCTTAAATTTGACCCACACATTTTCTTCGACCAACCTTAAATTTTCTCCAATAGAGGTGAATTGATCATTGTTTGGTGCTTCATTGTATTGCAGGAAGTTTGATTCCATTTTTTCTTTATCCTTTATCAAGATGAGTGCCTTTGCTAACTCAATTGGCCACTGAAGGAGCGTTACAGCTAATTTTTCATGGCGGTAACTGATGTCTTTAATAATGTTAAAAATGGGACAGGTGGATTGAATTTGAATTTCGCCATTCTCCATCATGACATATTTAAGACCGATTTCATATATACCAGGGTAATAATAATGGAGTATTTCTAATATACAGTGACTAACTTCATAAAGGTTTTCTTTGGTTTCATCTTCCAGTTGTTGATGGTCCGAAAAAAGCGAATAAGCTTCCTCTAAGGTATAAATTTTATCCTCCACCTTAGCATAAACAATAGGGGTCGTCCATTGATGATGACAATCTTTTTGGCCTAATACATAAAAACATATTGATGTTTGTTTAGGATGATCGTCTATCCTCACAACATCAATTAGAGCAGGATGTGTCTTCATTAAGTCTAGAAAAGGCTTTTTCTTAAGATTATTCTGTTCATTTATCACAATAGTATCTGTTTGCTTTGCTAGTTCAAAGATGGTTTTATTATATTTTTTTTTATGATAAATGGTTGGATTATACATTATGGGAGGGATGGAAACGAAACCTAATAAATCGATTTCCTCACCTCTAATGGTAAAGGCTTGCCCACTGTGCTCGTTCACACGTAACTCATCTATATTAAAAAATAGTATTCCCAGATTTAACTCTTCGCCTGTTTTAGCATATTGATAAACAAAAGAGTCTTCCTCTTCCAATTTTTTTTGTGCAAATCTATTCCATTGACGTTTTGGTAATATGATACCAATTAACGGTTCATCCATATAATTGTCTCCTTCAATCTTTTAAGTCTATTATCTTTTCAACGAAATTCTTCCATTGTTCATAGTATTCAGGTTCAAGATGGCGGACGTGGTCGAAAAATGATGTTAAAAGACCTAATTGTTTTAAATCCTTGAAAAGCCGTTTCGGGTACGTTCTTTGAATTCTAAACGAATTAACATGATCGATAATTTTCAATTTGCCCTCTTTATCAAAGATAGTGTGGCGCAAGGAAAAATCAATGCGCAGAAACTGTAAGCTTTTCAGTTCAGTAATTAGATTTAGAATTTCCCTTGTTAATTCTTCAGAAATCATGTTGGATTCTTCAAGATATTCTTGCAACGAGGGGCCGTTTAAGTATTCCATAATAATATAATTTTCCCCTGATTCATAAACTGCTGGGATAATCGTTGATTTCTCACCGACTTGCTCCAAAACTAGTTTTTCTCGAAGACAATAAATTTTTTTGGAATAGATCTTTACAACGCGGTCGTCAGATAACTTGAATACTGCACCTTGCAATCCTTTTCCAATCAAGGGATAGGGGGTTGGATTAATAGAGACCTGAACAGGCTTTCCAGGTGTAACAACAATTTGGGTAAAATCATCCACTTGCATTTTCTCCTTTACCTTAAACTCAGAACAAATCAGGAATTACCCCAATTATGAGAAGGGTAAAAGCGCATCAATAAGTTCCTGTGCGGATTGAAACCGTTTCTTTTTATTTTTTCTAGTTGCTTTACGAAGGATCTTTTGAAGGTCTTGATTGATTATCTGTTCGCATGCCTGTTTTTTATTAAAGGGTGCTTGACCCGTTAACAAGTACAAACAAATACAGGCAGCACTATATAAATCAGAGCTGGTATTTAAGTCGGCGGTAAAGATATCATTTACTTTCTTAAGTTCAGGCGGCCGGTACCATCTCGTTGCTCCCTTATGATTTCCTTTATATTCTCCGAACTCGTCAGTACGGACAGCAGAGCCAAAATCAATAATTTTGACTGATCCAGGTTCATTGTTGCTTATTAACACGTTATGTGGAGTAATATCGCAATGGAGAATCCCCTGTTGGTGAATCACCTTTAAACCCTCAAGGATGTTAATTGTAATTTGAACAGCAATTTGTTGATCATGGATAATTCCCTTTTTAAAATGACCAAGCCTCACCCCGTCATGATGGGAGAAAACAATATACCCCGTTTGATTTTCAACAAAAAAGTCTAACCAGGTGATGATATGTTTATGAATCGGTAACCTTTTAAGAATGCTGCTTTCTTGTTCTGCTTCGCTCTTGTCTGCGACCTTTTTTATTACTACCCTCTCGTTTTGGTCATTTTGACCATAAAAGACGAGACTAGTTGCGCCTTTCCCAATGACTCGATGATCCAGTGAATACTTTTCGAATTTAGCTCCTCCTTCGAATACAAGTAGGTAACCATGCTTTTTTATATCATATTACTAGTGAGACAAGAATTCCTGTATGTTTATCCATAAAAAAATGAGGTTGNNCAACCTCATTTTTTTATGAAACAAACACTTCGTCTATTGGCAGCAGGCGCTGCAATCCCCGGAGTTCTAATTCCATTAACTTATTCAATGCTTTCTCTTTTTCTATTCTTAGGCCTGCCTCATCCAAGGCACAACTAACGGGAACATCACATTTTATTTCTGCAAGTATTCTCGATAAGTGGAGCATTTCTAAATCCTGTTCAATTTTAGTCTTATTGGATTTAGATAAACGTTCTAAATTGGAGATAATACCCTCAACATGGTCGAACTCCTTTAAGAGCTTAAGAGCGGTCTTTTCCCCTATTCCTCTTACTCCAGGATAGTTATCGCTAGTATCCCCCATCAGAGCTTTTAAATCGATCATTTGCCGTGGAGTAATCCCCTTCTCTTCCAAAAAGGTTTCTGGCGTATGCACAAGATAATTCCCATAACCCTTTTTTAACAAAATTACGGAAATACTGTCATCAAGCAGCTGCAGCATATCTTGATCACCCGTTAGGATCGAGACATGTGCGTAGTCTTTGGATTGATTGGCAATGGTTCCAATGCAATCATCGGCTTCGTATCCAGCTAGTCCGATATTGGGTATATCAAAAGAGGCAACAACCTCTTTTACTAAATCGAACTGCGGGATAAGCTCAACCGGAGCTTCACCCCGATTCCCTTTATAATCAGCAAACAATTCCGTACGGAAGGTCTTACTTCCCATATCCCAACAAACTGCAAGATGTGTGGGCTTGAAGGAATTTACTGCCGTGAATAAATGCTTCACAAAGCCATGAATTCCATTTGTAGGTGTTCCTTTTGAATTTATCATAAATTGTCCAGTAACTGCGGTAGCGTAAAAAGCACGGAATAACAAGGCCATTCCATCAACAAGCATCAGTGAAGGTTTTTGATTCGTCATTTTGGACCTCCTAAGTTAGGTGTTTAAAAACAACACGATTTACATTATAACATAAGTTGCCCCAAAATATTATTCTATTTTATTATCCTCATATGAGATCCAATCACTAAAGCTTCCAATATAGAGCTTTACTTTCTCAAAACCTGCTTCTTTCAAGGCTAAGTAATTTGGGGCAGCTGTCACCCCTGATCCGCAGTATACAATCATTTCCTTTGCAGGGTCGAGATTTTTGAACCTTTGTTTTTGGATTTCAGCAGGTTTATAGTACCTCTCATTTAATCCTTCCATCCATGGCTTATTGATTGCTCCAGGAATATGCCCAGCTTTTTTATCAATTGGTTCCTCTATACCTAAAAAGCGCTTTTCTTCACGCGAATCGATTAAGATTTTATTATTTAAATGTTTTTCAACTACTTCTTTTACTTCGTCCGTTGTTGCCAGCAATTCTGGTTGAACCTTGAAATGGAATTTAGTTTTTTCAAAAGCTGAAATTTCCTTAGTTACAGGGTAAGATGCTTCTATCCAGCTTTTATATCCGCCATCAAGTACATAGACATTTCCATGACCGAGGTATTGTAGCATCCAGCAAAAACGAGCAGCATACGCTCCTTCACCAAAGTCATAGGCAACAACTAGTTTGTTTTCATCAATACCTGCATTCTCAAGTTTGGAGATAAATTCTTCTAGAACAGGCATTGGATGCCTGCCGCCATAGGTTTGTTTCGGACTTGAAAGGTCTTTTTCTAAATCAAAGAACACTGCCCCGGGAAGATGACCTTGTAAGTATTCTTGCTTGCCTTTTTCTGGTTCAGCTAATGAAAACCGGCAGTCGATGATCCTGAGGTTGCTCTCATTTAAGCATTCTAGAACCCATTCCTGATCTTTAATATATTTCACTAGTTCATCCTCCTCGAATCTGTTACTTCCCATTAAAATCTAATCCGCCAACTTTGTTTGGATATCCTTTAAAAATTCAATAGAGATTCCGCCGTCTAAGGCCGAGAGATGGCTTAAATAAAAATCGTTTACTTGTTCGATCATTTGTTCTAATAGGCGATTGAATTCCTTTGCGATTTCATCGCTATAGTGACTATTTAATCGTTTCGCTTCCTCTGCTAAATATTCCTCTGCAGGCATATCCAGTACTTGATTAAGTTCATCACTCATTAGTTTCTTTTCATTTTTTTCAAAGAAGGATTTTGGATTTTTAAAATAAGACATTGCTTTCGTAAATACTTGTTTATCTATATTTTTAAATGCATTTGGAAATTCGATTGTTGCTTTATGCTCCACTTCAAATGCTGAAAAGGAGAGGTCAGGATTAATTTCTTGGAGATTCCGAATAAGACCTGATTGGAAATCAGCCAATTGTTTTTCCGAAAAGCGCTCAATTCGCACAGTAGTAGCTCTCATTTCTTGAGCAAAATCAAACCCTAGACTTTCGAGAAATTCATCCAAAGCTCCTTGTAAAACCTTTTTTAAATTACGTCCATCATCCCTTAGGGCGCTTGGATTAAATGACTCCCTAAAGAAATCCCCGAAGCGTAAGAATACCCGCTTCTTAATGTAATAAACCAACTCATTTGCTTCTTGATGCAAACGGTTTTGTAAATTTCCAACTGTTTGGTTTGTAAATAACTCTTGAATACGCGCTTGCTGGTTTCTAATATCCTCACGTTTTTTCTCTTTAACCGATTGATCTTCTTGTGAACTCTGAATCAGATTTGTGATTAAATCATGGACACGAGTTACTTCCTTTTCTGCTGAAGAAATAGCCATTACTGTTAATTCATTGGTAATAAATTGATAAAATGCCTGTTCAAATTTATTCATTCCTGATTCAAAGGTTGGATTAGAATCCGTTTTTTCCATTAAGGCTAGCAAACTAGACACAGGATAAAGATGAGGATTTCTTATCCCATATTTGCTAAGTTGATCCTCAACATAATCAATCACCGTTTCCTTCTCTTCTTCACTCTCAGCGAGATCGATTGCATTGATAATAAAGAACATTTTATCCATTTGGAATGATTCCTTCACACGTCCCAGTTGGATTAAGAATTCACGGTCGGCTTTAGAAAAAGCATGGTTGTAATAAGTAACAAAGAAACAAGCATCTGAATTTTTAATATAATCAAAGGCTACCCCAGTATGACGGGCATTGATAGAATCCGCTCCAGGTGTATCAACAAGTGTGATGCCTTTTCGGGTTAACTCACAATCATAATAGAGCTCGATCCATTCGACATAGCAGGATTTTTCTTCTTTTGCGACGAACTCGCTAAATTCAGCAACATCCGTTTCGAGAACGGTTCCTAATAAATTCCCATATGATGCATAGCCTTTCATAAATGCCTGCAAGAAGGCATAATGGGTCTTTTCCAACACACCGCCTTCTTGGCCTGTTTGCAGCATAATCTGATTTATTTTCTTGGATGCATCTTCTAAATCTGCAACCTGAAGTTCAAATACTTTTAAAGAACGATTAACATCTTCCAGCATGGCTGATGCATCTTTAAATTTAACAAGCACTGTGCCATGAGGATGATTTTCCGTAACTGGTTTAATTTTATTAATCGCAGCAGTGGTAGGATTTGGTGAAACAGGTAGAACTTTTTCACCCATAAGTGCATTGGCAAAGGAAGATTTACCTGCACTGAAAGCACCAAATAATGCGACGGTAAATCCTTTGTTTGCAAGTCTTTCTGCTTTTTCCACTAATTCCGCTGAGAGCTTTTGAAATCCTGGAATGTCTTTGATTAATGTTGAAGTCTGACTGAGACGTTCTACTGTTCTTATTAAATGCTCATTCGATGCATTAACTTCCGGTTCCGTAACTATGGATTGATCAACAGTTTCAGGCGTAGAAGTAGTGGTGGCAGTTACACGAGTGCTGGTTGTTGGCTGGGCCCTGACCACTTCAAATTCTTCTTCATCCTGTTCAAAAAGATGATGGCTATCTTCTTTGAGCACATCATCCGTTGTTAATAACTTTTCGATTTTTGATTCCATCAAGGTAATTTTCTGCTGAGATTTATTTAATTCTGTTAATGCCTTAACATACCGATCCGTTTTATTGAGTTCTTGTTCATATTTTTCTATTAATCTGGCCGTTCGTTCCTTTAATGCTTTAAGAAACTCTTCTTTAAAAGTCGTGAGTTGGATTCGTGCCAGTCTTTTAATTTCATTGGCCACATCTTCTGTATAGTGTAATACATATTCACCAGATACTCGGGCCCCCGACTTTACTGCTTCCGTTAAAAGACTTGTCGGAACTTCGATGGAATAAGACTGCGCCAATCCCTGCAGTTCCCCTTCATCAAGCCCTATTTCTTTTAATGTGCTCAGTAAAAATTCACGGACATGCCATTCAAGCTGAGTTTTCGTTTTATCAAGGATATCATGGTGAAAACGTTCTAGCCTTACCTTTCTCTCTTCTGCTGTTTTTTGCTTAGAAAATAAAAATCCAATTTTAAATTCTGGCTGACATGATTCCAAATAACTTTCAGCCAATTCTCTGGTTTGAAAAGGCATCAGATAGGCGTTTTTAAGGATTTGGGCAATTTGATGATCAAATTCTTTCTCCGTTCCTGCAACCCCTTCTTTTAATGTATTGAGATTTCCTTCCACTTCTTCAGTCGCATTTGTCAATGTACTTTGTTCTGCCTCAGATAATTCATTCAGAATCGCAAGGACTGGTGCTAACTCCTCCTGATCCAATTTCCGTCGTTGCTGGATATGATCATGGCTAATTTTCTTTAAGGATTGAAAAATGGATGGAACTAATAATTGGTCTTTAGACGCCAATTTATCTGCAATAAATCCTTGAAGATCAGAAAATTCATTGAAGGGATGGGTTTCATGCTTTAAGGAGGTATAAAAAATCCTTGCCGGTTTTACTCCCCATGAAGCAAACGAATCTAATACGCTGTTTTGAAACTCCAGAAAACTTAGTTCTTCATCCTTGTGTTTATCAATTTGGTTTATGACTAAGTAAACTTCTTTCCTAGCTTCAGTCAATTCCTTTGTAAATAAAAAATTTAACTCTGCTTGGACATGGTTATAATCCATTACATAAAGAATCAAATCAGCAAGATGGATGGCCGACTCCGTTGCGATTCGGTGGGCATCGTCAGCTGAATCAATGCCAGGTGTATCCATAATGACTGTATGATCAGGCAGCCCTGTATCACTGTGACTTATTTCGATTTCTTCGATTTGGTCGCCGTCTTTACAATAATTCTTTACTAATTCATAATCATAAGGGGCTAAATAAATTCGAGGTGTTTCATTTTTAAAAAAGACCTTAGCATAATCTTC
Organism: Neobacillus drentensis; assembly: GCF_036966985.1. Taxonomy (GTDB): domain Bacteria; phylum Bacillota; class Bacilli; order Bacillales; family Cytobacillaceae; genus Neobacillus; species Neobacillus drentensis_E. Next base: position 3,390 of record NZ_JBALSN010000331.1, on the reverse strand, counting down.
GCCTGCTTTTACCTTCACCAGATTTGCACTGGTGGGAATCGGGCTTGATGGCAGTAATTTTTCACCCACAAGTTGGTTAATCATTGTCGATTTTCCAGCAGAAAAATGACCGCAAAAGGCAATCAGAAACTCTCTGTTTTCTAGCTTTTTGGCTAATTGCTTAATTTTTTTGGCATGTTCAAAATCCTCTTGATCCATTAAATATTCATATAGTGAAACGATCTTCGATTTCAATGTCTGGATGGCTTCTTCTTGGTTCGCTATTTTTACCATTACTTATTCCCCTTAACAACTTTGTAATATTTTTTATTTTATACGATAATTCATACTTTTCCTATCCTGACACTTCATTTGCTTAAAACAAATTTTTCCCAAAAACGACAAAAAGCCAAGATTAACAACCTTGGCTCAAAAAAATAGATATTCATTTCAATGGGTAACGTTTTTTAAAACGTGCTTCATGACAAATGCATAAATAATAACCGTTCCGCTAACTAAAGCAAAAGTCATATGTAACACCTTCCTTATCAAGGTTGTTGAGAATGATTTTCATTGTTAATCAAAGTTTAACATAACTGATAATCATTTTCAATAGTCCTTTTCTAATTGTCACACTTTTTTAACAACTTTAGGAAGAAAGCGATTACAGTCCTGGAATCTCCACTCATACTCAGTCAGTTCCTTAAGGGCTTTTTCTTCCTCCGGAATCCGAATCATAAGGATAATTCCATTTAGAATGGTAAAAATACACGCCGTTATATAGCAGTTAAATAGTAGAGGAACGACAGCTAATTCAATCGCAACCACAAAATAATTTGGATGTTTAATATAAAGGTAAGGACCTTTTTTGATCACCTTTGCATCTCTTAAGACAATAATTTTCGTATTCCAGTACCTTCCAAGTGAGGTAATCACCCAAATCCTAATGATTTGTGCCCCAAAGAAAACTGATAAGAGGATTAGCCAAAAATAAGAAAGCTCCCGATTCCCATAAACTTTTTCAGCAATTAGGCAAATGAAGAACAGTACATGCATCAACACCATAAATCGATAATGATTTTTACCAAATTCAATAGCACCTTGTTTCTTCATCCATTTTTCATTCCGTTTTGCGATTCTAAGTTCAACCACACGTTGAAGAACAATAAAGCCAATGATGATTTCGAATACAAGAAATCCATCCATTTACCGCCACCTCATTAAATGCAGTTCTGAACTAAACCCTGGCCCTAGAGCGGTACCGAGACCATAGGCCCCTTCTGGAATTTCTTTCTCCATGAATCGATTCAGTACAAACAGTATTGTCGCTGAAGACATATTTCCAAACTGTTTTAGCACATCAAGTGAAACCTCTGTCATTGAGGGAGGGATTTCTAATGATTTTACATAAGCATCGATTACCTTTTTTCCACCAGGATGGGCAATAAAATAGTTTATTGTTTCAAGATTTACATGATTTTCTTTTAAAAACTCAGTTACATTCGGCTTTAACCAATTTTCAATTATGTGAGGAATATCACGTGAGAAAACGACATATAGCCCGTTACTCTTAATATCCCATCCCATCACATCTAAGGAATCCGGCATAAGTGTTGACTGAGTTGCAATAATGAAGGGGGAAGTCTTCTTCTTCCTGTAATCACAATAATTTGAATCATCACCGCAAACTAACGCACAGGCAACACCATCGGCAAATAAGGAAGTACCTATGAAATTACTTTTCGATAGATCATTGCGTTGAAAGGTTAGGCTGCAAAGTTCCACTGAGAGAACAAGTACCTTTGCTTTCGGAAAAGCAAGGCAATATTCATAGGCCCGGGATAACCCTGCGGCACCGCCTGCACAACCAAGGCCCCATATTGGAATCCTTTTGGTGTGAGGCTGGAAGGGAAGTAAGTTCATGATTCTGGCTTCGATACTTGGTGTAGCAATTCCGGTGGTTGAAATAAAAAAAATGGCGTCAATGTCCTGATAGGGAATATTCCTTGTTAAGAAATTAGTGTTATATAAACACTTCACGATTGCTTCTCTTCCCAGTTCAACAGCTGACTCAATATAAGCCGTATTTTTTTCTTCAAACGTTTTATCTTCTTTAAACCAATCAATATTTTTTACAAAATTCCTTTTTTCAATCTGACCATTTTGAAACGCGCGTAAAAGTCTTTCAATGTCCTTAAAGGAATCGGAGAACAGCTCGCGAGCAAACTCCGAGGCTTGATTTTGGTTTACTTCAAATGGGGGCGTTACCTCTGCAACTGAAATAATCGTTGGCATGTTTTTTCTCCTTCAAGCTATGTAAGGGTATTTTTTCCAGAATTAAGATTATTATGCATAAAAAAAGCTCCCTTTAAGGTAGAAACCAAAGTTTCACGTTAAAGGGAGCAAACGTTTTGAAGGTTGTTGCTGTGCTCTTAAATTATATAATGGATGCTAAATTCGTTCATTAGCTAATGTTTTCCAATTTCAACTTTCTTAATATATAGCAAGTATTATGCTTTTCTCAATTTATTTTTTATCAGGTTGTTTTTGAACTTCAATCTTAATTTTATTTTTTACTAACGTGCCACAAATTTTACAAATTTCAACATTATCATACAAAAGCCGACATCGATCACAATAATATTTTTCCACAAAAACCCACTCTTTTCTGGAGGAAAATAAGATTTATTACTATCATATTTTCAAACTCCTAGAGTGTGACATTGATTCCAAAAGATGTCTTTTATCGTTTGTGAAGGATTATTCAATTACTTAAATCACAGGGGAAGTGTGATAGTTCACATTTTATTCACAAATACCCCGGGGGTATTGTGATATAAATCACTGTTACATCAATTTTATAATATTAACATAGTAGATACCTAAGGAATGAACAATTTGTGAACTGTGAAATTTGTTGTTTTTTCATCACAATTGTTTTGTATTATGAAAGAGAACTAATCATTAATTTTATTACTCTGAAGGGAGTGCGGGGGATGGCGAAGGCGGAACTTAAAACAAACAATAAAACAGAAATTGAAGACAGCTCTTCTCTTAAAGGGACATTAGCGTCCGTTTTCTTATTAGGAGCTTTTATTGTTGTCACTTGGGTAAGTGTCTATTACTTGTTTGTTGAACGTTTCTAATGATTGAGGGGGAAAAGATTATGCATATGCATAAATTCGAAAAAATTTGGCTTACTTTTGGCATTGGCGCATTGATTGTTTTCTTAACAACTGTAGGTGTAAGCGCGTTCTATCTTGGCAACAAGCCGCCAAGCTGTTTAACGACGATTAATGTAGATAAAGTCGATCAAACAAAACCATTTGATAAACCAGGATTACATAAGGTTGAAGGCAAAGGTTGGGATTATGAATTGGTCTATGTTGCTTCTGCCTTCTCTTATAATCC
>NZ_JBALSN010000330.1:0-6242 GCF_036966985.1 Neobacillus drentensis | reverse complement strand
TTGCATATCCATATGATAGTGATGATAGAGTTGAGGAGGTAGATTTTGTAATGACCTATTTAAATAAGATGCTAAAAGATAGTTTATGTCTTCTGTTATTTGGATTTTTTATGATACTCTTTCTTTTTGCAGAGAAAATCAAAGACATCTCTTTTTTTAATAGATTTCCAAGTTCTTTTCTTAATATTAATACGATTTTCCTCAGTATTGTTTTAGAAGCAATTCCTTTTATTTTATTGGGTGTATTTGTATCAGCCATAATTCAAGCATTTGTATCAGAAAACGCCATTCGAAAGTTTTTGCCTCGTAATGCTTATTTAGCCCTCATACCTGCTGCATTGCTAGGAGTAATCTTTCCCATTTGCGAATGTGCCATTATTCCTGTGGTTCGCAGGTTAATTAAAAAAGGCATGCCAGCACATGTAGGAGTTGTATTCATGCTTAGCGCTCCAATCTTAAACCCTGTCGTCTATGCATCAACCTATTTTGCTTTTAAGAGTACACCTTATATTGCGAACGCCAGGATGTTTGCTGGATTTATAAGCTCGATTATCATTGGTCTCATCATTTACCGACGATTTAAGGGGGAAAATATTCTTAAAACCGATAATGATATTCAGCATGGCCACCACCATCACCATTCTTCAAAACGAAATAAATTTCTAGAAACCTTATATCATGCAAGTGATGAATTATTCGATACAGGAAAATATTTATTCATTGGGGCTTTCCTCGCTAGTTTATTTCAGACTTTCTTAGACCGCAATGTTCTCTTATCGATTGGGACAAGCCCTAGCTTAGCACCTGGGGTTATGATGGGTTTTGCCTATGTCCTCTCTGTATGTTCTTCTGCGGATGCCTTTGTTGCTTCCTCTTTCGGTTCTACCTTTACGGAAGGATCAATCCTTGCTTTTCTTGTATTCGGACCAATGATTGATATAAAAAACACCTTAATGTTATTCGGGTATTTTAAGAAACGGTTTGTATTATTCTTACTTATGGTAACTCCAGTCGTGGTGTATTTATCAGTCTATATCTTTCAGCTAATTTTTATTTAGGAGGTGCATGATGAAGAAAACAAATGAAGCCCATACCTTTCACCACCTGATCAGAGGAATCATTTTAATTGGATTAATGTTGCTGTTATTTAAATTACTTCTAACTGGTAATATTACTCTTTTAATTGCACCGAAAATGATTCGTTTTATTTACTTCACTTTATTTGTATTACTTACTTTAGGGATTATATTAATAATAAGAGGAACATCAGAACAGAAGTCTACTAATCAATGTGACTGTGAAGGCGAACACTCCTACCCAACCTCAATAGGGAAAAGTTTATTTCTTTATTTGTTATTTATTATTCCTATTACCACGGGTTTTCTTTTCGCAAATAATGTTCTCGATAGCTCTGTGGCGATGAACAGAACCATTAAACTTGGAGCAAGTTCTTCAGACACAAATCAAATCAAGACAATTAAAAACAATAAAAACACAGAAAAAACAAATTCTACTTCTGATAAGAATAAAACCAGTTCCACAGTTAATAACAAAAACAATTTTGATAATCAACCTGAGCCTCTAACTGAAAAGGAATACAAAAAGCTAAAAACAGACATGTTAAGGACAAAGAATATAAATATTAATGATCAGCTTTATGTTCCAATGATGTCAATCATTCAGGATAATCTACAAGATATGATTGGTAAAACTGTCTCCACAAAAGGGTTTGTATATAGGGAAAAGAACTTCATGCAAAATCAAATCATCGTTGCTCGATTTGGAATTTCTTGTTGTGTTGCAGATGCGTCCGTTTATGGAATGATGGCAAAAGGGAATGTAACGGCTTTACCAAAGGATAAATGGGTACAAGTAACTGGTGTAATTGCGCAAACTCAATTTGATGGTGGTACAATCCCTATTATAAAAATAAAGCAGATTTCAAAAATTGCTGCTCCAAAGCAGCCTTATGTATTTGATGTAGGTGTGAAGATTGAGTAAACACAGAAAAAAGAGACTAGTAGTTAGTCTCTTTTACAATGTTTTCTATTTGTTACCTGGAGCAGGTTGATCGACTCCTAGGATTCGATGACGATGTCCATCATTTTCTGTTGTATAAAAATCATAATGATGAACGTGCATCCCATTACCAATTGGAATAGCTGGACCTGAATATGCCTTATAATAATGGGTATGCCCATTTTCGAACACAACATATCCCTCTGTATAATGAACATGATTATGATCCTGAGTCTGGATTGGCGGTGAAGTAACATCTAAACACTGATGGACATGCCCTGCATTAACCGAAGTATAATCTACCGAACCATGATTATGGTTCGGCACGAACCCCTGGATAAAATCGTCCTTACCAACTTTACTCATATCCTCACCTCATTCTTATACTTCAATTAATTTAATAAATTTGTCCATTCATTTTTTTGGCATTTAAGCGCTCAATTCAAAATGTGAATCATGTTCCGTAACTGATTCTGGTCTTGGTCCTGCTTACATAGGACTCCCCCCTTAATTTGCCTTATAAAACATAATATTTAGGAAAAAACTTGAATATGCTGTTGAAATTCAAGTAGCGGACCAAGCTATGACAAACTGAACTAAAAAAAGAGACTTTCAGAAAGTCTCTTTTTCACGTCCATCATCAATAATTATTTGGTTTACTTATCTAATTCTTTTAAGGCATCCGTCAATTTGTCGTTTAAGGAACCTAATGCTTCTTTATCAAGGGTTGATGCTTCTGAACCTGCAATGGTCGGATCAAGGTATTTTTCAATTTTCTCATATAGGTCTTCGTTATCTTTTTTAACATCGTCTTCGAATGAAGACCATTGCTCTTCTAGTGTTGGTCCCACTTCTTTTACCTTTGCTTGATCCCCGCTATCAATTGCTTTTGATAACTGCTCCGTAGTTTCTAACATGTTATTTACCCCATCAGTGACCTTACTATCTGTTGAACCACAGCCCACTAATAGTAATGCACTACCTACTCCGATTGATAAAACCATTGACGTTAACTTTTTCATCTTTTTTTCCTGCCTTTACTATAAATTATTGTTTATGATTGCAAGTTTATTATTTTTGTATTTCTTAGCTAATAGAATAATTACTGCTCCAAGAACAAGCGCTATTTGAGGTATAGTGCTTTCCCATGAGGGATAGATTGCAAAAAATTCAATACTTGGGATGCTTTGGGAGTTTGTCGTCTGGATAAATCCAGCTAGCTGAAGGCTGTGGATCCCCATTCCCGTAAACTTAATGCAAAGGTAAAATACAATGACACTAGACACCATAAAGAATGGTCGTAATGGTAATTTTAAACCTACGAATACCATTAAATATGCTAAGATTCCAAGTATTACTGCACCAATTACAAACCCGATTAATAATGATTGAAGTTTTATTTGGCTTGCCATTCCGATATAAAATAATACTGTTTCTGTCCCTTCTCGAAAGACCGCTAGAAAAGCTAGGACTCCTAACGAAACGAGTTTACCTGTCGTTAATGCTGATTGGCTTTTTTCTCGAATATACCGATTCCAATCCGCGATATTTGATTGACTGTGGAGCCAATAGCTCATATACAGCAACATCACAGCTGCGAAAACACCGGTCCACCCTGCGATTTGAGCATTATTACTGCCAAACGCTCCAGAAGAAATTACGAATTTAACAATAATTGCAAGGATTACACTTACACCTAGTCCAGACAATACCCCAGTCCAAATCCAGCCCTTCCCCTTACCATCAGCTGATTTTTTGACAAAAGACATAAGAGCAATGACTACAAGTAATGCTTCTAACCCTTCTCGTATAAGGATCATTGCAGCGTCCCAATAGGTGTAACTTGATTTTTCAGCTAAAGGGGTAAGGTATTGGACCATTTGATCGATTGTTTTTTTAGCATCCTCAAAATTTGGCGGGTTAGATGCAAGCATCGCTTGAATAGTTACTAAATCTCGCTCTGAATCACTATAGACTGAGGCTGATTGCGCTACCACTACCCCTTCTACGCTTAACCAACTGTTATTTGCTTTTTTAATTCCTTCCAGTGCTTCAGTTTGTTCCTGCTCATTTACTTCATTTTTTGTTTCTTGAAGAAGAGTTATAAAATCAGCTAATGAAATATCTTCCTTTTTAAATCCTGTTTCTTTCGGATAACCACCACTGACTACTTTTTCGTTTACAGCCTTTAATCCTTGTAAAGCCTGTAACACTTGATCTTGTTTTTTAATCGTAAAAGCATAGACAACCTTTCCCATATTTGACTCGATGTCTCGATAGGCTGTGGCTGAGTCCTCTTTTATCCCTTCTTCAATTTCCCGCCAGGTTTGATTAAATTGATCATAAGCCTTTTCTGCTTCTGATAGGTTCCCATTAGAAGCAAACTCGATGGCTTGATCAACTGATTCCTCTGCCTTCTTCATATCTTCACTGGAATTTCCTGATGCCAGTACAGGGTTATGAATTCCTATAGCGAGTAATAAGAGTAGGATAAATATTTTATGTATTAATGTCTTTCCCATAGGAACCTCCTTGTTAAAACGTTTTAATTGAGAATGAATTTCAATTTCACTCTGCATCTACAATTCTATTTCCTTTGAGAATGATTGTCAATTAAAATTTTTTGATGGGGTTTTATTTTATAGACTTCAGCGGAAATTCGGAAAAACAGGTACAAACCTACAGCCTGTCTTAGCTTTAATACATATAAATACAGTACAAAGTCACAAGAGGGATAGATGGAAGGGAGGGATAGATGCGGATGCAAAAGGTGGAGGTAAAGTCGTCTCATGATTCATTTCATGAAATACTAGCTTTCGAAAGGAGAAAATTTATTCAATGGTTTGGTTAACGATAGGTTCCTTTTTACTCACCCTAGGATTTATTCTTTGGAGACCTCGAGGGATAAATGAAGCAATCCCTGCTACGATTGGTGCGATTGTTGTCATCCTAAGCGGAAGTGTTACATTATCTGACCTCGGTCTAATTGCGGAAACCATCAGCGGTGCTGCGATCACCATTATGGCCACAATTGTAATGGCAATCGTCTTAGAGAGTTTTGGGTTCTTTAACTGGATGGCAGAAAAGCTTGCAGAAAAAGCAAAAGGTTCAGGCATTCGATTATTCTGGTATGTCAATCTCTTGTGTTTTTTAATGACACTCTTTTTTAATAACGATGGAAGTATTTTAATCACAACACCAATATTAGTTATGCTACTAAACAATATGGGCTTAAAAAACCATCAAAAAATTCCGTATTTGCTTTCAGGTGCATTAATTGCGACCGCTTCAAGTGCGCCTATTGGAGTAAGTAATATTGTCAATCTAATCGCCCTAAAAATCGTCCACATGAGTTTGTACTTGCATACGGCGATGATGTTTGTGCCTGCAACACTGGGTTTACTTCTACTGACCTGGCTTTTGTTTCTTCGCTTCAAAAAGGTCTTACCAAAAACGATCCCTACTAAGGTAACTGGGCTTTCACACTCTTCTTATCATCCACTTAAGCCAAGTTCACTGAAACATGCTTCTGATAAAGACCGATCTAGATTTATGAGAAACGTTCTCCTATTTGTCTTTGCGGTTCGTGTCAGCCTCTTTGTCGCATCGTTTCTGTCTATACCAGTTTCGCTTATGGCAGTTTTTGGCTCCCTTGTCCTTTTAGGTTGGAGATGGGCATATTTAAAAATACCTCCAACAGACATGGTGAAAAAAACGCCGTGGTATATCATCGTTTTCGCTTTTAGTATGTATGTGATTATATACGGTCTAAATAATATCGGTTTAACAGACTGGTTAATCCAATTCATGCGTCCAATGGTTTCTGGAAGCCTGCTTAATGCTAGTGTATTAATGGGTGTCTTGTTATCCGTTCTTTCGAACATATTTAATAATCACCCTGCGCTAATGGTTGGGACATTAACATTAACAAATATGGATCTACCTCTCCTCAGTTTAAAAATATCCTATCTTGCCAATGTCATAGGAAGTGATATGGGAGCATTACTACTACCAATAGGAACGCTGGCCACGTTAATGTGGATGCATATTATAAGGAAAGGTAAAGTCATGATTAGTTGGTGGCAGTATATGAAAATAACCTTCGTGGTTATCCCACCTGCTACGTTGTTTACCTTGGTGATTCTCTATTATTGGGTTTCTTGGCTTTTTGGTGGAACACTTCAGAACTAAGTCAATTGGAAAAGGAGAAGTAAAATGAATAT
>NZ_JBALSN010000329.1:0-25289 GCF_036966985.1 Neobacillus drentensis | reverse complement strand
ATCCTATTGTAGGAAATTGTCGAACAGAATATAATGTTCCCTGTAAACAAAATTATGCGGGATTGTGACTGGTAAAGCAGGCAAGACCTAAAGTGTATGAAGGGCGAAGTGTACCTTTTTGGTAGACGTACCCTTATACATTTTAGGTCTTTTTTTGTCCTTCGAAAAAGGATTTTAACTAGTTTGAATAGACGAAAAATTCTTAACGGACACAATGTTCCCGCGAAAAATGGAGGATTTAGGGGAAATGGAAATGAAAAATCGTAACAAATCGAAATTGAAAAAGCTGGTTTTGACAGCCGTTGTTGCTGCCAATTGCCTGTCAGTATCAACTGCATTTGCAGCGGAAATTAGTACAGATTACACATCCATCTGGTCACGTCAGCAAGCAGAAAAAGTAATGCCAACAGACAAAACAACAGCACCGAAAATTGATCTTAATTTTGATCTTGTAGCACCTGATCAATGGGTATGGGATACATGGCCATTACAAAATAGAGATGGTTCAATGGCGATTGTCAATGGCTACCGAGTGGCTTTTGCATTGGTAGCACCGCGCTCTTTAGGATGGGGTGAGCGCCATACAGAAGCAAGAATTGGCATGTTCTACTCCAAAAATGGCAAAGATTGGACGTACGCAGGAATCCCTTATGACTATAATAAAGCCCTGGGTCATATGCAATGGGCCGGTACAGCAATGCTGGATGACAATGGAAAAGTGCATTTATTCTATACGGCAACCGGTGAAAAAACAAATTGGGATAACAATGGATGGGATAAAAGAGCCGTACAGCGTATTGCCAAAACAACCTTTGATATTCAAACGGATAAAGACGGAGTTCATCTGACGAATGAAGGGAAACACCAAGTCATTCTTGAGGCAGATGGAAAATATTATGAGACACTTGCACAAGCGAATAGTCCGATTATTACGGCATTCCGTGATCCATTCTTCTTCCAGGATCCGAATACAGGCAAAGACTATATTATCTTCGAAGGACAAGCTGGAAGCGATAGAGACTTTATCAAACCGGAAAATATCGGTGATGAAGAATACCGCAAAACCCATTCCGTTCCTGGCGGAGCCGAATTGTATAACGGTAATATCGGGATTGCCGAAGTACTTGATAAGGACGTAACCAAATTGAAGCTTCTTCCTCCATTGCTTGAGTCGGTTGGAACCAATCACCAGATGGAACGTCCGCACATGGTAGTAAACGGAGATGATTATTATCTATTTACCATCAGCCATACCTTTACTTATGCTCCTGGCTTGACTGGTCCTGATGGTGTTTATGGTTTTGTTGGCAAAGGGCTGTTCGGCGGCTATAAACCAATGAACGAAAGTGGTCTTGTTATTGCGAATCCGAAGGAAAACCCTTATCAAGCATATTCTTGGATGGTTCTTCCAGACCAGCAGGTAATCAGCTTTATTAACGAGCCGAAGGATGAGAACGGCAATGTGAAATTTGGCGGTACATTCGCCCCAACTCTAAAAGTGAAGCTGAATGGAGAAACATCTGAAGTTGTAAAAGAAGGTAAAGCGGGCGAAATTAAACCATTTGGGGCAAATCGATAATGATAACTCGAAAAGGAGAAAGAAGGATGACCGTTATGAATAAGAAAGCTGTTTCTGCGATCGTTTTAGCGGCAAGTGTTGTTGTCTCAACTTTTTCAGGACTTTCTGTAAAAGCGGAAGAAACAGGGCTAACGACAAATTGGACACGGGAACAGGTGTCAAAAATTGAACTTAATCAAGATAATACCTTACCTTATACAAATATAAGTAAGCTAGAGAAATTATCACCTGATTACCATATTTGGGACACATGGCCCCTGTTGGATCGTGATGGAAATATCGCTTCCGTAAAAGGCTGGAAAGTGATGTTTGCCTTATCTGCTCCAAATGATGTGCTTCCTGGAAAAGTACATGACATTGCAACAATCCGCTATTTTTACTCGAAAAATGGTAAGGATTGGACTCTTGGCGGGACACTTTTCCCAGAAGGAGCTTCATTAGGTTCCCGTGAATGGGCTGGATCTGCCATGGTCGATAATGGGAAAATTCATGCCTTCTATACGGCAACTGGCCATAGAGGGGAAGAGCGATTGACATTTGAGCAGCGTATTGCTGAGGCATCCGGTGATATTATTGCTGATAGTAATGGAGTTCATTTTGAAAATTGGGGCAAACACAAGATCATTTTAGAGCCGGACGGTAAGTATTATCAGACGAAGGAACAAGCTCAGCAAGGCGAAGGCGGCGGCTATGCTTTCCGTGATCCGATGTGGTTTAAAGACCCAAAAACGGATAAGGAATATATTTTATTTGAAGGAAATTCAGGCGGTACCGTAGGGGAGCGCACATTTAAACAAGAATATGCCGGAAGTTCCGAGTATACAAGCAATAACCCGGTACCTGCGGGAGCTGTTCATGCCAATGCGAACATTGGTATCGCAGAGGTAGTGGATGGTGATCCTTCCAATCTAAAAATGCTGCCTCCTCTTTTGGAAGCAAATTATGTCAACGAAGAATTGGAACGCCCGCATATTGTAGTAAAAGATAAAAAATATTATCTATTTACTGACAGCCATATCAATAAATATGCTGAAGGGCTGCAAGGACCTGAAGGGATGTATGGATTTGTTTCCGATACCTTGATTGGTGGTTATCAGCCGCTGAATAAGAGTGGTTTGGTTTTAGCGAATCCTCCAGGAAACCCATACCAAGCGTATTCATGGCTTGTCCTTCCTAATTTGAATGTCGTCGGGTTTGCTCATTTTGGCGATTTAGGCGACATGTCAATTGGTGATGTTGGAAATCAATCACCAGAATTCCAATTTAGCCATTTTGGAGGCACGTTGGCTCCTACGATACAGCTATCAATCAAAGGTGATGCAACAAAAATCGCAAAAGAGTTATCACCTGGCTGGATAAAACAATAAGGAAATGATTTGAACGGTTCCCGCGCTCCAATCGCTCACTAAGAGACCGTATAAGCGCTTGTGGAACCGGTTCCTGAACTCTTATCGGTCTCTTAAAATTTATGGTTAATCAACAAAGTTTTTAACAAAGCCAAAAGTAAGAAGGCATTTGGGGGAACACTTTTCATGAAATGGAACAAAGTTAAAAAAAGCAAATCTATCATAGCAGCTATTATCGGACTTTTTATTATCTTCATACCCATTGTTGGTTCAACCGTTTCTGCCCAAGAAAATGCAGATACATTCAACTGGACCAGAGAAAATGTTAGCAATCTAACAATCAATGATAAAAATACAGCCCCGACATTTAATAAAGATGAGCTTGTTAAACTTTCATCAGACTATTATATTTGGGATGCATGGCCATTGCAGGATTTGAACGGTCATCCCGCTGTAGTAAATGGTTTTAAAATTATTTTCGCCCTATCGGTACAGAAGGATGTCCTTCCTGGAAAACGCCATGATCTAGCTCAAATTCAATATTTCTATTCAAATGACGGAAAGAGCTGGGAGTCTGGCGGCCCCGTTTTTAAAGCAGGAGAAGCATTGGGGTCCAGGCAATGGGCTGGCAGTTCCATCGTTAATAAAGATGGGAAATTGCAAATCTTTTACACAGCAACGGGGCAAAAAAATGAAGCCGGGCTAAGCTATGATCAGCGGCTGGCAACTGCAACGGCTGATGTTCGTACAACAAACACAGGTGTGTCCTTTAAGAATTGGTCCAAACATCAAATAATTCTTGAGGCCGATGGGAAATACTATCAAACAAAGGAACAAACAGGGAATGAAGAATCTTCCTATGCATTCCGCGATCCGTATTTTTTCCAGGATCCAAAAACTGGGGAGCAATATTTGTTATTTGAAGCAAACACTGCAGGAAAGCTTGCAGACCGTCCATATAATAATGAATTTATTGGTTCGGAGGAATTCCGTCAGAACCATGTAACCCCTGAAAGTTCAAAAGCTTTTAATGGCAGCATTGGTATTGCCAAAGCAACCAATAAAGATTTATCCAAATTTGAATTGCTGCCGCCTCTATTAGAAGCAAATTATGTCAATGACGAACTGGAGCGGCCTAGTGTCATCGTCAAAGGAAACAGCTACTATCTTTTTGCAAAAACACATACGGAGAAATTTGCATCCGGTCTTGACGCACCGGAAGGATTATATGGATTTACTTCAGACTCTCTTTTTGGAGGCTATCAACCGTTAAATGATAGTGGGCTTGTCATTGCAAATCCTACGGATAATCCGTATCAAGCGTATTCTTGGATGGTAATGCCAAATGGCACTGTCACAAGTTTTGTGAATTATGTTAATGTGGACGGTAAAGATATGGATGAGGTTGGCGAGCAATCATCGGAGTATCAAATGGAGCATTTCGGTGGAATGCTGGCACCGTCTTTAAAAATATCGATCACACGTGATGAAACCAAGGTTCTTCATGAAAAGCAGCAAGGGGTTTTTAAATAAGACACAGTTGTGGCGTTCAGTTTTCTACTGAACGCCACTGTGCATTATGAAAATATTTGTCATTATTTACCTGAAAATCAATCTACTGCATGATGTGAAACATTCAATTCATAAATTCAAGGTGGAAGATGAACATTCAAGACGAACGGAAAGAAGCAAAAGATTTTGCGCAAGAATTATTACCGCTATTAGGCGGGAAAGAAAATATTATGAATATGACCCATTGCACGACTCGTTTGCGTTTTGAACTTTTAGATGAAAGCAAGGTTAATAAAGTTGGAATCGATAAACTGAACGGTATACATGGAACCTTTTCCCGAATGGGACTTTTCCAAATTATTTTAGGCCCCGGGATTGTCAATAAAGTATACAGGGCCATACTTGAAACAAAACTGACTCCTGTTTCTGGCATCTCTCCTGCAGAACCGCCAAAGGTGAGAATGAATCCTTTTATTCGATTTGCCAGGACTTTGTCCAATATTTTTGTTCCGATTATTCCAGCTATTGTTGCAAGTGGTTTACTAATGGGACTGATCGGAATGATCAAGGTGTTTCAGTGGGCACCGCCTGAAAGCTCATTAATGAGAATGCTCGATATCTTTTCAAGTGCCGCCTTTATTATTTTGCCGATATTGATTGGTTTTAGTGCTGCCAAGGAATTTGGCGGCAATCCCATCCTGGGTGCAGTGATAGGCGGGATTTTAACTCACCCTTCGCTATTAAATCCTGCCAAGCTTGGATATAAAGTACCGGAATATATCGAGATTCTAGGAGTTGATATTCCTTTAATAGGGTATCAGGGAACAGTAATACCGATCTTGCTTTCTGTCTTTTTTATGAGTAAGCTCGAAATGCGCTTAAGGAAAATGGTTCCAAGTTCATTGGATTTATTTTTAATCCCATTTCTAGTCATTATATCGATTGGTTTTATTTCACTTTTAATTATAGGTCCTATCTCATTATTCATTGGTGACATGATGACAAATATGTTTGAGCTTATTTATAAATCTGGAGGGGTTTTCGCCGGGTTTTTATTTGGCGGATTATATTCTCTCATTGTGGTAACGGGTCTGCATCATACTTTACATGCAGTTGAAATGGAATTGCTAGCAAATCCAAAGATAGGTGTTAACTTTTTATTGCCAATTTGGTCAATGGCCAACATGGCCCAAGGAGCAGCGGGGTTAGCCGTATTTTTTAAAACAAAGAATGAGAGACTGAAAAAAATTGCCATCCCTTCATCTTTTTCAGCATTTTTAGGCATTATTGAACCGGTTATGTTTGGGATGAATATAAGATTGTTCAGACCATTTATAGGTGCAGCTATAGGCGGTGCTTTTGGAGGAGTGTATGTGGTTCTTACTCATGTAGTAGCAAACTCCTATGGCCTAACAGGAATTCCAATGATCGCTATTGTAGCTCCATTAGGGTTTTCCAATTTAATGCATTACCTGATTGGACTTGGAATCTCTGTCATAACCGCATTCATAGCTACTTTGATTCTTTGGGTGAAGGAAGAAACCGAGTAAGTAGTCAAGATTTCACAGCCAATGCAAGAGCAAAAGAGGGAAGGTGAAAGAGATGAGAATTAACAAAATCTTAAATAATAGTGCGGTTGTAGTGAAAGACATGGACGGAGAAAAGATCGTAATGGGAGAAGGAATAGGATTCCAGAAAAGAAAGAATGATCTGGTCAACCAAGCTAAAATTGATAAAGTTTTTGTTATGAAGGATGCAAATGAGCATGAAAAATTTCAAGAAATACTGCAACTTTTACCAGAAGAACATATACAAATAGCGGAAGAGATTATCTCTTATGCAGAAAAGGAATTGGGCGTCACAATAAACGAGCATATCCATGTCGCTTTTTCGGATCACTTATCCTTTGCCATTGAACGATTAACAAATGACATTGCCATTAAAAATGCCCTGCTTGATCAAATTAAAATTCTTTATATTAAGGAGTTTCAAATCGGACTTTGGGCAAAGAAGTTAATAGAAGAAAAACTGGGAGTAGAAATTCCCGAAGATGAAGTAGGCAATATTGCGATGCATATCCATACAGCCAAGATGAATACAGGAGATATGCAAGAAACGATTGACATTACTACGACTATTCAAGAAATTACGAGAATCATTGAAAGTTGTTTAAATATCAATATTGTGGAAGATACGATGTCCTATGAACGTTTAATTACCCATTTAAGATTTTCGCTCAAAAGTCTATTATCAGATAGGACGAACCATGACTATGATGAAAAAATGGCTTCGATGATCAAGGAAAATTTTAAAGAAGCATTTGCCTGCGCACAAGAGGTTGGCCAATTTTTGGAGGGGAAATACCGGATAAAATATCCTGATGCAGAGTTAATGTATATTTCCATGCATATTCAAAGATTCTATAATCGAGCTTTATGCGGAAACAACAGATGTGAAAGCTGATGTTAATACCAAGTCGCTTTTCTTAACTTTCGGCAAAAAAGGTCTGCCATGATCCCGGCAGACCTTTTCGATGACCACTTACTTGGTCTCGCTTATCGTTTTTGTTAGGACATCGATGACATAGTTCTTTGTATTCTTACTAATAGAACCGCCGTCCTCTTTAAAGATGGTGGACTTTGTGGAGTCAGTTGGTTCGATATGAACAGGTACTTGTGTCTGTCCTGCTTGAAGGGTAAAGGATTGAGTGAAATTCATATCATTTCCGACTGTCACTTTTTCCCCATTGATGGTGAAGTCAGAACCCTTAATCGCATTCCCATTGACGGTCATAGTCGTACCATTCACATCAATTTGACTGACTGCCAGCGGCATATCAATCCAGCGCAAAATCGTATCCTGTACCACCATTTTGTTGTTGCCTTGGTTCGTGACCACAATTTTCATATCGGTTCCTGGGGCACCATAGCCGTAGTTACTGATATCGTCATCCGAATGATCAGATGGCGTATGATCTGCCAAACCTTCATGATCCCAGCTATTGTCCCTTGTATATTTATACGTAAGCTCTGTTCCTTCCTCAAGCTCCACTGTGTATTCCCAATCAGGCGTCACAGCGCCATTCCGGCTCATAGACCAAGCACTAGTATTCCACCCATTTAAGCTGCCTGGTATATTGACTTGAGCTGACAATGGAGTGTAATCCGGTGCATGCACCTTAAAGGTTACTTGTACCATAACAATTTCCGGTGTTACACTTACTATGTTTGAATCCACATAGTTTCCAGCCTGATCATAAGCACGAACTTGGTATTTATAAGTGGTACCATTTGCTACTTGATAATCACGGAAGGAAGTGGTATTGCCTTCTAATGTTGAAAGAATTTGGCCGTCACGGTAAATGACCGTTTTAAATGGCTGATCCGGCTGCGTGAGTTTCCAGTTCAAGTTGACCTGACCGGATTCCTTGATCGGAGTGTCCAAAATAACATCATTAGCAGGCGGGGTAGTATCAGACGTGCTGTGTGAAAAGGTCACTTCACCAGTAGCTGAGTAAACCCATGTATTCCCTAAATCGGGCGTAAAGGCCATTCGGTATTCATATTTGCCCGCCTCATACGCTGTAAAGCCTCCCTGAAACTCATTTGCCTGGTCTCCCTGAGCCTGGCCATTATACAAGGCTTGGTAAGATGTCCAAGCGGTTTGGCCTTTCATTCTTACTTGGAGATTGGCCGTGATTCCTTCTGCTGCACCAGTTTCTGTCGCACCTGGCAGGTAAAAAGCTGCTTTAACATTGGAGGTCTGTGCCAGATTCAGTTCCCCGTTGTCTAAAGTAGTCAGGTCCTTAATACTAGCCTTTGCAGCATCGTAATGAGGCACAAGGCCGGATGAGGCAGCAGGTACAGATTCATTACCACTTTCATTCAAGGCCGTCACAGTAAAATAGTAGGTACGACCATTATTTAAATCGGAAATGTTCACAGATGTACCTGTAGTTTCCTTCACTTTTGTCCATAATCCACCTGAAACTGTAGATTGATAGATATTGTATTTTGTACCTGTTCCTGTCCAGCTTAAAGTAACCTCCTTAGAACCAGCTGTGCCGGTAACATCTTTAACAGGCTGTGGTTGTTTAACATCATTAACCGTTATTAACATTCTTCCGGACTCTGCTGGAACTGTTAATGACAGCTTGCCATCCTTCGTTGTAGTCACATATTTAGGGTCCAATTGGTCCACAAAACGAAGACCATTCGCGAGCAGCACTTTTGTATCGATATCAACCGTTTGTGTGGTTTTCCCTCTGTTAATAATGACAAGGCCAGATTTTGCTTCTTTTGTCCGGACATAGGCTAACACATCACCCTTTGCGTATAAATGGTGCAGATCGCCATGAGCGAATAGGTCAGCATTTTCATTGCGGATTTGACCAATCTTTTGATAGTGTGCAATGAGGTCTTTGTTTTCGTTCCCCCACGGATATGTGCGTCGGTCATCTGGGTCTTTGGATCCTGTTTGACCCGCTTCATCTCCGTAATAAATGGTTGGTGCTCCAGGGTAACCCATTTGCAAGATAGAAGCCAGCTTCAATCGCTTCACACCTTCATCGTATTTGTAGTTCGGATCTTGTTCCGCTCTGAAATACGTATCCGTTCCATTGCCTAACAGGAAGATTGCCCGAGCTGTATCATGGGATCCCATCAGGTTCATGAGGGCATAAAAAGCTTCCTTTGGATAGTCCTCCTGTATAGCGAGAAGTGTGTTTTGTGCATTAGCAGCATTACCGTTCTTTAAGTAATCCAAAATGGCTCCACGGAAACGATAGTTCATGACTGAGTCATATTGATCCCCTAAGAAGTACTTGGATGCATCATCCCAAATTTCACCTAGAATAAGTGGCTCTTCATCTTTTTGAAGTGTTTTTCCGGCTCCTATCATAGTCTTGGACTTCATTTGCTTGCGGAATTCCTGCCAGAAGGAACTGTCCACTTCATTAGCTACATCCAGGCGCCAGCCAGATGAACCTTGATTAATCCAAGTTTTTCCTACTGAGTCCTTGTCATAAAAAATATAATTTGCCAATGCTGTGTTGTTAAGTTCACTTGGATGGTTAACCTTTGTACCATTAACGGATTCGAATACAGGAAGACTGTCGTATCCCCACCAGCCTTCATACTTATAATGCTCACCCGTCGAAACACCGTTGACTTTTTCATTTGGAACTTTAACATTTTCAATATGGAACCAGTTTTCAAATCCGTATGGGCTAAAGTTTTGTCCTTCAGCCATGAGTTGCTGTTTGGCCTTATCCTTAGCTGCAGTTTCAGACAATTTTTCGTCATTCATTAAATCGTAAATACGAGACCAGTATTCATAGGCACCCACTGATTTATATTTGTGGTAGCGGTCAAAATAGATGGAATCATCAGCCACATGATTAAATACCCCGTCCAAAATCAGATGCATGTTCCGTTTAGACAATTCCTTGGCGAAATCCTCGAATTCTTTTTCCGAGCCAAACATCGGATCCACCTGTTTATAGTCTGTTGCATCATATTTATGGTTGGACGGTGCAAGTGCAATTGGGTTTAAATATAGGGTATTGACGCCAAGTGATTGAAGGTAATCAAGCTTCGCCTTAATACCAGCAATGTCGCCGCCAAAGAAGTCGTTTGTAAATTCTCCGTCCCCTGTGTAGGAGCCAGTGCCTTGTTCATATGGATTATCAGGCAAGGATGACCAGGAGTCGGGATGTTCTATTGGCTGGCTGCCTCGGGCTCCAATCTGATCCTTTACATGGTCATTTGCTTTGTTGCCGTTATAAAAACGATCAGGATAGATTTGATAAACAACAGCTTCCTTCATCCAATCCGGTGTTTGATAGCCCGGGTCGAAAACGGTCAATTGGAAGAGACCTGCATTTTTATCCTCCGCTTTACCGGTATGCCCATCCTGTGTGTCTTCTCCGTATTCCACCGTTGTATCCTGATCCCCGGCAATGAATTTATAGCCGTGAACTCCTTTGTCAGACGGTGTAAAGGTGGCTTCCCAGAACTCAATGGCACCTTTGTCCTTTGTGTCTGTCCAGCCTGCATTTTTCATTGAAAGCACCTTTGTTGTTCCTGTATTATAGTTTTTCACATACAGGCTGGCTCTTGTTAGGTCACCCTTTTTAGCCGATACCCGTAATGTGACGGGTTTCCCTGCAGGAATTGCCCCAAACGGCGTCCGGTATACTTGGTCCCATGAATCATGATAAAGAGCATTCTTATCTATCATGCCATCAGATCCAATAGGTTTATAATCTGAATAAACTTCTTTTGTTTGGTTGTTATAGAAAAATGTGATTGTCGTATCAGAGAGTACATTCAGCTTCTCATTTGAAGCAGGGTAGGATTCCGTCCAGTCTTTGCCCAATACAATCTTGTATTCGTAGCTGCCTCTAGGTACCTTTGCAGTAAAGGAATAGATATTGTCAAAATGGGTGTCCTCCATTAACGCTGTTGAGTCTGCCGGACTCCAGGCAGACCCTGCCTTAATGGCAGGTTGAATGCTTCCAACTAAACGAGGCATCTTGTCTTCTGCCAAAAGTGTATAATGGGTACTATCAGCAATGGCATGGGTATTGTCATTGTAGTAGAAGGTGACTTCTTTTTGTTCGGTCAGAGTTAGTTTAATGTTGTTTCCGCCAGGCGCGCCGCCGTCTCCGTAATTTTCATTCCAGCTTCCTCCAATGGCGATTTTGTACTCATATGCTCCTGCCGGAAGTGTGCCGGTAAAGCTATACAAACCATTTCCTCGGTAAGCCATTTGCGTTTTGGAAGAGGATGGATCCCAATCTCCTGAATTCCCTAAAACTGCCTGCAGACTGCCAACAAGTACAACCTGCTTTGGTTCTGTTTCTGCCGCTTTGGCTGTTTGACTTGTCACAAGTCCAGAAAATAATTGAAGAATTAGTCCAACTACTGTAACAAGTGACAGAAGTGATTTCTGCTTTCTCTTCATGAAAAATCTCCTTTCCCTTACTCTATTAATCTAGGAAACCGTTTGCATGAAATTGCACAAAAAATCGTATGTAAGATGCTTAGGAGACTGTCGTATTGTGCAAACGTTTGCGCAATCGTTTTCAAAATTAATTATATCTATTTCTCAGCGCAATTCAATAGAAAATCAGAAATAAAATCTAAATTTTCTGATATATCGTTATTGAAATCGAGTGGTCTTTTATTTTTTAGCTGTATAACTGATTATAAAGCCTTTATAATAAAGAGTGGATTGTGCAACCGTTTTCGTAAATGTTGGAATATGCAAAAATAATCGTTTCTATTATTTTAAAATTAGTAGTAAGAATCAATGAACTTCGAATGAGAGGGGAGAAGAAAATGGCTGTTACCATTAAGGATGTGGCAAAGCTTGCAGATGTAGCCCCATCAACTGTTTCAAGAGTAATTGCCAATAATTCGCGAATCAGTGAAGCGACGAAACGAAAAGTTAAAAAAGCAATGGAGCAGCTAGGGTATCATCCTAACCAAAATGCCAGAAGCCTTGCCATTCAATCTACCCAAACAATCGGGCTTGTCATGCCAAGCTCTGGTGATGTGGTGTTTCAGAATCCTTTTTTTTCAATGGTGTTACAGGGAATCAGTGAAAGTGCCCATAATAAAAAATATGCCATGCATATGACGACTGGAAAATCAGACGAGGAAATATTTGAAGCAGTCATCCACATGGTTCAGGGAAAACGAGTCGATGGGATGATTCTTCTTAATTCCAAGGTGGAGGATAAAGCCATTTCGTATTTAAGAGAAAGGGATTTTCCTTTTGTTGTTATTGGAAAACCTTCTAAAGATGCAGAAGAAATTACACATGTTGATAATGATAATGTTCGTGCAATGAGAGAGGCTACTGAATACTTAATTGACCATGGACATCGGAAAATTGCTTTTATTGGCGGAAGTCTAGAGCTAATGGTTACAGTTGACCGTTTGAATGGGTATAAGCAGGCTTTAAAAAAGGCAAACATTCCTATAAAAAATGAATATATCCTTCATGAAGAATTCCTTCGGGAAGGCGGTCAAGAAGCGGTGAGTGAATTAATGGCGCTTAAACAACGCCCCACTTCGCTCGCGGTGGTTGACGACTTAATGGCACTAGGTGTACTGAGCACATTAGATGAGCTGGGAATCAGGGTTCCGGAAGAAATCTCTGTCGTTAGCTTTAATAATGTCCTTTTATCAGAAATGTCAAAACCACCCTTAACTTCCATTGATATTAATATTTTTGAACTAGGATATCAAGCATCCAGGAGTTTAATTCAAAAAATCGAAAATAGAACAGAACCGACAAAGCGCATTATCATTCCACATAAATTGGTTGAACGTCAATCATGCAGTCACCAAATTCCTATAACAATAGATGATCAAAATGCAGATGGTAACGAGAATCTATAAAAGATTCCCGCTATACCGTCTGCTTTTAATAACTGATTCAATTACTATTTACTGTTCTTGAATTCTAGTATTCCAGACGCCTATACGCCCCAGGGGCCATGCCATATTTCTTATGAAATACCCTGTGAAAATAAGGATAGCTGCCGAAGCCGCAATCTTCGGCAATTTGTTCAAGTGTCATGGATGTGTATTTCATTCGCTCGACTGCAGCGGATAAACGGATTTCTAAGGCATATTCGATCATCGTTTTCCCGACACTGCTTTTAAAAAGATGAACGGAACGCGAAACGCTAAGACCAGCATGGCGTGCCACATCCTCCACTTTAAATGCTGTTAGGGCATGCTCTTCAATGTACCTCATCATCCGTGTGACGGTATACGGGTGGTTGAACGTAGGAACCGTTTCGTTGACACCTCGTTCCAGATATAAACAGAGTGCTCGCAGCAAATAACCGGTGAGTTCTTCGTTTTGGCTCGAGGATGGACGGCGTTTTTCGTTTATGATTTGACGCCATAAGGAGAGCAGTTTTTCATCAAGATCGATTCGGGAGACAGGCGGCTTAGCGGAACGGCTCCACCACTCGTCCACCCAAGCTCCTTCACAGACTATGTGATAGTCCCCGCTGTTTTGTCCCGCTTTAACCAGCAGTTCATAATGATCCCCTGGTTTAATGAGGAGAAGGTCTCCTTTCTCGTGTTCCATTTTTCTTCCCTTCACCACTACTTCACAGACACCTTCTGATTGCAGGCGAAAAAGATACGAAGGGTATCCGGATTTATGTTGGGCATGATATCCATTTGTGTGAAAGGAATAGCCGCAGAATAATATATTTGTCATCATATGCCCACCTTCAGAAAAAATAAAATAGCAAAATAGTCGATGTTTTAATTATATCATCTATGTTTATTTGTAGAGACAAAGTTTAAGATGGAATCAAATAAGTAATGAGTAATCTATTCTAGAAGGAGAAAGAAAATGACAAATAAAACCTATAATTTAGTTATTGTTGGCTATGGCGGTATGGGCAGCTATCACGCGAAATTACTCAAAGAAAATCAAGCGATAAACGTGTATGGAACTTTTGATATTTTGGAAGAAAGAAGTGCTGCATCCGAGGCGGATGGGTATAAAGCGTATGAAAGTTACGCTGCAGTTTTAGCTGATAAGGAAGTGGACCTCGTTCTGATTGCAACGCCAAACGATGTCCATAAAGAATTAGCTATTGCGGCTCTAAATGCAAACAAGCATGTCATTTGTGAAAAGCCCGTCACAATTTATAGTAAAGATTTCGAAGAAATTATCGAAGTTGCTGAAGAGACTAAGCGCAAATTTGTGGTCCATCAAAATCGCCGGTGGGATAAAGATTTCTTGACGATCAAAAAAATCTACGATGAAAATATCATCGGTGACATCTTTCATGTAGAATCACGTGTCCAAGGAGCTAATGGAATTCCGGGAGATTGGCGCCATCTGAAAGCACCCGGCGGGGGAATGCTGTTAGACTGGGG
This sequence comes from Neobacillus drentensis, assembly GCF_036966985.1. Classification (GTDB taxonomy): domain Bacteria; phylum Bacillota; class Bacilli; order Bacillales; family Cytobacillaceae; genus Neobacillus; species Neobacillus drentensis_E. The sequence goes on along the minus strand of NZ_JBALSN010000329.1, from coordinate 10,932 downwards.
TGTTCATTTACTGGATCAGCTACTCTTTATGGTAGATAGTAAGATTGCAAGTGTGTACGCCAATTTAAGTTTTGTTCTAGGGGATGAAGTGGATGATGGCTTTCAAACAATCATCACCTTTGAAAATGGCACTACAGCTTTAATTGAAGTCGGGACAACTAATTTTATCCAATTACCAAGATGGTATGTTAAAGGGACTGCTGGAACATCAGTAATAGAGAATTGGAGCATAGAAGGGAAGATAGTGACCCAAAACTTCGGTATAGCTATTGAGGCCCCAAAACCAATTCAGGCAGGGCAAGGGTTAACGAAAACTATGGCTCCGCCGTCAGAATCGGCTGTCAGTACCTCCGATTTACCAGAAGTGGAATCAACGATGGAAAGCTTTTACGATAATGTTATTTCCGTTATTGAAGGAAAAGCGGAACCTATTGTTAAAAATACGGAAGTGCTGCGTGTCTCAAAATTAATTGAAACCATATTCAAAGCAGCAGAAACCAATGAAGTCATAAAGGATTTTGATTTTTACAAAGCTGATCTTATGTAGAGACTTATGGAATGGTTTCATTTACCACTAAGGGGGAAAAACGCTGACCCTAGATGGAGTTCAATATTTTCCACCCTATCTGTCAATGTAAGCCGTTTCATTAATTCTATCTATCTCTAAAATTAACTATAAAGTAACCAATCAAAGGAGTCGTTCATCATGTTGAAAGTAACAGTATGGAATGAAAATCGTCATGAACAAAAAAATCCAGTGGTCAGGGATATTTATCCTACAGGTATCCATGGTACTATCGCCCAATTCCTTCAATCTGCAGGCATCGAAACAGGAACGGCTACTCTTGACGAACCGGAGCATGGCTTAACCGATGAGATATTAGCTAATACTGATGTCTTAGTGTGGTGGGGACATCTAGCACATGGAGAAGTGAATGATGAGGTTGTTCAAAAAGTTCAACAGCGTGTTCTCGATGGAATGGGACTGATTGTTCTTCACTCTGGTCATTTTTCAAAAATATTTAAAACATTAATGGGTACCAGCTGTGATTTAAAGTGGCGGGAAGCGGATGAAAAAGAACGCCTTTGGGTTGTGAGCCCAAGCCATCCGATAACAGAAGGAATCTCTGAATATATTGAATTAGAAAAAGAAGAAATGTACGGGGAACATTTTGATATTCCCCAGCCGGATGAGCTAATTTTTACGAGCTGGTTTGAAGGCGGAGAAGTTTTCCGCAGCGGAATCACCTACAAACGTGGAAATGGAAAGGTATTTTATTTTAGACCGGGACATGAAACTTATCCGACTTACCATAACGAACAGATCCAACGCGTGATTATTAATGCTGTAAAATGGGCAGCGCCAGTTAAAAGGGAGCGTCCTGTTTATGGAAATGCGAAACCATTAGAAAAAATCCAAGGGGGACAAAAATAGTGGAAAAGTTAAGAGTTGGAGTTATCGGATGCGGCAGTATTGCTCAGCATCGCCATATACCTGAATATTTAGCCAATCAAAATGTGGAGCTAGTTGCAGTTTGTGATATCAATGGAGACCGGGTGAAAGAAGTAGCAGAGCAATATGATGTCGCTGTCTATACAAACTATGAAGAATTATTAAGCAGCGGAACGGTCGATGCCGTTAGCGTGTGTACACCTAACTACCTTCATGCCCCAATCTCGATTGCTGCTTTAAATGCAGGGCTTCATGTTCTTTGTGAAAAACCAATGGCCACTTCAAAACAGGAAGCAGAAGCGATGATTGCTGCAGCCGAAGAAAGCGGAAAAAAATTAATGATTGCGCATAATCAGCGCTTCGTACCATCACACCAAAGAGCACGTCAGTTGATTGCAAGCGGTGAAATCGGCAAAATTTATAGTTTTCGCACAGCATTCGGACACGGCGGTCCTGAGGGATGGAGTGTAGATGGGAAAGACAGCTGGTTTTTTGATAAGGATAAAGCCTTCGTTGGCGCAATGGGGGACTTAGGAGTCCATAAGACCGACTTATTAAGGTATGTACTAGGCGAAGAAATTACCGAAGTTGGCTCTTTTGTTGAAACAAGTGCCAAAACTTTTGCGGATGTCGATGACAATGCGGTTTGTGTATTAAAGACTGAGAGCGGAATTATCGGAACACTTGCCGCAAGCTGGGCTTATGTCAGCAAAGAAGATAACTCGACGATTATTTATGGTGAAAAAGCGATTCTTCGTTTAGAGGACGATCCAAACAATTCACTTGTTGTTCAGTATGCCAACGGAGATGTAGTTAACTATAAGCTTGGAAAAATTCAGTCAAATGATGCGGGTGGACAACGGACCACGCATGTGATCAATCACTTTGTGGATGCTGTTATTCAGAACCAAGAGACGCCTGTCCCTGGTGAGGAAGGTAAGAAATCATTAGAGGTGATCTTGGCAGCACTACAATCCAATGAAACGAAACAAATTGTTAAGGTTAGTGAGCTACGATAATTTTACATTAAATTTTAGAGGTGGTGGACCGTACATGGCCGCCATCTCTCTATTAATATCTACAAGGGTCTGTTGTATAAAAAAGAACAATTCTTGAGAGGGGAATTCATTATGAAACTAGGAGTTTTTACCGTATTATTTGCTGAAAAATCATTCGAGGAAATGCTTGATACAGTCAAAGAAGCTGGACTGAATGCAGTTGAAATCGGAACGGGATGCTATCCTGGAAACAATCACTGTGATTTAGACACGTTATTAGAAAGTGAAGAGGCCCGGAAACAGTATATCCAAAAAGTAGAGGAACGCGGACTGATCATCAGCGCGTTCAGCTGTCACGGAAACCCGATTTCACCTGAAACAGAATTTGCTAAAAACTCGCACGAAACACTCATAAAAACAATTAAACTTGCTTCATTGCTGGAAGTCCAGGTTGTTAACTGCTTTTCTGGTACAGCAGGCGACCATGAGGGAGCTAAATACCCAAACTGGCCGGTTACGCCTTGGCCGAATGAATATGGCGATGTGTTAAAGTGGCAATGGGAAGAAAAACTGATTCCTTATTGGAAGGAAGTTGGCCAATTTGCCAAGGACCACAACGTAAAAATAGGGCTTGAACTTCACGGAGGATTTTTAGTTCACACCCCATATACACTCTTAAAGCTTCGTGAGGAAACCTGTGATGCCATTGGCGCTAATTTAGACCCAAGCCACTTATGGTGGCAGGGAATTGACCCGGTGGCGGCGATTAAAATTTTGGCAAAGGAAAATGCGATTCATCATTTTCATGCCAAAGACACATACATTGATCAGGAAAATGTGAATATGTATGGATTAACGGATATGCAGCCTTATGGGGAAGTCAAAACGAGGGCATGGTCGTTCCGTTCAGTTGGCTGTGGGCATAGCCTAAAAGAATGGTCTGATATGATGAGTGCACTCCGTACCTATGGTTATGATTATGTGGTCAGCATTGAACATGAGGATCCAATTATGTCAATTAACGAAGGTTTCAATCGGGCAGTAACCAATTTGAAATCAGTCTTAATCGAGGAATCGGTTTCCCAAATGTGGTGGGTGTAATGCAGAAAAACATACCAGTTGCCGTTCAAATGTACACTTTACGTGAAGAAAGCGAAAAGGATTTTGTGGGCACACTGAAAAAAGTGGCAGAGCTGGGGTTTGATGGTGTGGAATTCGCTGGTTATGGTGGATTGTCAGCGCAGGAAGTTAAAACCTTATTAGATGATCTTGGTCTTCGGGCCGCGGCCAGCCATGTCCCGCTTGAGCAGTTGGAAAACAATTTGTCTAAAGTTATTGAAGAAATGGAAATATTAAATAGTAAATATGTGGTTTGCCCATACTTAATGCCAGATCGCCGCAGCGAACAGGATTATCAAGCGCTGATTTCAATATTAAATCAAGTGGGTGAAACATGCCAGCGTGAAGGGATTACCCTTTGTTACCATAATCATGATTTTGAACTTGCCCGCTTGTCTGATGGAAGAATGGCACTGGAAGCTATTTTTGATGATACAAACAAAGACCGTGTAAAAGCTGAATTTGATATCTATTGGTTGACAAAAGCAGGTGAAAAACCGATGGAATGGATCAATCGGTATAAAAATAGAACACCGCTCATTCACTTAAAAGACATGACAACCGATGCGGAACAATTTTTCGCGGAGCTTGGAACCGGTGGTGTTGATCTTGACGCAGTATTAACTACAGGTGAAGATGCCGGTGTTGAATGGTGGGTGGTCGAGCAGGATATGAGCCGTCGTACGCCGTTTGAAAGCATTGAAATCAGCATCAATCACTTGAAATCGAAGCTGCCCAATCTTTATGAATAGATTTACTTGAAAGAACTGAGGTGTACTAGTGAATAAAAAATGGTGGAAAGAAAGTGTCGCTTATCAAGTTTATCCTCGTAGTTTTATGGATAGCAATGGGGACGGAATTGGTGATTTAAAAGGTGTTACGGCCAAATTAGATTACCTAAAAGAGTTAGGAATCGATGTAATTTGGCTTTCACCCATGTATAAATCACCAAATGACGACAATGGTTATGATATTTCCGATTACCAAGATATTATGGATGAATTCGGGACAATGGCCGATTTTGACGAGCTGCTTGAAGGCGTTCATCAGCGTGGGATGAAATTAATCCTTGATTTGGTCATCAATCATACGAGCGACGAACATCCATGGTTTATCGAATCTCGTTCTTCTAAAGACAACCCGAAAAGAGATTGGTACATTTGGAGAGATGGCAAAGATGGAAAGGCACCGAACAATTGGGAGTCGATTTTCAGTGGGCCTGCTTGGAGATATGATAAAGAAACCGAACAGTATTTCATGCACATCTTCTCCGCACGTCAGCCTGATTTGAATTGGGAAAACCCTGAGGTCAGGGATGCTTTATACGATATGGTGAACTGGTGGCTGGAAAAGGGGATTGACGGCTTCCGTGTAGATGCCATCTCACATATTAAAAAAGAACCAGGATTCCCTGATATGCCAAACCCAGACCATTTAGATTACGTGCCTTGTTTTCCTAAAATGATGAATGTGGAAGGAATTGATGAGTTCCTGACAGAATTTTCTCAAAGAACCATAAAAAACTATGATATTATGACCGTTGGGGAAGCGAACGGTGTTGGACTAGATGAGGCAGATCAATGGGTAGGCGAAGAAAACGGCTATTTTAATATGATATTTCAATTCGAATTTTTAGATCTGTGGGATAAGGATGCAGAAGGATCGATTGATGTACGTAAGTTGAAAAAGATTTTAACCAAATGGCAGACAGGTTTGGAAGGCAGAGGCTGGAATGCCTTATTTATTGAAAACCATGATCAGCCGCGACGGGTTTCTAACTGGGGAAATGACAAGGAGTATTGGAAAGAGAGTGCCAAAATGCTAGGAGCACTATATTTTCTAATGAAGGGTACCCCGTTTATTTACCAAGGCCAGGAAATCGGGATGACGAATGTCCAATTCCCTTCCATTGATGATTACAACGATGTTGGCATGATTAACTACTATCATGTTGAAACGGCAAAAGGACGTTCCCATGAAGAAATTATGAAAGTTATTTGGGAAAAGGGACGGGATAATGCGCGGACACCAATGCAATGGGATGCAACCAATAAAGGTGGATTTACAACAGCGGGGCATTCTTGGCTTGGGGTCAATCCGAATTACACAGAGATTAACGTCGAGGCACAAGTAAATGACTCAGACTCGATCCTATCTTTTTATAAAAAATTAATTCGCTTGAGAAAAGAAAATCCAGTGTTTGTTTATGGCACCTACGATTTGTTAGCAGCAAATCATCCGAAGTTATTTGTATACACGCGCAAATTAGGAAATCAACAAGCGATTGTAATTAACAATTTCAGTGAAAAAACGACCAGGTACCGTATCCCGGGAAGTTTATCTTTTTCTACGTCTAAACTTGTTCTTCATAATTATGACGGTGTGGATAAGAAATTACGGAAAAATTTCACATTAAAACCTTATGAAACAAGAATATACCTATTGAAGTAATAGATTAGGGGGAAAAAGGTTACGGGCCTGCCCTGAAGGAATATCGTAGAGCGTATATTGGGCAGGACCGTTAAATCCGGTTTCTGCTTTTTTATTTAGCAAAAGGAAAAAGAATGGCTTTTTTGTAAATTATGGAATGAACAAGTACCTATACTTTTTTACATAATATTAATAATGTTTATATGTGAATACCATAGTGACTTAACATTTTTCTCATACAATTTTCTATGTAGTACACATATGAAAGGGAGATGAGGAAAAATGAGAAAAACAACTTTATTAGGGGCTGGTCTTGCTTTTACTTTATTATTTAGTCCGTTTCAGCAGGCTTTTGCTGCAGAAACAACTGGGGAGTTACGACAAATGGATACCGTTGCCCACCGCGGTGCATCAGGATATGCGCCTGAAAACACCATTGCTGCTTTTGATAAAGGGGTAGACATGAAAGCAGATTATATTGAAATTGATGTTCAAAGAAGCAAGGATGGGAAATTGGTCATCATTCATGATACAAAGGTTGATAGAACAACTGATGGTACAGGGTATGTTAAAGACTTAACATTTGACCAGATCAGGAGCCTTGATGCAGGCAGCTGGAAAGGGGAACAATTTAAAGGGGAAAAGATTCCTACTTTCGATGAAATTCTTGACCGATATCATGGGAAAATTGGTATTTTAATAGAATTAAAGTCCCCTGAGCTTTATCCTGGAATTGAAGAAATGGTTGCCCAAGAATTAAAAGAACGAAACTTGGATAAACCGCAAAATGAAAAAATCATTATTCAATCATTTAATTTTGAATCCATGAAAAAGGCAAATAGTCTGTTGCCTAAAGTACCGATTGGTGTCCTTACATCGAATAGAGCGGACACATCTGAACAATCGTTAAAGGAATTTGCTGCATACGCTGATTACTTTAACCCAAGCTACGGAATTGTAACGGAAGAATTAGTGAATCAAGTACACGCAAACGGTATGAAAATTCAATCCTGGACTGTGCGCAGCCATGAAGCGGCAGATTTTCTCTTGAAAATGAATGTAGATGGAATTATAACTGATTATCCTGATTTTGTGGATCCAAGGAACTAGAAAACTAATGCAAAAAGAGGGAACTTTTTGACTCTCCTTCCCATGATTAAAAGTGAGAGGGATAGATATCTTTTATCTAGTGATGAAAAAAGTAGTGGTATCCGCGTGTGATGGGGATACCACTTTTTTGATAAATATTTCTTTACTTCCCCCATTTCATCGACACTTTTAATGTGCAGCAGCTTTCAGGATTGTTTGGGTGCGGTGAGGCGTAGAGTTCGAATTGGACGCCAGATGGTGTAAATTGGGTTTCAACAGGTACTTTTAATCCAACGGAACTAATTAAATGATCAACTTCCGCTTTTTTACCCTGCTGGGCTGCACTCATCATTTTCCGAGCAAAGCCAACATCTCCTAAGCGATCTAACAAAATACTCCCTTGGTCCATTAATAGACGAAATGACTTGACTGAGCTCTCAAATATTTTTACATCTACGGGCGGATAACTCCTTGGATACGGTTGAAACAGAATTTGAGGCGGGTATGCAGACAATGGAGGATAGACTGGATATTGGTGTGGGTGGTAATACATGGTAACTCTCCTTCCATATTTAAAACGCAAGCCAGAATAAAATATGATATTTTTCGGATTAAGGTTCCTTTTAGGAATAAAATAAAAAAACGCATGGATTAGCACATCCACGCGCATTTGAAACTTAACGGATTCTAATATCTCCGCTGGACACATCCAGGTCTATTTTGTATTTACCAGAGCCATGGATGCCTTCGATGCTTCTTTTCTTGATATTTTTTGATGTCAATGGCAGTTCACAAATGATATCTCCACTAGCAACATCTCCGTCTAATGTGAAATCCGCATTGTTAGGAAGGTCAAGTTTTACATCTCCAGAACTAACCTCAATATCAATCGAATCTGTCAGTTGATCTACTTGAAAATCAATTTCCCCAGAGGAAACATTTGCTTGAATGGCACCAGTATATTCCTTCACATCCAGGCTGCCAGAACTTACATCAAACGATCCAGTTTTTGTTTGTAGTGATTTAATATCAACATTTCCCGACGCTACATTTTGTTCAAATTTGTTGATCATCATGTTTTTTAGGTCCATGTTACCTGAACCAATATCAACTTTTAGTTCGTCTAGTTTTAACGGGTTACTTTTGGATTGTCCTGAAAAAATAACATTCCCCGAACCTAAACTGATGCTCATTTTGCGGTGATAATCTTCTGGGATATAGATTTTTAATTTCTTCTTTTTTGAGAAAGGAGACCAGTCGAACCAACCAAATCCCTTATGTTTGACTGAAACCTCGATGGTGTCTCCGTGCTCTCTAACAGTAAGCTTATCTTTACCGTTGTAAATGGCTTTCACATCTTTTCGATCCTCTGGAATAATTGTGGCGCTGACACTGGAAATATCCACTTCAATGACATCAATATCCTCTGTCATTGCCGACTGTGTGGAATTATTATTTGTTTTACTAAACCAATCAAACGTAGAAACTTGATTATACAGAATATATAATCCAGTGATCACCAATAACAGAAAGATAATTCTTTTCACTTTTCCCATCCCCTTTTTCTTACATCTTCTAGTTAAGGATAAGAAATCCTCCCACTTTCCTCAATGAGCCAGAGAATTATTTATATCTAAGACTTGAGGCGTATTGGGTTTGAGTTTCTTGGGGATAAAAAAAGTGACCCAAGCCTGAGTCACACTAATGCAAGTCCTTTACTTTATTCAAATATAATCGATTCTTTTTTTGCTTGGATTGAGATAGGAATTCCTCAAATGCACCAGACCCAAATAAAACACCTACAAGTATGAAGATAAAACCAAATATTTGCGATGCAGTAATCTGCTCGTCGAGAAAAATAACTGCACCAATCAAGGCAAAGAACGGGTTGAAATTGATAAAAATAGCCGATTCAGCTACACCCACTTTACCGATGGAATTATTGTAAATCATATGACCAAGCGCCGTGGCAATAATGGCGGAAGCAAAAAATATCATCCAAACGCTGACAGAACCATGAGAAATTTCTTTCAGCCCATTTGGTTCTGTAAAACAGCTAATGATAAATAATATGGCAGACCCAATTACCAGCATATAACCTGTCATCAAGCGCGGATCCAACGTATCGGAACATTTTTTAATTATACTAAAACTAAATGCCTGCGCGAATATTGCCAAGAACACATAAATATCTCCACTAGAGACGGTACTTACCCCGCCACTTCCAAATATTACAATAAACGTAACACCCATAAAGCCCATCATGATTCCCAACAATCGAATCAGCGTGATCCTAGTTCCTAATAAGAAAAAGGCAATAATTGTCGTGAGCAAGGGACCAAGTCCTAAAATAAGTCCTCCATTTGTTGCAGAAGTTTTTAATAACCCAAGTGACAGAAAGAAATGGTGGCATACCACGTTAAAAAAGCATGCGAAAAAAATATAGCGAAACTCTTTTTTTGAGGGCAGCCTGACTTTCTTTAAAAAACCAAGGATGATAAATACACTGATGCCCGCTGTGAATACCCTTAGTGCTGTAATGGTCTCCGGCATGAAGGCCGTAACAATGATCTTCGTCGCAATGACATTCAGCCCCCATGTGGCCATTACAAATACTAATAGCATGTATATCTGATATTTTTGCGCTTTTGCCAACTGCTTCACTTCTTTCTCATTTCAATTACAATGTAAATAGATTGCAATTATTATACATCTTTAGTAGATATTTGACATGTATATTTTTTCGTATTTCGAAAGATTTATAGATTGCTTGATACAGGAAGGAAAGAAAGTATGGTATTCTTTATAAGTAAAAAGTGACGTCTTTAAAAGGATGGACTTACTGGTTGAAAGACATATGTAAGTTCGCTTTAAGACGATAGGGAGATTCTCAACATGCTGCAAAAGATAAATAAACAACTAGAAAGAATTATGCCATTAATCACTCCAGTTGGTGTATTGACTGGAGTAATATTCAGCATCTATCTAAAGGACTTATCTTTCTTAATTCCGTGGATTTTTGCATTTATGACCTTCGCAGGAAGTTTAAGCTCCAATTTCCATTCGTTAAAGGAGGTAATTGTTCATCCGTTTCCCATTTTTATCGCGATGTTAATCCTCCATATTCTTATGCCGATCTGGGCTTGGAGTGTTGGTCATGTCCTCTTTTCTGGTGATATATATACGATTACGGGACTTATTTTAGGAATGGTAATCCCGACAGGAGTCACAAGCTTCATGTGGGTGGCTATTTACAAGGGGAATATTCCTCTCGTCTTATCGATTATTTTAATCGATACCTTGCTTTCACCCATTATTGTTCCTTATTCGCTATCATTATTTATGGGCGAAACCATTGAGATGGACTTTGTCAGTATTATGAAGGGACTATTGGGAATGGTTGTTATTCCCTCGCTGATAGGTATGTATTTAAACCAAGTGACCAAGGGGAAAATTAAAGATCAATTGGGAACACGTCTTGCTCCCTTTTCAAAAATATGCCTGGGTTTTGTGGTCACGCTTAATGGGGCAGTAGTGGCACCATACTTAAAGAATATTAATCTTAAATTAGTTAGTATTACGTTGACAGTCTTTATGATCGCATTAACGGGCTACTTGTTTTCGTTTTTAATAGGGAAATTTTTTAAAGGTGGACGCGACAATGTTATTTCGCTGACTTTCACTGGGGGCATGAGAAATATCAGTGCAGGTGCAGTCATTGCGGTTTCCTACTTTCCAGCTGCAGTAGCGGTTCCAGTGGTTGTCGGTATGCTATTTCAGCAGGTCCTTGCTTCCTTAAATGGGCATTTTCTCAATAGGTATTATAATAGAAAAGTTGAAAAA
>NZ_JBALSN010000328.1:0-16147 GCF_036966985.1 Neobacillus drentensis | reverse complement strand
ATAAGCATTATAAATATCACCGATCGCACCTTGTGAGGATGGGGCGTTGACAATAATACGTCCCGCTCTCATTCGCAATCCAAACTCCTTAATAACTGTTTGATCGGTGGTATGAATAACAGCGGAGTGCCCTAAACCGCCGAACTCTAGCATTTCCTCGGCCCGTTTTAATCCTTCTTCAAGACTACTAACCTTATAACATGCAAGGACTGGGCTTAATTTTTCCCTTGAAAGCGGGAATTCAGGGCCGACTCCAGTTAATTCTGCGACAAGAATCTTTGTTTCGTCAGGAACCTTCACTCCAGCCATCTCAGCAATTTTAGCCGTAGCCATCCCAACAATATCAGGGTTAACAGCACAAGAATGTTCATTAATTACTAATTTTTCGACCTTCGCTTTTTCCTCTTCCGTTAAAAAATAACAATTATTCGCTATCATTTCTTGTTTTACACCCTCGTAAATTTCTTTATCAATTATAACCGCTTGTTCAGAGGCACAAATCATCCCATTATCAAAGGTCTTTGATAATATTAAGTCATTCACGGCTTGTTGAAGATTCGCTGTTTTTTCAATATAGCAAGGTACATTTCCTGCACCAACCCCAATTGCCGGTTTACCTGAACTGTAAGCTGCTTTTACCAAATTTGGTCCACCCGTTGCTAGAATGAGAGAAACCTTTGGATGCTTCATTAAGGCCTGAAACGCTTCATGTGAAGGAACCTCAATCCACTGAATTCAATTCTCTGGTGCACCTGCCCTAATGGCTGCTTCTTTCAGTAAAATCGCGGTCTCCTTACAACATTTTTGGCCAATCTGTGGAAATGCAAAAATAATTGGGTTCCTTGTTTTAAGTGAAATCAATGATTTAAAAATTACTGTAGAGGTTGGATTTGTTATTGGAATAACAGCAGCAATCACACCTACTGGCTCGGCGATCTCTACCATTCCTTCATTTTCGTTTTCGTTGATTACACCAACAGTTTTCATATCTCTAATATTGTTATAAACGAACTCAGTAGCAAACATATTTTTGAATACCTTATCTTCATAAACCCCTCTTCTTGTTTCATTTACAGCCAATTTTGCAAGATTCTTATGATTTTGAAGAGCAGTAAGAGCCATTTGTTTGACGATTTCATCAACCATCTCTTGGTTGTATGTACGGAATTCACCAAGTGCTTTCTCTGCATTTTTTGTTAATGTATCAATCATTGAAGTGATTAGATGTTTTTCATGTACTACCTTTTCTTCAACTGCCATGTAATATTCCCTCCAAGTTCATTCCTTTATCATTGATTCGACTAAAAAATAGGCATAAATCCCCTTAATAATTACGTGATTTTCACTCCTTTTCTTTTCTGGTTAAAATATAGCACGATGGATAAATCGAAAAATGTCGAATTTTGCGCAAAAATGAATGAATAACCATTCATTTTTAAAGATTTCATAAAATGTTCATAAATTGTCCCCTATATAAAAAAAGCCCTAAATCCTTTTTAAAAAAGAATTTAAGGCTTACTTTCATAAATCAACCAGTATTCCGTAATCCAGCTGATATTCCACTGATGGTTAACAAAACCTCAATTAATAGGTCTTCGTTAGAGCCACCCTGATTTCGCAGTTCTTTTATTAACTCCACTTGTAAAAAGTTTAACGGATCAACATATGGATTTCTTCTAAATACCGATTCCTTAATATTCGGTGTGTGATCAAGTAATTCTTTATCGCCTGTAATTCTGAGAAGAATTTCTTTGGTTCGCTCATATTCTTCAAGAATATTAGTAAATATTCGTTCAGAAATAGTTTGGTCTTCAACAAGTGATAAATATTCTCTGGCCGTCGTAATGTCTGCTTTCATTAATGCCATTTGTAAATTATCAATCGTTGATCGGAAAAACGGCCATTTTTCATACATATCCTGGAGAATATGCAAATTTTGTTCTCCCTTTCCTACAAATCCTGCTAAACCAGTTCCGGCTGCATACCATGCAGGAAGCAGTTGGCGACTTTGCGTCCATGCGAATACCCAAGGAATGGCCCGTAAATCTTCAAATCGTCCTTGATTTTTTCTGCTCATCGGTCTGGAGCCGATATTTAAGTCCCCTAGCTCTCTTAGTGGTGTTGCTTCAGTGAAATAGGTAAGGAAATCTGGATCACCAAACACCAATGATTGATATTTTGTTAAGGCTAAGCTTGAAATTTCTTCAATCGTCTCAACCCAAATTGGATCACGTTGAAAACCTTGCTCTGCCTCTTTAGAAATATGTGTAACGGCTAAAAGTAACGTGGAGGTAGCTTGTTCTAAACTACGATAGGCAATATCCTCAAGCAAATATCTTGAAGATAAAACTTCACCTTGCTCGGTAATTTTGACACCGTCCCCAATCGTTTCAGCTGGCTGCGACAGGATACTTTTATTTAAAGGACCGCCGCCACGGCCTAACGAACCACCACGGCCATGGAAGAACTTTAGACCGATTTGGTACCTTTTCGCCATTTCATGAATCTCAATTTGAGCTTTATATAGTTTCCAGTTAGCTGTCAATGTACCACCATCTTTGCTTCCGTCCGAGTACCCAAGCATTATTTCCTGCTGGTCCCCCAATATTTGCAAATGATTACGATAGACAGGCATCTCGAAAAGTGTTTCCATTATTTTTGGCCCAGCTGTTAAATCGTCGATTGTTTCCAGTAATGGTGCCACATGTAAATGACTTTCTAAAGTGCCATCTGCGTGAAGGCGATAAATCCCAGCTTCTTTCGCAAATACAAGTACCTCAAGCAAATCACTTGGAGATTTTGTCATGCTCACTAGATAAACGGAAATAGCCCGCTTTCCGAATTCTTCGTGTGCCTTCTTAATCGTTTGGAACACTTTAATCATTTCCTGTGTTTCCGCAGAGTAGTCTTCATTTAGTAATAACAGTGGACGAGGATCCAATAAGATATTTTGCAATATTTTTAGTTTTTCTTCTTCAGACAGACCCGCATAATTTTCGGTGATACTGACTTTACGCAATATTTCTGTCATGGCTGCTTCATGTTCGCCGCTATGATTTCGAATATCGAGTGTAGCTAAATGAAACCCAAATAATTGTACTTGTCTGATCAGCTTTTGAATAGTCTTTAATTCATGTGCTGATGGATGGTGCTTTTTCAAACTCCTTTTAATCACATTCAAGTCTTCTAATAATTCATCGGCAGATTTATAGCCTAAGTCCGTTTTACCTACTTGTTTTACACGTTCAATAATAATTGCAAATGCACGGCGGTATGCTTCACCTTTATTTGGCCATTTTTTGTCATCAGTTAAATATGTATCTTCTTGCTCAATTAATGTAAGAAGATCATTACTTACCTCCACCCTTGAAGTGGAATGACTGTATCGTTTCATTAAATCTACTAAAGCATTTTTATATTTTTTTAAGACGAGTCTTCTTTGTTTTTTCAATGTCTCCCAAGTGATATCATGTGTAACGTTTGGATTTCCATCCCGGTCACCACCGATCCAGGAACCAAAANNTGGAACTTCCCATTGTGCATTTGTGAAGTTCTTCTCTAAACATTCCGCCACTTCTTGATGAATTTCAGGCAGTACTTCGAAAAGAGTTTGATCAAAATAATACAAACCATTTCGAACTTCGTCTAAAACAGTAGGCTTGTTCTGTCTTAATTCATCTGTTTGCCAAAGTATTGAAACTTCGTTAAATAAACTTTCTTCCAGCTTTTTTCTTTCTCTTCTTGTTAATAATGGGTGATCGAGGTTTTTAAGAATTTCAGCAATTCGCTGCTGAATCTCAAGTATGGAGCGTTTCGTTGCCTCTGTTGGATGAGCTGTAATTACAAGCTCAAGAGATAAAGTATTTAAAGTATTTTGAATGACATCTTCTTCTATATTATTCTCTTTAAGCAAAAGAATCGCACTTTCAATAGAAGCAGGTTGGACAACCCTTTCCTCTTGAAGTTGGTACTGTCTTCTTCTACGCATACGATGGTTCTGTTCCGCTGCATTAATTAAATGAAAATACATTGAGAATGCTCGAATAACTTGTTTCCTCATCGGTGCATCTAGACTAGAAATTTCTTCTTTTAAGGCATCATAAATTGATTGATCAAAATGTTCCCTTAATGTTTTACACATTAATCGTATTTTTTCCACTTTATCAAATAATGCAGAACCACTGTGATTTATCAGAATATCTCCTAACATTTTCCCCAGTAATTTCACATCACGACGCAACGGAAGACTGCTGTCATTTACTTTTACTTCTATTGTCATACTGCCACCTTCCTTTAATCTCAAAATTCGCTAAATTTTTTATTTATTAATATACCATAATTTTAAAGGACATGTTAAAAATAAGTTTTCTTTTTTTTTAATAAATTTTCAATTATACGAAAAAAACCTGCGCTGTGCAGGTTTCTTAGGATTTTCTAATAAGTAATTTCTTTAAGTTTCTTTATCAAACACAAGCACATATGTCTTTCGATCATCATCATCATACGTAACGACGACAGAAATAATTGTTTTCTTGTCACTTTCCAGTTTTATTGTTTTGCTCGTTTCTCCTTCTATTAATATTTCAGAACTGCTATATTTTGCAATCGGCTCTAGTGTTATTTCGTCCACATCACTTGAAACCGTCACATGGTACGTAAACTCATTACTTGTAAACGGGCTGTCAAATGTTCCTTCAGATACTGACAGTGACGATAGTAATGCTTTACTTACTTTTTCGGTATTTAAGGAACTTTGCTGTTGGGATATTGGCTGTGTAGCATTAGTCCGATTATTTGTTTTTATATTGGGCTGTATAGAACCTTGTTTATTGTTCTGATTTTCTGCAGGTATTTTAACTTCAGCTGGTGTATCTTCCACAGCTTTATCACCAGTAGCTTTCTCTCTTGTAACGTCGATGGTATAAATCTTCATCGTGCCATTTTCAGCAGTTACCGTGATCATAATATCTGACTGACCAACGGGAAGCGAAACACCCACTCCATCTTTCCCTGCTACAGTATAATTCACCTTTATTGTTGAAGTTGCTTCTATGGCAGTCGGTTTAAATGTAATGGCAGGAACTTCATTTGGAACATTGACCTTATAGTCATTAACATCTGAAGAAAATTTGGGTGATAACTCACCTTTTGATAGTTCAATACTTTGTAAGAAATTATTCGCATTTTTCTCTCTTGTTACCGTCAGGGTATAGGTATTGGATGAACCATTGCCATTTTTTACAGAAATAATAAACTTATTTTCACCTGTTTGAAGGGTGTAGGTCCCTATTGACCCATTGACAATCACCCGATCGTTGATTGTAATCGATGAATCTGTATTAGAGCTATCTACTAATAACTTTATATTTTCAACCTCGTTCCCAACTAAGGCAGTATATTCAAATAAATCTGCAGCGAATTTCTGATCGAGCTCCTTTCCTTCAATTTCTAATTTTGAAAGAGTGCTCGCTAGTTGGTTTTCTTGAACTGTTGTCGTGTTAGTTTCAGCATAGGCAGATGTTATGGGTGATCCAGTTCCCAACCATGCCAGTGAAATAACTAGCATTACATTTAGGGCTTTGTTTGATTTTAATGGTTTCATCGTTAATCCTCCTGTCCTCTATCCTGGGGGATAGTGGAATTTGGACTAACTTTATCATGGGTTGCTTAAGTTTATCTTAATTTTTTACCTGCGATGAAATTCTTCTAACTTGGTAGAAATGACTGACGCTACCTCATCATCCGATTTTTGGAGTGCTTTTTTAAAAAGGGAATTAGCTAATGATCCCATCGGCCCTGATGCATTGATTTCTAGAAAGCCCGTTACACGAGTTTTATTTTTATTTAAGGCTTTTGCTTCAAAATAACCCTCACCTAAATGTTTTTCATTCGAACGTTTTAATTCAAAAGATACTCTGGATGGTTCGTTCCACTCTTTAATATCTATTAATAAACTAACCTTTTTTTTCATTACGCCGAGATCACTCTTAAATTCCCAACAGATTTGACGTTCATTTCTCTTTTCATGTTGAATATAGCCAGGTACAAGCGGTGCCCAATTGTTTTCGTCTCGAATAAAGTCCCAAATCACTTCAATCGGGATATCTAACTCTAAATGTTGTAAATCGCTTAGCATTTTATCCCTCTTTCGTTATCAAAATAAAAGACCCTCATATGGCAGAAGGTCTTTTACAAAATATATGTAGAAATTTATGTTTATAGAAGAGGCGCGAAGCAGATTACCAAAAATATCCTCATCACGGATGAAGTTACTTTTTTACTTATTTCTTGAATATTCCATTAGGAATTCATGAATCCGTTCAGCCGCTTGGGATAGTCGTTCAGGTGGTTGTACCATGGCAATCCGAACATAGCCCTCGCCCAGGTCTCCAAACGCATCACCAGGAATGACAGCCACTCCGGCTTGGTCAATCAATTCAAAGGCAAACTCACGGGATTTCCAGCCTGCAGGGATTTTTGCCCACACAAACATGGTTGCTGGAGACTTAGCCACGTACCAACCGCTTTTTTCAAGCCCAGAAATCAACACATCGCGGCGAAGTTCATATTCATTCACCTGTGTTTTAAGAAAAGTAAAATCTGAAGTTAACGCCCTTACTGCTGCTTTTTGGATAGGATAAAAGACTCCATAATCAATGTGGGATTTAAATGAAGCCAAGATGTCAATGGCTTGCTCATTGCCAACGACATAACCGATACGGCATCCTGCCATATTAAAGGTTTTCGAAAGGGAATTAAATTCAATTCCAATTTCCTTTGCCCCCGGGACCGACATGAAGCTAAGTTGTGGATTCCCATCGAAAATCAACTCAGAATACGCAAAATCATGAACAACCAAAATATTGTGCTGCTTAGCAAAGGTAACTACCTTTTCAAAAAATGACTGATCAGCTAAAGCTGTTACTGGGTTACCAGGATAACTGATTATCATCATTTTCGTTTTATCTAGCACATCTAACGGGATTTCTTCAAGCATTGGCAGGAACTTGTTTTCGGCTAATAACGGCATCGGATAGATAACCCCGCCCGCAATGTTTACACTTGCCTCATAGATGGGATATCCGGGATCCGGTACCAATACATAATCACCAGGATTAATGATTGCCGTAGCCAAATGAGCAAGACCATCCTGAGATCCCATCAACTGCAATACTTCAGATTCTGGGTTAAGGTCAACTTCATATCTTTGCTTATAAAAATAACTTACCGCGTGATTAAATTCAGGTATCCCTGTTAGGGTATAGCCATAATTGCTTGAGTCACTAGCACAATCAATTAATGTATCGACAACAAATGGCGGCGGTGGAAAATCTGGACTTCCTACACTTAAATCAATAACATCCATACCGGCTTTGATCGCTTTTAGCTTTAGATTGGCTACCTCTTGAAAAATACTAGCAGACATTTTTTTCACTTTTTCAGAAGCAACAAGATTCATAGATATCCCTCTATCCTAAGTAAAATTTCAACAATTCAAACATATTAAAATTATATCAGTCTAATGAATTCAATTCTATATATCAATATAATCATTGATTATTATTCAATCATACTTTAGAATCTTAAGATAGGTTTTAATATTCAGAAAAAAGGCTTTATGTGGAGGTAACTGAAAAATGAAGCTGGTTCAGTTTTTATTATTTTTTGCGGGACTAACCTTTTTTGGCTTAGGAAATGCAATTGCCGTTGAGGTTAAATATGTGGGCCTACATCCTTGGGAGGTACTGAATGTTGCGCTATTTGAACATTTTGGTTTAACCATTGGAACTTGGGGAGTCATATGCGGGCTGATCCTGATAATCATTTCTTTTTTTGTAGCAAGGAGTTATATTAGCATAGGTACTATCCTTAATGCCTTATGTATTGGACCTATCATGGACTTTTTCCTCTGGTTAGATATTCTCCCAAAAGCAACGGGTACTTGGGTTGATTACCTCATTCTTCTCTGTGGAATCATAATTACAGGGGTCGGCGGCGGGATGTATGTTGCAGCAGGAATCGGTGCGGGTCCTCGCGATGGCTTTATGCTATCCATCTCTGATAAAACTAAGTTATCAGTTAGTCAAGCTCGCATTATCGTGGAAAGCATTGTACTATTGATTGGTTTATTGTTAGGTGGGCCTGTGTTTATTGCTACTTTCCTTTATACATTTATTCAAAGTCCAATTTTCCATCATTCACTAAAGCTATTTAAGACATTAGTAGAAACTATCGAAAAGAAAAAAAGCCAACCACAAGGTATTGTTTTTTAAATAAGACCATGAGGCCACCATTTTTTGATATAGCGGCTAATTGCTTTATTTAGAAAACCTTATAAAAAAATAGAAGATGCCCACGGCATCTTCTATTTTTTAAGGTTATTTTTTTCGGATTGCGATAATCAGTGCAGCAAAGGAAAGCAACGCTGCTAATCCCGATAAAATTAGTGATAAAGATGTGAATGTTTCTGTTTTCTTTTCAGTCACTTTTGTTTTCGTTTTTTCATTATCTTTTGTCTGTGTCTTATCACTATGTTCTGTTGTTTGACTGCTATGTTGATCCTTGGTAGAAGCTGTTACAATATCTGTAATCGAATGGGGTGAGTCAGACCCTTCTTCTCCTGTCCATTCGACTATACTGCCATCCTTGTAATATTGAAAAGCATCCCAAGCAGCTTTGGTTGCCTTTTCAGGGTTTTTCGCTACAAAAACAAATTGTTGGAATTGACCACTTAAAATCCCTTCCCCGGTCGCTTCAAAGGTGAATGTTTTTACTTTTCCACTAGCATCCTTTTCAGATGAATAGGTCCAGCCTGGAACGGGTTGATAAGACATAATTTCTACACCTGCTGGTGCTTTGACCGTTACTTTCGTAGTAGCTACATCTTTTTCAACCGGCACCTTTAAGGTATAAGTTTCCCATGCCCCTGTTGAAGATGTTTTTGGCATCACGGTTACATGAGCACTTGCCATACTTGAGAAGAAAAATAAGCTGATTATTGCCGGAATAAATACTTTTGAAATTCTGCTAATCATTTTTTTCATTGTAACTCTCCTTAAATGTTTTTATTGACTTCCCACTAAAACATTGAAATCTGTGTCGATACTTTCTAATGACTTTGTTAGAACGTGTACATGTACGTTCCACTTACCAGCCATGCTAAAATGTAAACCTTTTACTTCGTACTTTCCCTCAGACGTTTTTGCTAAGTTAACTGTTTCTTTTCCCATATCCATTTCAAGCATTGTAAACGTTAAGTGTAATTGTTCAATATCTTTAATAGGCTGACCTGCTCTGTCTTTTAAGGTAACTTCAAATAAATTCCTTCCAATTATATTTGGGGTTGCTTTCAGTGTAATTTGCTTGCCTTGATTCACTATATTAGTTTCCTTGTACGGCCCCGGCGACTGCATGGCTGTTGGTAAATTGGTTAAGACAACAGAGAGAATAAGGATCATTAATCCCATTAAAAGTTCACCCTTTAATGATGCACCAAGTCCCTTAGTGGTTCCCTTTCTCCCTTTTAAAAAATTCACAGCAGCAATCAATACCATCAGTGCAAATAAACTAACTTTACCTACTAATACCTGTCCATAGTTTGTTTGTACCAAAGCTGCAAGGGTGGGAATATATAATAGGCTGCTATATATTCCTGTAAAGGTTAAGAGAAGAACAATAATTAATCCCCATTTGGAGAAGTTTTTTATCATTCTTAGATAATCCTGTTTTAAATCCGTATTTTTCCGTAATGAAAGGAAGCCGACAAAACCAATTAAACTTCCAATCCAAATCGATGCACCAAATAAATGAAAGAAATCCATTGCAATCGTTAAGAATTGATTTAATTGTGAAGCGGCATGACTTGTCATTGACTTGGTCCATAGCAAAGCATTTCCTAAAATAAAACAAGCCCACAAAAGGATGCGTTTCGTACTCTCGGCCATCCCGATGAACGAAGTAAGGAGAACAAGAGTAATGAGAAGGGCGATTTGCAGAAGCCATGAATGACCATAATTCGTGTTCGTTAAGATACTTTCAATTAATGTAAAGCTGAACACTTCACTCCATGGGAGACCAGATTCAATCGTTGTCTGTAGTGGCAAACTTAATAGGATGCTAAAGAATAGGAGTGTTAGACTCGCATTAATTAGTCTCCGGAACTTCTTGACAACTGATTCTATCTCCCTTAATTTCTTGGGCATGACAACCATATAAAAGAAGATTAGCCCAACATAACAGGCATTACTTATATATTGAAGCCAACGAATGACGATTAGATCGGCTTTGGGTTTGTAACCCTTTGTTTCCTTATCGGAAGCAGCTGAATTTTGAACTTCATCACCAACCTGAAATGGAATGACTCCTTCGACAGGATGGCCATCACTTGAAACCACCTTCCATTTAATTCGATAGGATCCATTGGGAAGGTCCTTCTTTAATCCGCTTTTTAAGATAGACGGTTGTTTTGGATCAATTTGCCCATTGTTTTTATCGACTCGATTACCTTTCGA
Organism: Neobacillus drentensis; assembly: GCF_036966985.1. Lineage (GTDB taxonomy): Bacteria > Bacillota > Bacilli > Bacillales > Cytobacillaceae > Neobacillus > Neobacillus drentensis_E. The sequence goes on along the minus strand of NZ_JBALSN010000328.1, from coordinate 5,636 downwards.
ATCAAATACCTTAATGGAGTTAAATGCAGGTTGGATTGATTCATCAAATTTTATTGTTACCTCTGCTGGAGCTTTTTCTACTTTTTCATTTTCTAATGGTGTAGATTTCTTTATGTAGGCGTGCGCCGAAGAAATAGACGGAAATAAAAATAGAAACAGGGCAAGGATTCCTAGTAATGTACTGACCTTTTGTTTTGTTTGCAACCCCTCACACCCTTTTCATCTCAAAATCGTTGTTTTAATATATAAACTTCATTATCATAGTTTCTACTGTCGATACTATGATAATGATAAATAGAGTTAATAACAATATCTTTATCAGTCCAACTTGTGACTAATTGTTGAACTTTCTCAGTAATTGAGGAATTTGTGTCATTTTTTTAAAATTAAAATCTTCATAACATCAACACCAAATCTCCCTTATTTCTGCAAATTTTTGTTTTAAGATAAAGGTGATAAAAGAAAGGAGTTGTAAAATAATGAAAAAGATTGTTGTTGGAATTCTAAGTGCAGCTTTTATTCTAGGAGCTGGCACTGCTGTATTTGCAGCTGGAAATGGCCACTCTGGTAATGGTGTAAGCTTTGAAAAAATGTTACCGTTTATGCAAAAGATGCATCCTGATTCTTCTAAGGCTGAATTAAAAGACATGTATAAAGCATGTCATGAGAATGGTGGGATGATGGGTGATACAAAGGTAAAGGAAATGGATAGTGAGAATATGATGAATCGTTTTTAAAAATAGTGTGACTATCTATTGGGCCATAATGGAATAATGTATATTTTTTTAATAGGTTTGGTATTTCTACCAGACCTATTTGCATTCTATTTCTAATTTTTCATCCTATTTTGTATGAACTTTGTCATATCCTCCCAATATTAAAAATCCTATAATAGGTCTGGGCACTACCCTAGATGAAATATTAGAAGGGAACAATCAACCATGAAGTCATTAATAGAATTGTATAAAACTGACCAAGAATCCGTGTATCACACATGGTTTTTACAAAGTAATGATCGATTGAAAGCTTTTAGAACCATTCGAAAAGGATTATTAAAAGTTATTAAAGAAATTGAAGAAGAATCATTTGGGAACGACTTTAAAGGATCTAGCCTTGAATTTGTAGTAACGGCTATTTCCGAGCAAAAACAGATATTTGAAGGTGCTGCCCATGCTTTTTACTGGAAACCAAAATTAAGAATCCCGGATATCTATGAAAATAGTCAAAATCAAAAAGCATTTGGTCGTTTTTTAAAGTCATGTCTAGAAACCACAAAAAGTGAGAAAGTTTTAGAAGAACTCCGAAGATTAGATGGACTAAAAATAAAAGGACTTGGGCCAGCTGTAGCGAATATTTTATACTTTTTACACCCTACCATTTTCCCACCATTTAATACTGCAATAGTCAGTGGATTTAATTTGCTATATAATGAAAAAATAAAATTAGGATCTTGGGAAGCTTACCTTCATATGCGAACCAAACTCATATCTGAAAATGAAATTCATCGAGACTCCCTTTCAAAAGATTTAGGTGCTCTTGCTGGACTTTTATTTGAAATTGGCAGTAATCGAATGATAATTGAAGAAAATGCGATGAATTTTATCAAAAATGAAACAGAAAGGTTTGAAAAGGCAAAAAAACGGCGAAGGAAAGATGTAAAAGAAGATGAGGCCGAAGAAAACACCCATTCTGAAATGCAATATCACCTTGCTCGCCTAGGGAATTCACTCGGGTATAAAGTTTGGATTGCACGGAATGACCATAAAAGGGAATGGGATTTTCAAAAACTAGGCGAATTTTCAATTCAAAATTTAAACATTTTCAAATTCCCACCCGCAGTTGCCGATACAATTGCTTTAATTGATGTCCTTTGGCTCGATCAAAATGAGAACATCATTGCCGGATTTGAGGTTGAAAAAAGCACCTCAATTTATTCAGGTATTTTACGATTGTCTGATTTATCATTATCCATTCAAGGTGGAACTTGCCAATTTTACCTCGTTGCGCCAGATAAAAGAGAAAAAGAAATTAAAGCACAATTACTCCGACCTTCCATACGGTCACTTGATTCTCAATCTATTTCATATCTATTATTTAATGATTTACGTTGTGACTGTGACGCCATGTGTAAATTTGGTAATGATGCATCAATCCTAAATAAAATATCAAAAACTGTTTAAAAACCTGTATAGAATAAATAATTCTATACAGGTTTTTTTTTTAAGTACTTAGTTCCCTTAACTTTTTATCTTTTTGTTACTTAAACTATCAAGTACGATTATACCTTTCTATGAACCTTTAATTTATTTGCTATCTGAATCTATTGTTCTTGTAATACAACAAAAAAATAAACGTCACCTTTTGGGACGTTTTTTTATAATTATCTTTGCTTTTTAGGATTTACTCATTATCGAGTTCCACCCTTATTGTTGAATTATATAGCTGGATGAAGATGGAAAAGAGGTTTAAAAGAATCACAAATCTGTTATTTTACAATATAACCAATCATAGCCATAATACCTATGGTTAAAACCCAAACAATTACAAAAACCTTATTGGAAATCTTCTTTTTCCTTTGCTCTTTTCCACAACAGCTCATTACAATACACCTCTCCTAACCTTTCTCACGCTTTACAGTATCAAATATTGAAATGTAAACATTGCCATCCTCAAAATATGGCTTAAATATATCAAAAGGGCGTGGTGGTGGCCCACTAACATTTATTCCATTCTTATCATAACGGCCTGCATGACATGGAGTTCCATTTTCAAGAAAATTACTTAAAAAAAAATCCCTTTTTTAAATTTACAACTTTCAAAATATTGGACACTATGTTATTATCAATTCTAAAGTTTCATATAATAGTTTCACAAGCTCTACTGGGGGGGTCCGATAGCTCGGACTGAGAAAAGAATGCGTTAAATTCTTTGACCCTTTGAACCTGATCTGGATCATACCAGCGTAGGGAAGTAGTTTCGAAGGCGTCATCGTTATTTTGGGTACGCGCCACTACTTTTTGACGATTAATCAGGTTCTGTGCAAACAGAACCTTTTTTTATTGTCTTTTATTACTTGATTGACCGTAAAGGTTACTGGTAATGAACTACGCCGTAACTTCTAGATTGCAAAATTAATCTATTTTTAGGAGGAAGTTACATGCAAAAACAAGCAGAAGTAAACATTGAGTTGAAATCGCAATTTACCGGAAGTAAAAAAGTTTATGTCGATGGCTCAAGACCAGATATTAAAGTTCCAATGAGAGAAATTGGGTTAAGCCGAACAGTTAGTTCTTTTGGGGAGGAAGAAAACGCCCCTATTCGAGTTTACGATACGAGTGGACCATACACAGACTCGAATTACAATATAGATATTAGAAAAGGGCTTCCTGCTTTACGCAAGAAATGGATTCTCGAACGTAATGATGTTGAGGTGTATGAGGGTAGAAAAATAAAACCTTTAGATAACGGATACCTTGAAGGTGATGAACGTGCCAATCTTGAATGGTTTCCTAATAGTGACAAAACATCTCTTCGTGCAAAAGAAGGGCAAAATGTCACACAAATGCATTACGCTAAAAAAGGTATAATTACTCCTGAAATGGAGTACATAGCAATTCGTGAAAATATAGATCCATCCTTTGTTCGTGACGAGGTTGCTCGTGGAAGAGCGATTATACCGGTTAATATTAATCATCCTGAGAGCGAACCCATGATTATCGGACGTAATTTTCATGTGAAAATCAATGCGAACATTGGTAATTCTGCCGTCACATCTTCCATTGAACAAGAAGTTGAAAAAATGACGTGGGCGACTCGATGGGGTGCAGATAACATTATGGATTTATCAACAGGGAAAAATATTCATACGACTAGGGAATGGATTATTAGAAATTCCCCAGTGCCAGTTGGAACAGTACCTATTTATCAAGCTCTTGAAAAAGTGAACGGAATTGCCGAGAATCTAACATGGGAAGTTTATCGTGATACATTAATTGAACAAGCCGAACAAGGTGTCGATTACTTTACCATTCACGCCGGTGTGTTATTGCGGTATATCCCTTTAACTGCTAAAAGGACAACTGGGATTGTATCCCGTGGCGGTTCTATTATGGCACAGTGGTGTTTAGCTCATCATCAAGAAAGTTTCCTCTATACTCATTTTGAAGAAATCTGTGAAATTCTGAAACAATATGATATTTCCGTTTCGCTTGGCGATGGATTACGTCCAGGCAGCATTGCTGATGCCAATGATGAAGCACAATTTGCTGAGCTCGAAACCCTTGGCGAATTAACTAAAATTGCCTGGAAGCACGATGTTCAAGTGATGATAGAAGGTCCTGGTCATGTACCGATGCACATGATTAAAGAAAACGTGAATAAGCAAATGGAAATTTGTAAAGAAGCTCCTTTTTATACTTTAGGACCTTTAACTACAGATATTGCTCCAGGATATGACCATATTACATCAGCTATTGGCGCTGCAATGATCGGATGGTTTGGAACAGCTATGCTTTGCTACGTAACACCAAAAGAACACTTAGGCTTACCAAACAAGGATGATGTCCGTGATGGTGTAATTGCCTATAAAATTGCCGCCCATGCTGCTGATTTAGCAAAAGGTCACCCAGGTGCTCAAATTCGAGATAATGCGTTATCGAAAGCACGTTTCGAATTCAGATGGGAAGACCAATTTAATCTATCATTGGATCCGGAACGGGCAAGGGAATACCATGATGAAACCCTTCCAGCAGAAGGGGCAAAAACAGCTCATTTTTGCTCCATGTGTGGTCCGAAATTTTGTTCGATGAGAATTTCTCATGACATTCGGGGGATGGCGAATGGAGAAACATTGAGTGAGGAATTAGACATCGAAGAGGGCATGAAGAAAAAGGCAGAGGAATTTGTACACGATGGATCAAACATTTATCGATAATTGTAGCAACAACGAGATAAAGAATTTAAAGGAAGAAGTAGAAAATCTCCAGCAAAAGGTACATCATTTGCGTGGGAAAATCCAATACATCCAGTATCATTGTAAACATATATTTTTGGAAACCTCTTTTATGAGGGAATGCAAGAAATGTGGTTTCGCTGAAAGTACCTATTATTGATTTAGCAGCAAAGTTACACTAATCTTGTTGAGCATTTTTGTTAAATTCACATTTGAAATAAACCAAAACAAATTGCGACCCACTTATCCTAACTTGGCTAAGTGGGTCGCAATCTTTTTCATGTTCTGACAGGCTGCAGTAAGGAGAACCTGCCCCCTTTCTTTAACCAATTCCCCGTAATGGCAATTGGTTAAATCCACCATTTTGAAAAGTTTTTTCAGGAACTCACAAATAACCAATTGAAGTCGGAATCTGATTTTTGGGTAGAAAAATTTGCACACGGGGGTATGCCGAGTGAGGGTATTAGTGTAGAGTTTTGGCAAAAAACCGCTCTACCGCTTTTAATCACCCGATTACAAAAAGTAAGCAAAGAATAATAGAAACAATTCTATAAGCAAATATTATTAAACAAAAGCACCCGATAGTTTAAGTGTAATCCTTCACAATCTCTTCTACACCTTAATATAACTCCAATCCCTAATAAGTGTTGTTCCAGAATCCAGTACAATACAAAAAGACGCCTTC
>NZ_JBALSN010000327.1:0-2195 GCF_036966985.1 Neobacillus drentensis | reverse complement strand
GGTCTTTTTGTGATTATAATTACTTTGTCGCAGCATTAACTGCTTCGATAACCTGATCAGTTGTTTGCATATTTAAAACTTCTTGAGCAAGCTTTTCCATATCAGATTTTTTCAAATTCTTGATTTGAGAGCGAGCTTTTAAGATTGATGTCGCACTCATTGAAAATTCATCAAGTCCAAGTCCGATGAGAACTGGAATGGCTGTTTCATCTCCTGCCATTTCCCCGCACATACCTGTCCATTTTCCTTGTGCATGAGCTGCATCAATTACCATTTTTACTAATCGTAAAATGGATGGGCTATATGGCTGGTACAAGTAAGAGACACGCTGATTCATCCGGTCAGCAGCCATAGTGTATTGAATTAAATCATTTGTACCGATACTAAAGAAATCTACTTCTTTTGCAAATTGATCCGCTAAGATAGCCGTTGACGGAATTTCTACCATAATACCAAGTTCAATACCTTCGGCAACTTTTTGGCCTTCAGCAAGAAGTTTTTGCTTTTCTTCTTCAAGAATCGTTTTGGCAGCACGGAACTCATCTAGAGTTGCAATCATTGGGAACATGATTTTTAAATTTCCATAGTTGCTGGCCCGTAACAGTGCTCTGAGCTGGGTTCTGAAGATGTCTTGCTCTTCTAAACATAAACGAATAGCCCGGAAGCCCAAAAATGGATTCATTTCCTTTGGAAGATCCAAATAAGGAAGTTCCTTATCTCCACCGATATCAAGGGTACGAACCACAACTGGCTTACCATTTAAACCCTCTAATACAGCCTTATAAGATTCAAACTGCTCTTCTTCTGTTGGTAATTGATCTCTTCCCATATAAAGGAATTCAGTCCGATATAGACCTACACCCTCACCGCCATTTTCAATAACTCCTTTTAAATCCTTTGGAGTTCCAATGTTGGCTACTAATTCAACATGATGATCATCATTTGTTACAGTTGGTTCATTGACAAGCTTGGCCCATTCGGCTTTTTGAACTTCGTATTCGTCATGAATTTTACGGTACTGTTCAACAAGCTCAGGTGTTGGGTTAATATGCACCTCACCCTTTAGTCCATCAACAATGACAAGATCTCCATTATTGATTTCCTCTGTCGCTGACTTTGTTCCAACTACCGCAGGAATTTCCATTGATCGAGCCATAATGGCTGAATGTGAGGTACGACCACCAATATTTGTTGTGAATCCTAAGACAAATTGTCTGTTTAATTGTGCTGTGTCGGAAGGAGTTAAGTCTTCAGCCACAATAATCACTTCTTCAGCAATCATACTTGGATTAACTAGCTGCACACCTAATAGATGAGCTAATACACGCTTGGTTACATCACGAATATCTGCTGCACGTTCTTTCATATATTCATTATCCATCTGTTCAAACATCATAATGAACATATCTGCTGATTCCTTTAATGCAGATTCAGCATTTACTTTATCAGACTGAATTTTATCTTCGATTGGAGAATTTAATTCAGGGTCACTTAACACGAGTAGATGTGCTTCAAAAATCGCTGCTTTATCAGCTCCAAGGTCTACTTTGGCACGGTCACGAATTGCTTCGAGTTCTGTTTTAGATTTCTCTATTGCCTTGCGGAAACGGTCAACCTCGGCAGCAGCATCATCAATTGTTTTTGTTTCAAATGATAAATCTGGTTCAACAAGTCGGTATGCTTTTGCAATAGCGATACCATTTGATGCGGCTATCCCCTGTAAAAAAGTCATTATTCTGCCAATCCTTCTTTTTTCAATGTCTCTTCAAGGCTATTTAATGCATCGTTTGCATCGTTTCCTTCTGCAGAAATGGTAATATCAGCCCCTTGGCCAACACCTAGAGACATAACGCCCATAATTGATTTTAAGTTAACTTTTTTACCTTTATATTCTAAATGAATTTCAGAATCAAATCTGCTTGCTGTTTGAACTAATAAAGTTGCGGGTCTAGCGTGGATTCCTGTTTCTGCGATTATTTTAAATTGCTTTTCTGACATGCTAATCATACTCCTTTAATATTTATATAAAATTCAAACTTGCTTCATTAAAAATAAACATTTCTCATCATTTAGTCAACTAAATCAATAATTAACTAAAGAATAAAAAAATCATTTCTTTTCAGCTATTTTTACCAAAAAAGAAACAAACATGTAATGAATAATACCATTTTGGGCTTATTCAAACAACTGAAAAA
>NZ_JBALSN010000326.1:1584-1925 GCF_036966985.1 Neobacillus drentensis | reverse complement strand
ATTCGGGTCATAGTTCAGGTAGCCTGGGGATGTTTATTTATCTAAATAATGATTGTACATTTCTAAGCATTCTAGCAATTCTGCTCGATATACCATTAATGCCTTTTTTATTGTTTCATTGTGATTATTATTCAGTTCATGGTTGCATTTCTCTAATTCCAACGACTTAATTGCAGTAAGATCATGATAAATATTTGTTAGATTGTTCATGTCCCCGAAACTCCAACTCCTCTAGCAAACTTTTTATGTTTTTCTAATAGAATTGACACTATTTTTGTTTTTTATACTAGGTTTTGGTGGCGTTTCTAATTGGTTACAGGACATACTATTTTGATTTATGA
>NZ_JBALSN010000326.1:1286-1469 GCF_036966985.1 Neobacillus drentensis | reverse complement strand
GACATTTGCTGGATAATAATTGGAAAATATCACAAAATGGAACTACTTATACCAGGAGTTTCTATTCCTTAAGTCAATTTAACACTATAAGATCGCATAGCTTCTAAACTTCCCTTATATTCAAAGGTACCTTTTTCGATTAATTTTCTAAGCCGGTATTCCAAGAAGTCATCTCCGACATAT
>NZ_JBALSN010000326.1:0-1193 GCF_036966985.1 Neobacillus drentensis | reverse complement strand
TGATAAATTCATCAAAATATTCTTCTGAAACACTCTGTATTTCTCCATTTTCCCATAATCGTAATGTTCCATCGTGTTCCGATAGAGATACCCACTGATTTTCAAATTGATTCCGTTCCACCTCTGTTAAACAAATTTGATTTTCCTGTCCATATTTGAATAGGGCGCTTAATTCTTCTGAAAGGATCTCCCCAGAAGATAAGGGGGTATATTTTTTCGCTTTCGCCTTAAACAATTCACTATAAAGCTTGGCTGTATTAAAGATGGTAATTGTGTTTGTTCTTTCCCTTAACAAGAACAATACAAAAAGGAGACCGGTTTGTTCATGGGCATTTTCACAAACCCAGATGGTAATGGGCACATCTTTAGGAATAGAATGAATTAGAATAAAAGACTTTTGAATTTCTTCTATATATTCATCTACCTCTTCTTCGAGACCACGTAAGCTGCTTTTTATCCATTCATATCTTGTTTTTTGACCACTCTCAGTATGTAAATACGCGATTGGTGCAACGGCAAAGTTGTCATGAATCGAAATGACTGGCTCTTCTTCATGTATCCCCATCTCTTTTAAAATTGGCTTTAAATATTGGTATCCAAAGGTGATATGTACTTTTTGATAATTCCCTTCACTATTAAAAGTGGTAATCGGGTCCTCTGGATATAAAATATGGTTGTATATTTCTTTCATTTGATTTGAAAACTCAACAGCTGTATATTCTTTACAATCCAATAAACTTGTACTCAAGAGAATATGGTATAAATACGATCTTACTTCACGTTCAGGTAAGTCCTTGATTATTTTTTTTAACTCTTCGATTGGCAAATCCATTCTACTCCCTCATTTCTCCTCTATCTTCGTGCCATACTCCTTGGTGTATATGACGATCGTTTGATGATTCGTTCCATCCATATTGTAGGTCACTTCTCCCTCAAGTATAAGTAATATTTCAACAAAGTCGGGATGATTGTGCATCGGATTAGAAAAACTCTCCCCTTTATTTACTGTATTTGTTGACTTCGGCATAGATGAGTTTTAGTCTTTTGGGCTTTTGTTTTTGTGTCATTAAAAATACATATAGGTTATTTAATAGTATTAGAGGGAGAACCATCCCTGTGCAACTCCCAATATAGAGTTAAGGATAAGAAGGAGGGCTGTCAGGTCTTCAAAAAAGGCGGATTAGACACATGTA
>NZ_JBALSN010000325.1:7421-8823 GCF_036966985.1 Neobacillus drentensis | reverse complement strand
ATTCAAGTGAAACCGCAAAAAGACTTGATTTTATCTATGTAGTAAATTGCGGTCCTATTATAAACTATATGTACATTCTTGAAAAGGAGCATAAAAATATGAATATACAACTAATTCGAAATGCAACCATCGTTGTCCACTATGCAGGGAAGAAGTTTTTAATAGATCCATTTCTGTCTGAGAAAGGAACTTACCCGCCCTTTCCCAATTCATTAAGACAAGATCAAAAAAATCCTTTAGTCAGTTTACCAACCTCCATTGACAATATTATTAACCATGTAGATGCTGTTATTGTAACTCATCTTCACTTAGATCACTACGATGATGCTGCCAAAGATATACTGCCAAAACATATAAAAATGTTTGTGCAAAATGAAGAGGATGCTGGAAAAGTTAGAAACGATGGTTTTCAAAATGTAGAAGTTCTACATGATGATACCGTTTTTGAAGGGATCCAATTAATCAAAACAAAAGGCGAGCACGGACGAGGAGAAATTTTAAAACATGCTGGTCTAGTGTGTGGGGTTGTCTTCAAACACTCAAGTGAGAAAACTTTATATGTAGCTGGAGATACAGTCTGGTATGAAGCGGTCCAGGAAGTAATCGAAACAAATAAACCAGAAATCATTGTTGTAAACGGTGGAGATAATCAATTCCTGCAAGGTGGTTCCCTGGTTATGGGGAAAGAAGACATTTATGAAGTTTACAAGTCTGCTCCTCAAGCAATAATTATTTCTGTTCATATGGAAGCTGTTAATCATTGGACATTATCGAGAGTAGAATTGAAAAGTTTCAATCATGATAAAGGAATCTCCTCAAATGTACTGGTGCCAGATGACGGGGAATCATTCTCATTTTAAAAACCCGGAACAGACAGAAAAACATTTTTTCTGTCTGTTTTTTATTCAAAAAGTAAGAAGTAAAATCGCATTAGATATCAAGTTTACGGGTCCCAATCCATTTCACCATTTCAGGATACTTATGTGAAAAGAACAGGCTTTCTTTCGTGTCTAATGCGGCAATTTTCTCCATATCTCCTTGGCTTAATTCAAAGTCAAAGATATTGAAGTTTTCGATGATTCTTTCCTTACGAACAGACTTCGGAATCGCAACAACTCCTCTTTGTGTCAACCATCGTAGAATCACCTGTGCAACTGATTTATTATACTTTTCGGATAGTGATACTAAAATTTCGTTTTGGAACATGTTATTTTTTCCTTCAGCAAATGGTCCCCAGGACTGTATTTGAACATTGTTCTCCTGCATAAATGCAGCACTTTCTATTTGCTGGCAGAAAGGATGCGTTTCAACCTGGTTTATGGCAGGAACGACCTCATTATGAATGATCAAATCCACTAGACGGTCACTATGGAAGTTACTCACTCCAATTGCCCGGATTTTC
>NZ_JBALSN010000325.1:0-7353 GCF_036966985.1 Neobacillus drentensis | reverse complement strand
ATTAAATACAAATCCAAATAGTCCAATTGCAATCTTTCCAGTGATCTTGCGAATGCTCTCTTTGTGCTTTCATAACCCGCGTCCTGAACCCAGAGTTTTGTGGTAATAAACAGTTCCTCTCTTGGCACACCACTCCGTTTGATGGCTCTGCCGACCGATTCTTCATTTAGATAAGATGCAGCAGTATCGATCAATCGATAGCCTGCCATAAGTGCTTCGTAAACAGCTTGTTCACATTCCTTTTCATCTTGGATTTGAAAAACTCCAAAGCCGAGTATCGGCATTTCAACACCATTGTTCAACCTTACTTTTTGCATAAAAAATTTCCTCCTATTGGGTCAATTAAACTTTTCTTTCTTTAGAAATCTGTTTCATCAATATTAATTTTAGATAGTGCTATATCGCTGCAAGTGCTTCACCTAATAATTCTTCATTCGATTTCCCTTAAACCACAGCCGTATCAAAGAAATTGCAGCCCAGTTCAACGGATCTACGAATCAATTTGATCATTTCATCCCGATCCGCTAGTTTTCCATAAGCATGATCCATTCCCATACAACCAAGCCCAATAGCGGAAACTTCCATTCCACTTTTGCCTAATTTTCGTTTTTGCATTATTCTACTTCCTCCAATCTTATTAACCATTAGACGATGCTATTATTATCCAACAAATGAAACCATGCCTGGTATCACAATCGTATCAAATGATTGCACAATCCTCTCACATCCATTTACGCAAAAAGAAAATACCCATTATAATGAGACTATCGCTATCGCGGATGAAGAAAACAAAGGGGGATTTTATGTTTGAACAATTATACAGACCACGAGTGGAGCTAGCTAAAATCATATCGGATCATACAGGGCAGGACGGAACTCAAATGACGGCTATCCCGTCTTTATTCTTCTCCCGTTATTCGAATGAAATTGGACCAAATTATGGAGTTCACAACCCTTCCTTATGCATTGTAGTTCAAGGAATGAAAGAGGTTTTGCTTTCACAGGAGCGCTTCAGGTACGGTCCTGCCGATTACCTTGTTGCATCCGTTAACCTGCCAATTACCGGACAAGTTACGGAAGCCTCTTCCGAAGTTCCTTATCTAGCTCTTAAACTTGAATTTACACCGAATGAAATATTGGAGGTGTTACGTGAGTTCCAAATGGGGGCTGATAAGAAGGAAAATGCCAAACGAGGTATGTATGTCAGCAAAATGGAGCCATCCTTGCTAGACGCCGTTACCAGATTAGTACGATTGCTAGATACTCCGAAAGATATCAAGGTACTTGCTCCACTAATCGTGAAAGAAATCATCTATCGGGTGCTGCAAGGAGATCATGGGGGGATGTTGAAACAAATAGCCATCGAAGGAAGTTCTACTCATCAAATCAGTGATGTGATTGAACATATTATGAAAAACTATGAAAAATCTTTTAAGATTGAGGAACTTGCCGAAATAGCAAATATGAGTGTTTCTTCCTTTCATCGGCACTTTAAAGAAATTACTGCGATGAGTCCCATCCAATTCCAAAAACAACTGAGACTCCAAGGAGCCCGGAGCCTGTTATTATCGGAATCTGCAGATGCCGCAGATGTATCATACCGTGTTGGTTACGAAAGCCCATCACAATTCAGCCGCGAATATTCGCGTATGTTTGGTTACCCACCTAAAGAAGATATAAAGCGCCTGAGGGAGAACAATGACGAAACGATCAATGCTTGAATCCCCTGCCTAATGGTGGGGTCTGTTTTTTGGGAGGAAAAGGACCACTTTATATAGAAATGAATTTGGCTGAAAATTCTTTGTAACTAAAAAAAGCAAGGCCCAATTGGCCCTGCTTTTATTTCACGATTACCTTCCCAACCATTCCTTCCTGGAAATGGTACCGGCAGATTAGTTCATATGTACCGGGATTTTTCGGTGTAACAGTAATGGTTGTTTCTTTTCCCGGCTGGACTTCGGTGTTAATTCCGAGCTTTTCCACGGTGAAGGTGTGCGCTTTCTTACCTTGGTTCTTCAAAATCAATGTTGTCGTTTGTCCATTCGGAATAGTGATATCTTTCGGATTAAAGTAATTATCATTCAATCCGACCGCTATCGCTTTCGCTGTCTCTACAGGCTGTATTAAGTGACCAGATTCGGCGAATACATAATGTGAACCATAAGTTGACATTACTACAATCGTTGCAAGTAAAACGACCCATCCAGTTAACCACTTTTTCAAATTCACTCCTATTCCCCTCCTTTCTTAAGTACTATTGTTTTCCAATTCATAAATTATTATCACTATAAATTGGGTTCCAACCTGATTAAAATAGTTACTCATTTCCAGAAACAGTTGAATCATGCTTTTCTACATTAAGCTTTAACTTAATTCTCTGAAGTCTGAGTGCGTTGAGAACAACCGAGACAGAACTAAATGCCATTGCTGCACCTGCTAACCATGGTGCTAAGAAACCTGATGCTGCGATTGGAATTCCTATGACGTTATATGCAAGCGCCCAGAAAAGATTTTGTTTAATATTTGTGATCGTCTTCTTACTCATAAAAATCGCGTCCGCAATACTAGTTAAATCGCCACGAATTAGGGTAATATCTGCTGCTTCCATTGCCACATCGGTACCTGTACCAATTGCCATACCGATATCAGCTGTCGCAAGTGCCGGAGCATCATTAATTCCATCTCCGACCATGGCTACTTTTTTATCAGCTTGTTGAAGCTTTTTCACTACTTCTGCCTTCCCTTCTGGTAATACTTCCGCTATGACTTTCTTAATTCCCACTTGATTCGCAATTGCTTGTGCGGTTTGGCTATTATCCCCTGTAATCATTACTACGTCTAATCCCATGCTATGCAAACGGGAAATGGCTTCCTTAGAGGTATCCTTAATGGTATCTGCAACGGCAACAATCCCTGCATAACGACCATCGATGGCTACTAACATTGCTGTTTTCCCATGCTTTTCCAAGTTCTCCATATTGGCTAGTACAGCCTGAACATTGACGCTATGTTTCGTCATGAGTCTGCGTGTACCGATTAATAACTGCTTGCCATTAACCGTTGACTGTATACCGAAACCAGGAATTGCTTCGAAATTTTCAGATAACCCAAGGTTAATTCCTTTTTCCTTTATACCTTCCACAATCGCTTCTGCCAGTGGATGTTCCGAGTTTCTCTCAGCCGTACCAACCAGCGTCAGAAATTCCTTTTCGTCTACGCCCTCTGCTAAAATAACATCTGTAAAAGATGGTTTTCCGTTTGTAACCGTACCTGTTTTATCAAGAATAATCGTATCTAACCGATGGGTTGTTTCAAGGTGTTCTCCGCCTTTAAACAAAATTCCAAATTCGGCTGCACGACCTGAGCCAGCCATAATTGAAGTTGGTGTAGCTAATCCCAATGCACATGGACAAGCGATCACTAATACCGCAATAAATTTCTCAAGAGCATCCGCAAAATCCCCAGGATTTACAACGAAATACCATACAAGGAAAGTAATAATTGCTATTCCTACAACGATCGGCACAAATATTCCTGAAATCACGTCAGCTAACCGCTGAATAGGGGCTTTAGAACCTTGTGCTTCTTCAACCACCTTAATAATTTGAGCTAAGGCTGTATCTTTTCCAACTTTTATTGCTTTGATCTTTAGGAACCCATTTTTATTAATCGTTGAACCTATAACGTTATCCCCAACTGTTTTATCAATTGGAATACTTTCACCCGATAACATCGATTCGTCAACCGTTGACCTGCCTTCCACAATTTCGCCATCAACCGGCACTTTTTCACCTGGTTTCACATAAACAATATCCCCTTCTAAGACTTCCTCAATTGGGATTATCATCTCTTGACCATCACGAACGACTGTTGCATTTTTCGCTTGTAGTCCCATTAACTTCTTAATCGCCTCAGACGAACGTCCTTTAGCCTTTGCTTCAAACAGTTTCCCTAATAGAATTAAGGTAATAAGAACAGCGCTTGTTTCATAATAGAGTTCTACCATTTGAGCACCGGAGCTAATTGAGTTAATACTTAAATATAAACTATAGAAATATGCAGCTGATGTCCCAAGTGCAACAAGCACATCCATATTTGCACTATTATTTCTTAACGCTTTATAAGCTCCCACATAAAACTGTTTGCCAACGATGAATTGTACTGGTGTTGCCAAAGCTAACTGAACCCAAGGATTCATTAACATTTTTGGCACCCAAATAAACCGTGTAAATTCAAAGTGACTAACCATCGCCCATAATAATGGGAATGACAAGATAAGAGAAAAAATAAACTTCCCTTGCTGCTTTTCAATCTCTTTTTGGCGATGGTCAACCTGTTCTCCTGCATTTTCTTTCTTTTGTTCCAGGTTATACCCTAGCTTTTTAATAGCCTCTTTCATTTCAGAGACAGAGACCTGTTCAGGATTATACTCAACAAGGACTGTTTCTAATGCGAAATTGACAGGCGCTTTTTCAACGCCCTCTAATTTGTTTAGTCTTTTTTCGATTCTTGTGGCACATGCTGCACAAGTCATTCCAGTTATTTGTAAGGTTGTTTCTTTTATTTCATTACTCATTGATATTCACCTCTTTTATACGGGTAGGGGGTATACTTTATTGCTAAAGATAACGTGCTTTTCGGGGCACGTTATCTTAACATCCTATTCAATATCATAGCCCTGGTCATCAATTGTTTCTTTGATCTTGCTTAAGGGAACTACTGCAGGGGTAAATTCAACATCGACTGTACCTTCTGCTAAATTAACCTTAACAAAATTAACACCATCAATTTTTCCAACACTACCTTCAATTGAATTTACACAATGACCACAAGACATTCCATTAACCTTTAAAGTAATCTTTTCCATTAATAATCACTCTCTCATTTATTTTTTCATTAATTTTTCTATAGTTAAAAGAACTTCATCTAAAACTTCTGTATCACCCTCGTTTATTCGTTCCAATACACAAGTTTTTAAATGTCCATCTAGAAGAATTTTTGCCACACTGTTTAAAGCAGATTGAGTAGCTGAAATTTGCGTAATAACATCATCACAATATGTGTCTTTTTCAATTAATCCTTTAATCCCGCGAATTTGACCTTCAATTCGATTTAAACGAGTAACCAAGTTTTTCTTTACTTTATCGGAATGATGACTCTTCCTTTCATTAGAAAGATGACAATCATGATTCATGTTTTCACTCATCTAACCTCACCTCCACACCTTTAATTTACTATACCCCCCTATAGTATGTCAAGAAGATAAAAAATGTACAGTGGATAAAAATACCCACTGCTCTTTTCACTATTTCGAAAGAATTTTTGCGCTCTGTTTGGTAAATCTAATAAATTTAGTTTCGCTAACAAATGTAGATCCCAACAGAAGTGCACCACCTAGGATTTGAATAGTAGTCATTTGTTCTTGGAGGATAATTGCAGAAATCAATATAGCTACAAATGGGTCTACATAACTTAGCATAGCTATACTCTGCCCTTTTAATTTTTCCATACCAGAGAAAAATAACCAAAAGCCAATGCCTGTATTGACAATCCCTAAAATAATAATAAAAGGAATGGAATAACCTGATACTTCAAAGATACCAAAGCCGGAAGTCAAGAAAACATATGGAATTAACAGTAAAGTGGTTGTTCCAAGCTGAATGATGGTAAGCTCTAACTTTCCCATATCTTTAATAAATTTATTTAAAAGCAATAACGCAGCATAAAATGCACCTGCGATTAATCCAAAAGAAAGTCCAAGTATATCATCTGATTTGGATGTACTCACTCCTTCACCTACAATCAATAACATACCTACGATGGCTACTCCAATACAGACAATTTTTTTAATGGATAGATTTTCCCGTAGTACAAAGGGAGAAAGAATCATCACAAACACCGGTGCAAAGTAATAACCTAGCGTTGCATTGGCAATTGTCGTATAGTCATACGATTGATAAAGAAAAATCCAATTTCCACCTAATGCAATACCTGAAAGAATCAAAAATAAAGCATTAGATTTTACTAAATTCCATGCAATTTTTTTCTTCATCAACAAGAATATTAGCAGTAAAAATAAGCATCCTAGGAAACTGCTAAGTAAAGCCCTTTCGCTCGATGATAGATCAATGAATCGAACAACCAAACCAATTGTACTGAAAATAATCATTGATAATATAAACTGAATTTTAGATTTCATCGTCTACTCCTACCCTGTAAGGTGCTTTTTCCATCATATCACTCAAATAAAACATCTTTAGATACCCATCCCTTTCAAACTTGATATCTCATTGGGATTAGAATAACATACTCATATATATTACAAAATTGAATGTTTCTCATGTTAGATATGACAAAAATGAATGTAAAAGGGGAAGAATTATGAATATCCAAAAATATATGGCTTTTGTCAAAGCAGTAGAATACGGGAGCTTTACAAGAGCTGCTGATTCATTAAACTATACACAGTCTGGCATCAGCCGTATGATTAGCGATTTAGAAACGGAATGGGGGGTTTTCCTTTTTGAAAGAGGACGCGCCGGTATCAGTTTAACATCTGATGGCTTAAAGTTACTGCCGCATTTAAAACGAATATGTAATGAACAGGAAAATTTATTGATGCAGGTAGAGGAATTAAACAATATTCAATCTGGGATGATTCGTATTGGAACATTTTCAAGCGTGGCAACCCATTGGCTCCCTATTATTATTAAATTCTTTAAGAAGGACCATCCCAATATTGATTTTGAACTGCTGTTAGGAGATTATACAGAAATTGAAAACTGGATTATAGAGGGTCGTGTTGACTTTGGATTTTTACGACTGCCGACAAAAGCAGGAATTGAAACTATCTTTTTGGAGCAAGACCGATTGCTGGTTGTAATTCCTCAGGATCATCCGCTTGCTAATTGCGATAAGTTTCCAATCAACGAATTATTGAACAATCCATTTATGTTATTGGAAAAGGGGGCTAAAGCAGAAATCTCTGAAATTTTTGAGAGGCACCAAATTTCACCACAAATCCAATTTACAACATGGGATGATTATGCCATTATGTCTATGGTAGAAAATGGGCTAGGAATCAGTATATTACCAGAATTGATTTTACACCGTATTCCTTACCAAGTTTTAGCAAAAGAGCTTGAAGTTCCTGCTTTTCGAAATATTGGTATTGCTATGAGAGAGCATAAATCACTTACACTTGCATCCAAGAGATTTTTAGAATATTTACCATATAGAAATAGGGAATCCTCTCTAGGAAATAATTAAAGAAAGATTTTATATTTTCCATTCGGACAGCTTTCGTGATTTCAAAGGCATGCGTGTCCGAACATCGGTCGTATTCGGACAGCT
>NZ_JBALSN010000324.1:0-6902 GCF_036966985.1 Neobacillus drentensis | reverse complement strand
GTCTATTTATCAGATCGGGTGTTAACCTGATCACCAACCATAAGAGAGGACTCCCCATGGTCCCCTAAGCACCACAGATATGTTGTAATTTGATATGCATTTTACTTTACAGACTTTATAAAGGAGACGTTCATAATGGAGGTAATTTTAGCAAGTGTGTTTTCAGCTATCATAATATTTATTACTGTCTTTTTTATGATGAAGGTATTCATTTTCGCCTTTAAGAAGAATGATATTTCACTTCGGAAATGCATTATTTTATCTACTTCTTCAATAGTAATTGGTTTATTAGTGGCAAGCGTTTTACCCTTTGGTTTTCAAAAAATAATTGATTTTATTAACTAACCTCTACTTAAAGAGAGCCTATCTAATGATTCCTATCGCTTCGTACCTTTATAAATAAGAATTTAAATAGTGAGAAATAGAAGAGATGGGAGATAGTATGGTGAATACATTTAAAGAGAAAAGAAAAGCCCGAAGAGACAAGAGGAAAGAAGAAGGGAATGAATCCATATGGTGGGAAATCCTTGATATCTCTTTGGATATAGCGGAATTAATTGGACCAATATTAATACGGTCTATTCGGTCAGTTTCTAAATTTCTGGAACATCATTAATTGAACTGCTTGGTCATAAACTTCATGTGTATGCGCGGCTTTAGCTCTATTTTACAAGGGCTAAGGCCTTTTTTCGTTTTTGATGGGACTAGTATACTTGTACAGCCTTTTTGCGAGGATAAGATATATAAATATGTAAATTCATAGGCAAGAGATTTGAATGTTACTCAAATATAATTTATACTTTAGTTAAGTAACATTGAAGGGGAAATGATTCGTTGGAAACCGTGGATGCACTTAGAGACGTTGCACAAATAAATGAAATGAAAAATTACCTTAAAGAACATTCATATAGGGATTATTTATTGTTTGTTGTTGGAATTAATACAGGGCTTAAAATCTCTGAACTGCTTTTGATTAAGGTAAAGGAACTTTTTACTAGTGATGGTGAAATGAAGGATTTTTATCATTACTCTGAACAGGAGAGTGAAAGGAGGAAGTCTGTATATTTAAACAAAAAAGTGAAAGAAGCGGTAAGGTCTTACTTAGACCAGGTCAACAGCGAACAACAAATTTATTTATTCCAATCTCGTAAGTTCAAGCAGCCGATTACACGACAACAGGCCTATCGAATCATTCATGATGCAGCTGTTAAGGTGGGCATTGAAGGGAAGATTGGGACAAATTCACTAGCAAAAACTTTCGGATTTCATGCCTTCAAACAAGGTGTCTCGATTGCACTCTTACAAAAACACTTTAACCATTCAACACCAGCGGAGACACTAAAATTTTTAGGAATAACAAAAGAAGATTTGATTACCACTCAAATCGATGTAAATTTATGAGTTGATAAAATCCATAGAGATGATAAGTAAAGGGAAGAGAGGAAATATATGACTACAAACAAAACACATAAATCAAATAAACTAAAATTTATTCTGCGCGGATTCATGGTCATTATCGGGGGATTAATTGCTGCATATGGACTAGAAACGGTTCTAATTCCAAACAACGTATCTGATGGAGGAGTGACGGGCCTTAGTATCGTTGGTTCAGAACTATTTGATTTACCATTAGGTATTCTAATTGGTGTGATCAACGTTCCCTTTATCTGGTTAGGATATAAGCAAATTGGTAAAAGTTTCGCCTTATTTTCGATTATTGGAATCGCTTCACTAGCGGTTGGAACAAGTCTTTTGCATCATACCCCTGCTATAATTGAGGGGGATACTTTGTTAGTTACAGTGGTTGGCGGTATTATCCTTGGATTTGGGATGGGCTTAGCCTTACGTAATGGTGGTGCATTAGATGGTATTGATATGCTGGCCGTCCTCCTATCCCGAAAATTACCGTTTGGTACAAGTGATCTTATTCTTTTCTTAAATATATTTGTATTTATTTTTGTATCCATCGCATTTGGTTTACAAGGGGCGATTCTCTCGGCTATTGCTTACTTTATTGCTTCGAAAGTGATTCACATTGTCGAAGAAGGGTTAAGTGGCTCTAAAACCTTCAATATTATTACCACTCAGCCAGAAATAATGGTGGAGACCATCCGCGATCGTTTAGGTCGAAGTGCAACGTATAAAGAAGCTTATGGCGGCTTTTCCCATGAAAAATTTAAAGAAATCACCTGTGTCATTAACCGCTTAGAAGAAACAAAGTTAAAAGAAATCATCAATGAACTGGATCCAAAATCCTTTGTTACCGTATATGATGTTGCAGAGGTGAAGGGCGGTAATTTCAGAAAGCATAACATTCATTAGCTGAATGGGTGTTATCAGAACCTGGAAAAGAAAAGAATGCACAATTTGTCGATAAATAGGTGAAAAAATTAAGATAATAGTTTATAATCATTTAGTCATAGAAATTAATATATAATTGCATTTATGCAAACGAGGTTCTAGCCCCCCTCATTAAAAAAACTAAGATGAAGCAGTACTTCTATCTTGGGGTACTGTTTTTTCTATTTGAAAGGAAGTCTAGAGAGAATGTTGAAAAATGAAAAGGCCATTGTTGTATTTAGTGGTGGACAAGACAGCACCACTTGTTTATTTTGGGCATTAAAACAATTTAAAGAAGTAGAAGTCGTTACGTTTGATTACAATCAAAGGCATAGTTTAGAAATTGAATGTGCCAAAAATATAGCCAATGAACTTGGTGTAAAACACCATATTTTAGATATGGCCTTACTAAATCAATTAGCACCTAATGCGTTAACGCGTTCAGATATTGAAGTGACTGATGGCGGTGAAGGGGAACTTCCCTCAACATTTGTGCCAGGTCGTAACCTATTATTCCTAACTTTTGCTGGTGTTTTAGCACGTCAAGTAGGGGCTAAGCATTTAGTCACAGGTGTGTGTGAAACAGATTTCAGCGGCTACCCAGATTGTCGTGATATTTTTATTAAATCACTAAATGTTACCTTAAATCTATCCATGGACGATAATTTTGTCATTCATACCCCATTAATGTGGATCAACAAAGCACAAACATGGGCACTAGCGGATGAACTAGGCGCATTGGATTTTGTGCGTGAAAAAACTTTAACCTGCTACAACGGTGTGATTGCGGATGGATGCGGTGAATGCCCAGCTTGCGTATTAAGAAAAAGAGGGCTTGAAGACTTTTTAAATGGGAGGTTTTAGCGATGGGTTTTCGAATCGTTGATAAACTTCAAAAAATAAATGAAGACATTCATCCACATCAATTAAAATATCATCATAAACGTGTGCTAGTAAGCAAAGAATTTACCTTCGATGCTTCGCATCACTTGCATTGTTATGAAGGGAAATGCAAAAATTTGCATGGCCACACGTACCACGTTATTTTCGGAATCAGCGGTTTTGTTGATGAACGAGGCTTAATGATTGACTTCGGTGATATTAAAGAGATTTGGAAAAATGAAATTGAAATCTTCCTTGATCATCAATACTTGAATGAAACCCTGCCACACATGAATACAACCGCGGAAAATATGGTGGTTTGGATTTATGAGAAAATGAAGGAAGCATTAGAAACAGAAGAGCGGATGGATCAATATCATGGAGCAAGAGTGGAATTTGTCCGTCTCTTTGAAACTCCGACCAGCTATGCAGAAGCTCGAAGGGAGTGGATGGAGGAATGAGCAAGATTCCTGTTCTAGAAATCTTTGGCCCAACCATCCAAGGAGAAGGGATGGTCATTGGTCAAAAAACGATGTTTGTTCGGACGGCCGGCTGTGATTATTCTTGCAGCTGGTGTGATTCTGCCTTTACATGGGATGGCAGTGCCAAAGAGGATATCCAGCAAATGAGCGCAGATGAAATTTGGGCTGAATTAAAAAGAGTCGGTGGCGATAATTTCTCTTTTGTGACGATCTCAGGGGGAAATCCCGCACTGCTTAAAAATTTAGATGTGTTTATTGATTTATTAAAAGAAAAAAACATCAAGATTGGGATCGAAACACAAGGCAGCAGATGGCAAGACTGGTTCTTAAACGTTGATGAACTAACGATTTCACCGAAGCCGCCAAGTTCAAATATGGTCACCAATTTTGAAATCTTGGATTCTATTTTTCAAAATCTAAATGATAATGAGTTTAAACATCAAGTGAGTTTGAAAGTCGTCATCTTTGACGAAAACGATCTTGAATATGCGAAAACGGTTCATAACCGGTACGCGGATATTCCTTTTTATTTGCAGGTCGGGAATGATGATATCACGAATGTGAATAATAGTGAATTAATTCAAAAACTATTATTGAAATATGAGTGGTTAGTCGATCGTGTGGTTGCTGATTCAGAGTTGAATGATGTAAAAGTGTTACCGCAATTACACGCTCTTCTTTGGGGAAATAAGCGAGGCGTATAGGTTCGAATAAAGAATACAGCATTAATTGTAAGCCAGTTTAGAACAACCAATACTCGGTACTTAAAAATGTCGCTTTCTAAGCGACCTTTTTTTGTCTAATAATTGTTATCCTAAATTCATCAAGGAAACGGAGGATGACAAGTATGAAAAAGAATGTAACAGAATTAGTATTTATTTTAGATAAAAGTGGATCAATGGCAGGGCTTGAGGCAGATACCATCGGAGGTTTCAATGCAATTCTGAAGAAGCAACAAAAAGCGGAAGGAGAAGCCTTTGTTACGACAGCATTATTCGATCATCGTTATGAATTATTACACGATCGAATTAATGTTAGAGGCATATCTCCTATAACCGACAAAGAGTATGAAGTAGGGGGTACCACTGCTTTATTAGATGCGATCGGTTTTACGATTCAAAAAATGGTAAATGTACAAAAGAGAACTCTTGAGGATGAGAGGGCAGAGAAGGTGTTATTCGTGATTACAACGGATGGGATGGAAAATGCCAGCCGTGAATTCACAACGGATAAAATCAAAAAAATGGTTCGTCATCAAAAAGAGAAATTTGGCTGGGAATTCATCTTCCTTGGTGCGAATATCGATGCGATCTCAGCGGCTGCACAATTTGGAATCGAAGAGGAATTCGCAGTGGAATACCATGCGGACCACAAAGGAACGCAATTAAATTATGAAGCGGTCAATGAAGCCGTAAGTAATCTTCGAAGTGGCAAAAAGATTGATCGAAGCTGGAAAGAAGGAATTGAACGGGATTATAATCAGCGGTCTAGGAAATAAAATACTAGATTAAAAGCCTGTATTTAGGATTACACAATAATCCATAATACAGGCTTTTTTGTCTATAAATTTTAAATATTGAAAGGTATGAATCTAAAACAACATCTGCCATTTTTTTATGACGCAGAGTCAAATAAACATACTCTAAATCGCATATGATTGTTTTGATTTAAGAAGATATCGTTCTATAAACTGAGCTACTCCATCATTTTCGTGGTGTCCTGTCATAAAATCGGCGGCTGCTTTAACCTCTTGACTCGCGTTCCCCATAGCTACACCAGTACCGACATGGCGAAGCATCTCGATATCATTGGGTCCGTCTCCAATAGCTACAACTTCATTTGGACTGATTCGAAATTCGCGAAGGAGGCTTTTTATTGCAGACCATTTGGAAACATTAGGAGCAAGCAATTCAAACCCGTCATTCCAATTGATGACTTCTGCTTCCTTGTTAAACAAAGCGGAAATGTTCGGACATGGTGTACCTGTTCGAACACTATATTTAAGAACGTCTTGATAATTTGCCTGTCTTAAATCTCCAATATAATGAGGCGGAATTTGCCCAACTTTTGTCCAATAATCAATTTCTTCACTTGTCTCCTTGCAATAAACGCCATTTGCTGTATGGATTATAACATTCCAGGCATTTTCAGCGGTCAACTGGTGGAACCGTTCTTCGTTCAGTCGGACGGTTTTTATTTGCATCGTTTTTCCTGTCTCTGCATTATGAATAGCGGCACCATTCAAACAGATCATAGGAGTTCGTAGTCCAATTTCTTTATGGTAAGGAACTGTTACTTCATAGTGTCGACCAGTAGCCAGAAAAACCTTAACTCCCTGATTAATGAGCGAATTAACGGCTTCCATATTTCGGCTAGAAATGGTATTTGAGGATTTTAGTAGTGTACCATCCATATCAATAAACATTGCACGCACATTCATTTTTACAGCCTCCTCATTCGTTGTTAATCCAATCATAACATCTGAATATTAAAGTCTTGTAAACTCAGTGTACAGATTAAATTAAGTTTATGTGGAGGCAAATGATGAATCTAAAGGTGGATAGGCTCATTTAACTTCCCTTAAACCCTTCCATTCATGAATCTCTTGAATCCCTTCCTCACAAACTCCATAGGAACGCCAGGAACAAGTTTTACACACAATTTGAATATCGGAGGGGACGACAAACTTTCTGATGCACGACTCAATGTCCTCCCAATTCAGAATTTGGCCGATTTTAAGTCCTATTTTATCTAAAATAGCCTGATCTCTTTCATAAATATTGTCGTCTTGGCAGTGATAAATACCTGAGTTGGGATATTTTTCACACAACTGATCGGGACCCTTAACAAGCTGAATTAGCGTCTTTGGGTTATTTCGCAAGGTTTGATGCAAGTGTGTCATATTTTTCACGTACTCTTCTGAATAGCCCATTCCCCTATAGCCCAATAAGCAAAAAAGATGGTGACCTCGCAGTTTATACATTATTTCTCCTCCTAGTTCACAGATGTTAACTATACATTGAAATGAGTTAACATTAATCTCTTTTTTTCATCATAACATATCGAGTTTGGACTATTGGTAACTTTTTTTGTTTCACTAATGAGGCAAGAGTTTCCAAGAGGAACTAATATAAGAACAATTAACCAAGTTATTTTTCAAGTACAAGGAGGAAATTTTCCTTGAAGCAGTTCAAAAAG
>NZ_JBALSN010000323.1:2739-3398 GCF_036966985.1 Neobacillus drentensis | reverse complement strand
CCCCATTCCTTGGCCGGATAGCCCGTTAAAGAAACGCCTGTCGATACGTTATAAATGGTAAGAACAATCGCCGCAGAGAAAAATACACAAAAGCTATAAAGCCAATGCGATACTTTTTTCACAATGGATTGACCGATTAATAGGTATCCAACAACGGAAATGACACTAAAAAATGAAAGCAAATCGCCCATAATTGCGTTCTTGCTTAATCCAAAATCTCCCCAGCCGATCATCATCGCTCCGATAATGGCAATCCCCATTGTCATCAATGCAGACATCGTGGTTCGTTCTTTAAAAAGAAGAAAGCCGCCAAGCAAGGAGACGATCGGTTGCAAGGCAAGGATGATGGTCGAACTTGCGACTGTTGTTAATTTCAATGACCCGAACCAAAGGACAAAATGCAGAGCTAAAAAGACGCCTGAAAAAAATAATAACAGCCAATCTTTATTCACAATGTTTTTAAATTCATTTCGTTTATTCCAGACGATCGGTACCATTAAAAGACTGGCAAACCACATCCGGTACATACTCAAAATCGAAGCTGGTGCGTCCGACCATTTGACAAAAATCGCCGAGAATGAAATGGCAATGATGGAAATGGTAAGAGGCAGCCCGATCCCCCTTGAACCTACTTCTTGTTGTTTCATTATATCCCCCTT
>NZ_JBALSN010000323.1:0-2649 GCF_036966985.1 Neobacillus drentensis | reverse complement strand
CATGGTGTCAGGCACCAACGCAGTAAAATTTTTCATTATAAAAGGTTTGTTGCATTTTGCCTTCATCTACCATTGACGAATAGTGTGCGGTTCTATATGATATGAAGAAGAGAATACCCGTACTTGCGGGAGAGGTTCATAGCTGATACCCTCTATAAAAAACTATGGATACATGACTATTAAGCCATGTCCATATTGGACGTGGCTTTTTTGTTGGGTCCTGATAGTTAAAGAGTATAGCTGCTGCTGTGGAAACTCTTTTTTGGAAAAAGTGTGGGATACATTGTTAGGAGGTTTTTTTTATGTCTGGCAGAAGCCATGAGGAAGGTTTAAAGGATTTAACATTATTAGGTAATCAAGGGACTACCTATTCATTTGAATATGCGCCTGAGGTGTTAGAGGCAGTCGATAATCTTCACCCGGATCGTGATTATTTTGTAAAATTTAATTGCCCGGAGTTTACTAGTTTATGTCCATTGACGCGCCAGCCGGATTTTGCGACGATGTATATTTCGTATGTTCCGGACAAAAAGATTGTTGAGAGCAAATCGTTGAAGCTGTATTTGTTTAGTTTCAGGAATCATGGGGATTTCCATGAGGATTGTGTCAATATCATCATGAATGATTTAATTAAGTTGCTTGACCCAAGGTATATTGAGGTTTGGGGTAAGTTCACTCCACGCGGCGGAATTTCCATTGATCCATGGTGCAATTATGGAAAGCCAGGGACAAAGTATGAAGAGATGGCCCATTTCCGTTTGATGAACCATGACATCTATCCGGAGAAAGTGGATAATCGTTAATTAGTAGGGCCGGGTTTCCGGCCTCTTTTTAGTAAATGGCGCCATCTACCAATTAAGCACATCTTATCCGAAAAGCCACGGAGCCTTCCGTGGCTTTTTCTGTCTGGACTACCAAGCGTAATCATCATGTTCTTCTTCCTGAGAGTCATCATCATCATTTAGTCGGTTGACAAGCCACTCATCGTGAGTTATGCCGGTGAACATCATTTCATTTTGAACCTCTTCGCTATTCCATTCATCTGCCAGCATATCTCCACGAAGATTCGGATCTTTTGTCATCATTTCTTCACCTCCTCTACTATCATTGCCAATTTTTTCGTGACTATAATAGAAGGAGAGTAAAAAATAGTTGACTCAACGATTAAATCGAGGGCCACTCGAACCGATTCTTTCCACAATTAGAGGAGAGCGCACTTAACATATGAAGAAAGCCTGGTGTAAACAGTGGATATTGGTGGTTTTGATATAAAGAGAAAGTTGTTTTCTAATGATTTTGGTCTTAGTGTTTTTGAGGTCATAGAAATCGAAACGGGCCGGACGTTTATCCTAAGGTTGGTTGATTTTTCGAACAAATCAACGGATTTTAAGAAGGCGCAATGGAACCAATTGCAGAATGAATACCGGACGACGATCTCCGATTATAGCCATTTGTCGTGTATCGAACAGGTAGCTAAGGTTGATGAAGACTACTTATATTCTCTTTTTGACGGGGAAGAGGGGGGGACCTTAAGTGAAAAAGGGCCACTCGAGCCTGATCAAATCCAACAGCTCATTGCTGCCCTCCGCCATCTTCACGATCATCAAATGATTCATGGGTCGATTTCACCTGAAAACATCTGGATCACCACTCAAGAAAGAGTGATTTTATATGGAGCTGGGGAGGCAAAGGTTCTTGAAGGGAAGCCCCGCTTAGGAGCTGTTTTGGATATACGGCAATTGATTGCGGTCATCCAGAGTTTTTCTACTTTAAGCGAGTCGATATTGGAACAACTGAACCTTGAAGGACCGATGACGGCAGAGGAATTAGAACAAATTCTATTTCGTGCGGAGAGAAAAGCAGGCATAAGTGAGAATAATAAACTGGCGGCCTTTTTTGAAAGAAAAAGCATAACTCAAAAAGCAGAAGCTGCTGAACGCGAACGGAGAAAAGCGGAAAAGGTCAAGCATAGAAGAGCGAACAAGATGATCATTGGTGGCGTCATTGCAACCATGCTGATCCTTACTGTTTATTGTCTATTTTAATAGGAAAAATGCGGTTCATCTGAGATGAACCGCATTTTTGTGTTATTGATAAAAATTTCGTTTCCTCTAAAGGGGCTTTTTCGCCTTAAACTAGTTCATAATCAGTTACGTTGCGGTCGACGACTCTCGCACCTTTGGAAGAGACAAACTTGCCACTGCTTGTGGTGAAAACTTCCGAGGCAATAATCTGTGCCATCGATAGCTTGACGACTTCTTCATCAATTGGATCTTTGGGATTTTCAACCGTTAGACGTGCTGTTTTTCCAAGCTCCGTTGCAAATTGTAATTCTAATGTTTTTGCCATATTCGTTCACCTCCTTTCGTCACCTAAGGTTCCTATCCTACTAAGCGATGATCTCAGAACTGTCATTTCGCTCTACTTTGTTTAGCATGTCATTACACAAAACGGAAATGGCTAATGCTGCTTGAAATATCTGATCTGTTGTCGCATCTTTTTTGACATTGCTAAACGTTTTTGAGCGTAGGATTGGTTCACCATCCTCGTCCATACCTCCTTCAAACACTAAGCGAAGCTTCGTCCCTTCTAAAAGTGATTGTGCCATTGTACTTCACCTCCTTTCACCTTCTATATAGAAAAAAGTCG
>NZ_JBALSN010000322.1:0-1932 GCF_036966985.1 Neobacillus drentensis | reverse complement strand
CTATCACAATCTCGAAACCATAATTCTCTAATCCTCTTTCTGCATAAACTCAATTGATCCCCCCTATTTTTTATAAATAACCCATAGGTCGCCTTCTCACTTTTTATCCCTTATTCTTTAAATTTATTCACCATAGTGAAAAAAAAGTTCATCAAAAAAAAGAACCCCAAGAAGATATGGAGTTCGAAATTATTCATAATGGTGAATTTTTTTTTCACCATTATGAATAATTTTTATGATTTATGTCTATAAAATTGATAAGGAAATGGATTTAATTCCCTTTTTTGAATAAATGTATCCCGCGTTCCAAGTGATTTAAGTAGTAGTCAACAATTTCAGGATCTGTTTCTTGGAGGTTTCTTAACATTGTATTCAGGTGGTGAAGACGTATCGAAAATTGGTCATCTAAAGAGGTTTTGTCTGAAACAAAAGGAACAAAGGAAAACTCCTCTTGTAATTTGTTCAGAAAAGAAATCGAAATAGTTTCTGCCTTACCCGTTTCTAAATTGGATTGATATCCCACAGATACATCCATAATCTGTGCGAACTGTTGAATGGTAAATCCACGATTTTTTCGTAATAAGCGAATCTGTTGTCCAATGTCAGCTAACAATGTTTCACCTTCTTCATATGGATTAATCAGGTCGTGGTGTTTTTTCTTAGATGATGATTACTTCCATTATACAAATAATTGGTTTAATTGGGGGTAATTTGCCTACAACTTATCGTTATTACTTTATAGAAAGGAAGAATTTAATTGGAGAATTGGATAAAAAAAGATTTAAAGCTTACCAGGATGGAAAGGAATACGATTCAATACTATTCAAATCAGTTTTCACTCCACCCACTTGTAATTGAGCTTCTATATGAAAGAGGTTGTAAAAATTGGTTTGAAATTAATCGGTTCTTATCGTGTGACCCTTCATATTTATTAGGACCATTCTATCTCAAGGATATGGATATTTCGGTCAATCGAATTTTTCAAGCAATAGAACGAGATGAACATATTAGTATATTTGGCGACTACGATGTCGATGGGATTACCAGTACCTCAATTCTATATAAAGGGTTGAAGTTATTAAATGCAAACGTGGATTTTTTATTACCAAAGCGTTCAGATGGATATGGACTCTCCGTAGAAGCAGTTAATCGGTTTTCTGCAAAAGGTACTGCCTTAATTATAACGGTGGATAATGGCTCGTCTGCACATGAAGCTGTTAAACGAGCAAAACAAATTGGAATTGATGTCATTGTAACTGATCACCATGAAATTTTAAAAGGAAACCCTCCGTCGCTTGCTTTTATCAATCCTAGAAGAAGTGATGAAAGGTCTCCTTTTACATCCTTGGCTGGATGCGGAGTAGCATTCAAGCTTGTTCATGCATTATTACTCAAAAGAGGTTTATGGGAAAAACATCTTTGGGATTTTATTGAATTAGCGACATTAGGAACAATAGCAGATGTTATGCCGCTAAAAGAAGACAACCGAGTCATTGTTCAATTGGGATTAGAAAAAATGAATTACTCCCCTTCTATGCCTATAAGGGTTCTAAAACGACTTTTAGGCATTTCGCAAGTAAACAGTCAAACTATCGGCTTTTCATTTGGACCAATATTAAATTCTTTAGGAAGATTGAGTGATCCTAATTTTGCAGTTTATATTTTGACATCAAATTGTTCTGAACAGATGATTGAAGATTGCTGGCAGAAGTTAATTAGGCTAAATCAGTTAAGAAAAAAGATGGTTTCAGATCAGTTTAAACAAGCAGAGCTCACGATTAATCTATATGAACTTTATAAGCATAAAGTCATTATTGTGGTTGGTCCTTATACAGATGGATTGATTGGAATTTTAGCAGCAAGGATTGCTGAAAAGTACAAAAAACCCGCCATTGTATTTACTGAAAATGGAAAAGGTTCCGCAAGATCCGT
>NZ_JBALSN010000321.1:8204-8364 GCF_036966985.1 Neobacillus drentensis | reverse complement strand
TAAAACAGGTTTACCTAACTCACCGTAAGAAAAGTCAGTCCCTTCAAACTTATCTGTATTTGCTCTTGCAAATCTTAACGCTAACTCCTTTTGAGTTTCACTAACGATGTTAACCGTAAAGGATTCGGCAGCTGAAATTGCATGACAAGTACCCGTACTT
>NZ_JBALSN010000321.1:0-8188 GCF_036966985.1 Neobacillus drentensis | reverse complement strand
ACATCATTATTTCTGACAGTTATAATTGTTACCCCGCTAGCAAAGTGACCAATGACCTGTTTAAATTGCTCTTGATCAACTAACGGAAATAAATTATGTTTCTCCATCGATTTACTCATTCTCAACACTCCTAATTATTTTATTAACGGAATTATTCTTAATATGTTCCTTAAATAAAACTATACATTTGGATATTGCTATTGTCAACAGAATTTTCTAAAAATTCTCTATAATTAACTTGAAAATGCTAATATTAAACACTTAAAATATGAAATCCTTTTACGAAAGGTTTTATTAATGAGTATAATGAAAGAACCAAAACATATAGGAGGGGAATTTTTGAAACCAAGAGCCGGAATCATCGGACCAATTGACTCTGTCCAACTTATTGCTGAAATAGCAACTGAATATAGTGACCGACTGCAGCCTGTTCCATTTATTTATCAATTACCTGAAGAAGCTACAAGTATCGTCGTAAACAATCAACATGTAATTGACCTATGGATTCTTGCTGGGCCAGCCCTATTTAATCCCTTTCAAAAGAGTGCTGTCAAGCAACCCTTTTTTATACTTCAACTAGATGGAGCCAGCTTAACTAAGACCTTAGTTGATATTGGTTATAATGATAAAAAGAGCCTAGAAAGGATTAGTATCGACACGCTTACGGATCGTGATGTTTATGAAACATACCGCGATCTTGGTATACCAAGTGATCAGGTATTTGTTCATGAATACACCAATGAAACTCCACTTCCGAATCTACTAGCTTTTCATCAAAAACTTATTCACGATCGAAAAGTTGATATATGTATAACTAGCCTCCGTTCCATATATGATCAATTGCGCTCTAATGATATAACTACCTATTGGGTTGCCCCAACGAGAAGTAACATTCGTAAGACATTGTCATCAGCAGTCCAGCAATGGGAAACAATTCATTTTAAGCAATCACAAATTGCGGTTATCCTTGTAAAGGTGCAAGGAATGGAGAATAAAGACGATCATAATATGCTTTCCTACGATATTCATCGATTAAGTTTAGAGATACAGGCAGCCATTTTAAATTTTGCAGAATCCATTTCAGGTTCTTTCGTAACGATTGGAATTGGGGTATTTGTTATTTTTTCAACCAGAGGTTCATTAGAGGCAACAGAGAATTCGATTTCCTCTCTTTTGGAACAATTAGCACTGCTTGCGGATTTACCATCCAATATTGGTATTGGCTATGGGGATACTGCCCTTACAGCAGAGGAGAATGCTCGTCTCGGATTAAACCATGCACAAAATTATGATTCTTTTTGCGCTTTCTTGGTGGATGATAATGGAACAATCGAGGGTCCATTGAAAGAACAAGAAGCCATTTCTTTTCAGTACCGCACAGAGAACAAAGAAATAAGTGAAAAACTTAAAAATAGCGGAATAACTATTACAACCTTTAATAAAATATTATCGGTTCAAAAAAGAATGGGTAATGGATCGATTACCTCAACCCAAGTGGCAGACTGGCTCAAAATGACACCAAGAAATGCACGTCGTATCCTTACAGCTTTAGTGGAAGAAGGCATGGCAGAAATTATTGGCGATGAGGCTCCTTCCTCCAAGGGGCGTCCGCGGAAAATATATCGGGTCAGCGACCATTCGAAAATGATGCAAGGATAGTTATGAAAAAATTCGTCATATACTTAAATGATCTAAGAAAGGCTAGGCACTATCAACTTTAAGATAGTGCCTTTAGATGTTCATCTAGTGGAATTGATATTGTCACATGCTGTTCCCATATTCCCCTCAAGCATATTACTTATACATTTTCTTTTAATTGGCTACAATTCTAATAGAAATGGAGGAAACGAACATGGTACGATTTCTGGCAATCATCTCATTTATTCTTTTATTTAAATTTTCACTCCCTGTCATAGACGAACAATTGGAAAAAGGCAATATTGAAAAGACGGTTGATTCCATTCAGTCTGTATTAAATGTCAAAGACAACACAGCAATAGCAGAGACCCTTAATAGTTTTTCCGAAAAAGTTCAACTAATAGGGAAACAGCTAGGCATTCAATTGAAGGATAGTCCAATTACTAAACAACAACCACAACAGCAAAAAGAAAAAGTAGAGTTGACCTTGCCTGCTGAACAAGTTTTTGCAATTCATAATGTTGAAATTGGCAATCCAAAAGCAGATATAGAACATGATTTAGGAAGTGCAAACCGGACATCCCTTAATGAATATGGAACAAATTGGTATAGCTATCATCAAGATTATCATGATTTCTTTATGGTCATGTACGATGAAAACAACAAAGCTGCCGGATTATACACAAATCAAGATTTAATCTCATCAACCAATGGAATTAAACTTGGAAGTTCTAAAAAAACTGTCCGTGAAAAGCTTGGGGAACCTTTAACAAAAATTCAAAAAGGGTTCACGGTATACCAACTACAGGAAAATAGTGATAATGATTTGTTTTTAGTCGAGGGAGCCTATGTAACCGTCTTTTATGATAAACATGAAAATAATACAGTTACCGCCATTCAATTGATCAACAAAGACTTTGAAGAGGAAAAAATGGATTTTTACACAAAAGGGAATTCAGCTTTAAAAGAGGGCTTTGAATATCAGTTATTTGATTTAACTAATGCCGCACGAGTAAATCACCAACTGCCTATCCTTACTTGGGATGAGCACGTTCGAGAAACGGCCCGTAAGCATAGCACCGATATGGCTGCCCATCATTATTTCGATCACACCAACCTTGAAGGACAATCTCCGTTTGACCGGATGAAAGAAGACGATATCACCTTTCATTTGGCGGGCGAAAACCTTGCCTATGGCCAATTTAGCAGCATTTTCGCTCATGAAGGCTTAATGAACTCACTTGGGCATCGAGAAAACATTTTGCGTGAGGGGTATGAGTATTTAGGGGTAGGTGTGGCATTTAATGATGAATCACAACCGTACTATACGGAAAACTTCTTTGCAAAGTAATGATAAACACAAAACCTTCCATTAACTACGGAAGGTTTTGTTCGTTTTCAAGCTATTAAGATTCCGTGTTTGCAATAACTTTTGCTAATTCATCATCAGTATAGAAACCCGTAATGCCAGGTGTATTTTGAAGATAATAAAAGATTTCTTCCTCCGTATAGTCTGTTTTTAACCCTTTAATAATAGTGGCTAAATAATTATGGGATGGCTTTTTCATTTCTACTTCAGCTTGTTCCCAAGGGGCTGTAAAGGTGAAAATTGGATACCCTTGGTCATCACCTAGATAAATGATATTGCCATACCAAGCACGGTGGCGAAATATTTTAGACCCTTTCTCTTTTACCTCGTTTAAATCTATTTCGAAGTGGTCCCCACTATTCTCCTGTTTCACCACATCTAAAAACTGTTCAATGGTGATTAAATATTTTTTACTATAGGTGAGATACTCCTCTCCTTGCTTTAATCCTATAAAGGCTACACCTTGCGATTGCCACCCAGCTGCCTCTTTTGCAAAGTAAAGAGGACGATGCAATGGAAAAGTGGTCTCAGCGACCGGAAGGGATGAATCTTTACAACCTGACTCAACCCTTGTTGACCCCGCTGGACTCCCTCCCTTTATGTAGCATAAAAATCGATCCTTATTTAAATTTGAACCATAACTTGCATACCAGACATACTGCTTACTTTCACTCACCATTCCCACCAACTTTTTTTTGTAAAATTTTTTTCAAGTCCTTAAATGTTCATCCAATAGGGACAAGGACTTCCCAATCGACTCAGGAATGACGAATGTATTATAATCCATGTCATATGGAGTATCACCAATATTAATTATAATCAATGGAGTGCTTTTCCTTCTATATTGAGGGAATGTTGAAAATGGTGTGACCTTAAGACTCGTCCCTAACACCAATAAACAATCTGCCTCCTCAATCGTATGTAAAATTTTATTAAACCCTTCAACCGTAAACCATTTACCAGTATCACCAAATAAAACAACATCCGGTTTGATGAAACGTTCTCGCTTATGTTGGGTTTCACATTGGTCACAAACATAGAATTCATCCAAAGTTTCTAGTCGATTTACCATTTCTTCAGTGGTATAGCTACTTCCGCAATTCATACAAGAAGCTGTTTTCATCGTTCCATGAAACTCAATCACATTTTTACTGCCTGCTTTTTGATGAATTCCATCAATATTTTGGGTAACGATATGAGATACTTTCCCTTGTCTTTCCCACTTTGCAAGGATCTCATGTCCTATATTCGGAGCAGCGTCTGGATGATAAAGGTTATCGATTGCAAATTGATAAAATTCCAGTGGACACTTATAAAAATACTCAAGGGAAAGGATATATTCGGGTGCCCTTTGATAAACACCCGTTCTCGAACGAAAGTCTTTAATGCCAGATTCCGTGCTAATTCCAGCACCTGTTAACACTACGATATTCGTTGCATTTTTAATAAGACTTGAACATGTTTCAATAAGGTTATTTTCCATTAGGTTATTTCTCCTTAATAAACGGCTATCTGATGCATTGAATGCGTCTAATTTCTATTATTTTAACAAAAAAAAGCAATGAATAGAAAACTCATCGCTTTTTCTTTACTGTATTAAAATCTTTGCCTGTCCCCCACTACTTTATAACTTTAAGGCACTGGGGGGCAGGCATTTTAGATCCTAGGCATATGCACGTAATTTTTCATTCTTTTTCAGTTGTAATGGTTTATGTGTGTAATAGATTTTTGCAAGTGCGTGATTATCGCATAGTGAACATTTAATTTTATAGGAAGCTTTGCTAATATGGGGAGTATCTAAGAAGTTTAATATTTCTTTCATATGTCTGTCACAGGCCCACATGGATCTCACCCCGAATTCATATTTTTTTAGTTCGCTAATTAAATAGTTGTGACTTCTTTCTGAATTTTATCTGGCTTTCTCTTTTTGACGACTTCTGTAAAATCATCATCCCAAGAAATTGAAATGTCACCGTTTGTTACGAAAGTTTGGCACCCAAGGCGATATCCTTCTTTTAACCAGTCTTCCCCTAATTTTCTTCTTTCCTGCACCTTAACTTTATCTAGAAATTCGGCACCTTCTTCTGTTTTAAAAACGCAGCTGCCGCAAATTCCTCCGCCACATCGGTTTGGGAGTTCTCCATCGTAACGAAGGGACATCCTTAAAATATTCGAATCCTCTGGTACCTCTAATTGTTTATTGCTGTTAATGAAATTTATTTTTGGCATGCTTCGTTTCCTCCCTTTAATTTATCTTCTTGGTATACAATATACCATATTTAAAATTATCAGACAATACAAACATTTTAAATCTTTTCATTTTTTAAAAAAGGTAAATTTTAGACCACATCGAGTAGACGGTGTGGTCATGAATAATGATGAAAGCTCACTCAAGAGAGCTTTTCTAGAATAGATCACGTGGACATCAATTTTTCCTTTTTATTTAGCTTTACTTTTATATTTTCTATATAGGTGATATAAGCTTTTTTTGAGTTTTCAATATGAATCCTCATTAAATATTCAGCCATTTCTGCTTCTTTATCACGCAGGGCTTTCATGATATCGATGTGTTCTTTTAATGATTCTTTCCTTCGGCCTGGTGTCTCATATCCCATATTTGCAGCCATATGTATATAGTCAATCAGACCAGAGAGAATCTCAAATAATTTAGGGCTTTTCGATGCTTTATTAATGAGACGATTCATCTCAATATGTTCAAGATTAAAATTTTCTTCCGCTTGATCTCTTAACTCCATCAGTTCTTTGATCTTTTGATCCAATTCTAGTTGTGTTTCTTTATCCATCCGCCCCGCAGCCAATTTAACGGCAAGGACTTCTAATGAGGCAAGGATTGTAAATACCTCGATGACTTCATTCTCGGATATATTCGAGACAACGACACCTTTTCTGGGAACTGTTTTTACAAAGCCTTGGGATTCCAAGCGGAACAAGGCTTCTCGAATCGGTGTCCGGCTGATGCCTAATTTCCCAGCCAGTTCTCGTTCAATTAACCGGTCACCCGCTTTTAATTCGCCCTCAAGAATCATTTCCTTTAAATAGTTATATGCATGCTCACGAATCGATAAAAGATTGTTTTCCTCCCATCTTAAATCCATAACTTCCACCCGCTCATTTTATTTATTTTTTTAACTTTCCCTTTTATGAAAGAAAAACACCACCATAAACTAAGCAGCAAACAATTAACAAGGATGGGTGCATTTTTATTTTGATTAAGGCAAAATAACTAACCACAGCTAATAAGACTAAGTGAAAAAGACCACTTTTTTCATAGGCTGTTAAAAAGAATTGATAGGCCATCACAGCAAGTAAAATGAAAATAATCGGCTGAACAGACTTTGTCATAAGCGCCACTTTTGGAGAGCCTTTAAATAGATTGATAAACTTAAAAAGTAAAATAACGGCCAGGGCAGAAGGCAGGATGGTGGCGATTAGAGCAATCGTTGCACCGAGAACTCCCCCTAGTTGATAACCAATATAGCCCCCCATTTTGGTGGCAATCGGTCCAGGCAAGGCATTTGCAATCGCTAAGACATCCCCAAACTCGGAGAGACTCATCCAATGGTAATGATTGACCACTTCATTTTGGATTAATGGAATGGTTGCAGGTCCGCCGCCGTATCCCAATAAATTAGCAATAAAAAACGACCAAAAGATATGCAAATAGATCATGAACTTTTTTCCTTTCTCTGAAGAAGCATCTCAGCCGAAGCTTTTGCCGCTTTTTCCTTTCGATCGGCGATGATAAAGGCAGCGATGAGGAATACCGCAATTAGGATACCTGGATGTACTCCAAGGAACTGAACGATAATCAATGTAACGATCGAAAGCGTGAGCATGATCGGAAAACCTAAGCCTTTGCGGCCATTTTGGAAAAATCGGTAGGCCATCTCCAACAACATAAAGCCAATCACCGGTGTAACCCCTTGAACCATTCCGCTGACAATCGGTGATTCCTTAAAGGAATAAAGCACACCCAATAAGGCAATCATTGCGACAATCGAAGGCAGTATGTGGGTTAGAATGGCCACGGTAGCCCCTAAATACCCCTTTACCTTGTAACCGATATACGCAGCCATTTTTGTGGCAATCGGCCCTGGCAAGGTATTAGCTAATGCGAGGATTTCTACAAATTCTTGTTCGTCCATCCACTTGTATTTTTTTACAGCTTCAAATTCAATCAACGGTATAGTCGAGGGTCCGCCCCCATAACCAGTCACACCGGTGCGGGCAAATCCAATAGCTAACTCAAGATATGTTTTCAGTTGATTCTCCCCCTTTGTATACCAATATAACATTTTTACCCCTTTTTTAATAGAAGCATAGATTAAGAGAGACCTCATTCTGCGAAAAACATACATGAATGAGGTCCGGTTTTTCTTATTTTTTTATATCGGCTGCCGTAATTACTTCCAGACCATCGCCTTCTAAATAGGATTGAAGTGCTTGAAGCGCTGCGGTACCCACAGCAGTATCTTGTTCGCCGTTTCCGCCACTTACACCAATTCCGCCTACCACTTCACCATTGACGACAATTGGGAACCCCCCAACAAAAATGGCGAACTTCCCTGGAAGCATTTGTTGAATTCCGAAAGCCTCATTTCCAGGAAGCGCAGGACCATTAGGTTCCTTGTTAAACAAATGGGTAGAGCGTTTGTGACCAGCAGCTGTGTACGCTTTCGCGATTGAGATTTCTGGCCCTGTAATGCGTGCTCCATTCATGCGTTCAAGCGCAATTAGGTTTCCGCCGTCATCAACAATTGCAATTGTCTCAAATACATTGATCTCTTCTGATTTTTTCTTTGCAGCCTCAATCATTAACTTTGCTTCTTCTAATTCAATTTTTAAAACAGATTTCATCCCGGTTCTCCTTTATATATCATATTGTGATTAATAGCCCATATAGACCGTTTTTAATTGTGTAAAGAACTCTAAGCCTACTCTTCCAGATTCACGGAAGGTAGAGGTACTTGACTTTTTCAAGCCTCCAAATGGTGCATTCATTAGATTTCCAGTCGTAGTACGGTTAACCTTGACTGTCCCCGCTTGAATATCTTTGGTGAATTGGTTAGCAATTTTAAGATTATTGGTCACAATCGAAGCAGATAAACCATACTCGACATCATTCGCAACAGCAATGGCTTCTTCATATGTATCTACTTC
>NZ_JBALSN010000320.1:6548-20224 GCF_036966985.1 Neobacillus drentensis | reverse complement strand
GTTTATAACAATGGATGGCGAAATCGTTCATAAATGGGAAATACCAACGGATAATACGAATGAAGGAAAAAACATAACCAATAATATCGCAAGTGCAATTGATGAGAAACTAAAGGAACATGGTCAAACAAAAGATATTTTACTAGGAATTGGTATGGGGGCACCCGGTCCGGTTAACTATGAAAAGGGAATACTTTTAAATGTTGTAAATTTAGGCTGGCCAAATAATTATCCTCTAAAGAATAGTCTTGAGACAGCAACTTCGCTCCCAGCTGCGATTGAAAATGACGCGAATTGTGCAGCGTTGGGTGAAATGTGGATGGGTGCAGGCAATGGAGCGAAGGATCTTGTTTGCGTTACCCTTGGAACAGGTGTCGGCGGAGGTGTTATTGCTGGTGGAAAAGTTGTTCAAGGTATTAATGGTGCAGCTGGTGAAATCGGCCATATTACTGCTATTCCGTTTGATGGAGCACAATGTAACTGTGGGAAAACGGGTTGTCTTGAAACCGTGGCTTCTGCAACAGGAATTGTACGCCTAGCCCGAATGGAACTTGCTAAGGGGATACAAAGTGAATTAACCTCAAAAATGGTTGAGAATAATACGATAACAGCTAAAGACGTCTTTGATGCAGCACGTAATAATGATCGGTTGGCTCAGACCGTATTGAATGAGGTATCCTTCCACTTAGGTTTTGCGTTAGCTAGTATTGCCAATACACTAAATCCGGAAAAAATTGTTCTAGGTGGCGGTGTTTCTAAAGCAGGCGATATTTTATTAAATCCAGTAATAAGTAATTTTGAGAAGTTTGCCTTTTCAGCAGTCCGTGACTCAACAAAACTCGCATTGGCTACCCTAGGAAATGATGCAGGTGTACTTGGTGCTGCATGGCTTATTAAAAATAAATTGAATCAATAGTCTATAAAGGAAAATCCGCAGTGATACGGTTTTTCCTTTATTACTATCTGCAAAATTTGTTATAATATTGAAACATTATAGTTCAAAGAACGTACTTATTTATGAGAGAGAATAAGAGAGGAGGAAATATTGATTAATGTGAAAAGGAATAGTAATCTAAATCCAATGTTTCTGGTCCTCTATTTATTTTTATTAATCCTCATCTTAGGTGCATGTGCTCAAAACGAGCAAGTAAAACAAAAAGTGCCTGTTAAAAATGAAAAGCCTAAGTCTCCGGTTACCACTACTTCTGGAGATAAGTGGAAACTACCGATTTCAATTCCAGAAGGTGAATTTTCGAAACTCGCCGGCTGGCTTTCTGAGAAACAAGTCCTCTATATTACGAATCTAGAACAAACTTCAAGTATATACCGCTACAATCTCTTTACAGGTAAAAGTGAATTAATTTATAAAAGTGAATATCCCATCATCAATGTACAAATTAGTCCTTCCCAAAAAAGCATCCTAATCCATGCTTCGCAATCACCATCTGAAGGGTTGGTTACAATAATTGACACGAAAGGGAGCGTAATCCTTCAAAAAGATTTCCTATCCTATGAATTAGCCTTTGAATGGAACCCATATAATGAATCTCAGGTTTTAGTAACTAAATTTGCAGAGGATTGGAGTTTTCAGGTGTTATTACTAGACTTGGAACAATCAACCACATCTGAACTTGATATGCCTCAGCCTTTTATGAAGTGGGTAGCTGTTAATCAGATAGCTTGGATTAATTGGAATGAAGATCAGCCAACCTTATTAGTACCACTTAATGGTAAAAATTTAGAAACTGGGATCGAGAAGAATTTGTTTTCATCAGTTATAAATTTTTCTGCCTTTCCTAACTTAATTATGACTATCACCATAAATGAACAAAACCAATCCATGTCCAATTATTCATTTTTTGATAACAAACTACGTAAACTATTTACTTTTTCCATGCCGCAGTTAACAAAGTATTCAGATTGGTTAGTTCCTTTTTATGACTATAATGAAGAAAAAAGCCAATTTACTACCTTAAGGCCTCTATCAGGTGGAGAATTGGATACTTATTCAGAGGGTTTCCAACTTCTAACTTATAATCTTAAGAATGGCCGCAGCAACCTAATCATGGATGGTTTAGAAAACGAGCCAATGCTACTATCACCAACTGGTGAGGCTCTCTTGTATGGGAATCGATATGAAAAAATTATCGATCTTGATGGAAAGAAATTATATGAATTGATAAAGGAATGACACTAGTATATACAGTGTCATTTTTTTATTTTATCTTCTGTTATGATAAAATCAGGTTGAATCAAAAACTTAAAGAGGAAGGTATTC
Organism: Neobacillus drentensis; assembly: GCF_036966985.1. Taxonomy (GTDB): domain Bacteria; phylum Bacillota; class Bacilli; order Bacillales; family Cytobacillaceae; genus Neobacillus; species Neobacillus drentensis_E. The sequence goes on along the minus strand of NZ_JBALSN010000320.1, from coordinate 17,946 downwards.
AGTCATGGCTATAGTAGATGTAACTGTAATTCCAATTGGAACAGAAACTCCTAGTGTTAGTAAATATGTAGCAAGTATTCAAAAGGTTTTGAGAAAAAATCAAGAGGAAGGGAAAATACGTTTTCAATTAACACCCATGAATACCATTATCGAAGGTGAACTTTCCGTTTTATTTGAAGTTATCCAAGAAATGCACGAAGTACCCTTTTCTGAAGGTATCCAGAGGGTTGCTACAACGATTCGTATTGATGACAGAAGAGATGTTCAGCGGAGTATGGAATATAAAGTAGAGAGGGTAACCAACCTTTTAAATGAGGACTAATATATGGGTGCAGCGGGACACTCCAATCCATTCAAAATAAAAAGACTGCCGGTTGGCAGTCTTTTAAAACTCTTAGTGAGTTCCTGTTGGAAATCCAGAATTAATGATGGTCATAACTGTAAACCAGCCGAAAACCACAAATGAAGCTACACCCCAAAATGCACCTAAGAAATTTTTATTCTTTAGTGCTGATAATCCACCGAAAGCAGCAAGTATGGTTACGAGAGCAAAAATAATTACTAAACCCATGGAAAATCCCCCTTTTATTATTATAAGCAGGCATACATCAAACAAATTTAAGAAAATTATGTACCTATATTATTTACATTCGATTCTTATTTTATATTTTTTTCTTTCATTTGTCGAGAGCAAAAAAGAACTCGGGTGAATTTGTATTCTTTCTCTCTGCTTAATACATAGTGTAAAATAATGATATCGTAAATTCAATTGGAGGTACAAAAATATGAAATGGCAGCAAATTCCATTGGGGGCACTTCAAACTAACTGTTACATCGTAGAAAATTCCGACCGTTCATGTTTAATTTTTGATCCCGGCAGCGAAGGGAAAAAGCTAATTCAGTTGTTGAATAATAGAAAACTGAAACCTCTTGCCATTGTCCTAACTCATGCACACTTTGATCATATCGGGGGTGTCGATGAAGTAAGGGACTTTTATAAAATTCCAGTCTATGTTCACAAAAAGGAAGAAAACTGGCTTGGTGACCCCGCACTAAATGGTTCACAATTCTTTATGATTCAGGATTCATTAAGAGTCAATCCTGCTGATCAGATCATTAAAAATGAGGGCGTTATGAAAATTGGTGATTTTGAATTTAGCATTTTTCATACCCCTGGTCATTCACCAGGAAGTATCTCTTGTTATTTTGAGGAGCAAGGATTTGTTATCTCTGGAGATGCCCTTTTTCAAGGCAGCATTGGCCGTACAGACCTAAGGGAAGGGAACGCATCACTGTTATTAAAAAGTATACACGATAAGTTGCTTGTATTACCTGAGGAAACGTATGTATTATCTGGTCATGGACCTGTGACAACCATTGGTGCAGAAATGGACAGTAATCCATTTTTGAATGGATTTTAGCAACTAGGGGAGACAATATAGAAAAACCCTTCTCCAAAATGAGAAGGGTTTTTCTGGGGGATATTCTATTCTAATATGGGAGGGGATAAAGTTTAAGCTACTATCCTTACAATATTATAAAGTTTTCACTGTGTCAATAGTGTTTATTTGAAAAGGAGCATATATGAACACATTTTTTAATACATTATTTTCAAATTTACCCAATGAGTTGATCACCTACGAAAAATATATTGGTGCAGCATTGTATCATCCTGAATTTGGCTATTATATGAGGGATAAACAAAAAATTGGACGGCAAGGAGACTTCATTACAACAAGTAATATTTCTGATATATACGGAAGAATGATAGCAAAGTGGTTTTCTCAAATATGTAAGCGGGCACAACTTAACCCCGTTTTTTGTGAAATAGGTGCTGGAAATGGACGTTTTGCCAAAGCATTTTTACAGGAATGGAAGGAAACGATTCAAACCCCATTAACCTATATAATAGTTGAAAGCAGTCCTTTTCATCGTAAACTGCAGCAAGATTTGTTAATGGACGATTTTCCCATTGTCCAAGTAGAGAACATTAACGAAGTTACCGCATTTGAAGGAATGATTTTTTCTAACGAACTCTTTGATGCATTACCAGTTCATGTCATTGAAAAAGAAAACGAGGAACTACATGAAGTTATGATAGGGGTTCGAAATAATCAACTGTATGAACAAAAGGTACCTTTAACCAATTCAGATATTCAAATGTTTTTAAAGGAAAGCCGAATTGAATTAAAGGAAAAGCAGCGGTTGGAGGTCCCGTTAGCCATGGTGGAGATGATAAAGGGAATTTCCCGTGCATTGTTAAAAGGGATTGTAGTAACAGCTGATTATGGCTATACAAATGAAGAGTGGATGGACCCTAGAAGGGTAAAGGGTAGTTTGAGAGGTTATTATCAGCATCAGATGATTGATAATATCTTGCAAAATCCTGGAGAAATGGATATAACAACACATATCCATTTTGATTATCTTATTCAAAAAGGTGAACAGGAAAACTTAGAATTTATTTCAAAGCTAAGACAGGATGAGTTTTTATTAAAGGCAGGTATTCTGAAAGAATTAGCAAGCCATTATGATCCCAATCCCTTTTCAGAGGTAAGCAAACGAAATCGAGCGATTCGCAGTTTGATTATGCCCTCAGGGATGAGTTCCTATTTTCATGTGGTTATCCAGCAAAAAGAGGTTAAATTAAAATTGAGTGATATCTTCATCGAATAAAGAAAAAACGCCGGAGTTTTCCGGCGTTTTTTTCTAATTGTTACTTAATGTCCTGCACCAGGCACCATCATGAACGTTGTCCAATAAGTGAAGCCTGCGAAGAAAACTGTTAAATATGCTCCGAATACCCACAAATACATGCGCTCGGATAGTTTTAGATAGCTAAGCAGAACGAAAAAACCTGTTTGGGCTAAGAATAACATTGCCGTCTTATCCAAATCACCTAGATAAAACATTACTGTAAAAATGCCCGTCCAGAAACCACAAACTCTGAACATGCGATCCATATGTATCCCTCCTTTTACCCTGCGATCCCATCATTACAATATTATAAAGTAAAAGGAGGTACAATGTAAATAATGGTTTCGAATTAGTTTGTTACAAGCGCTTGATATGAACAAGTTTCACATCCAGAAATAATATTATCTTTTTCAATTAACTCAACTGATTCAAAAAGTGCTCCAAACATCCCCTTCAAGAATTCATGGTGCATACTACAAACTGTTTCCGAGTGATCTTCTGCTACTTCTTTGAATGGACAATTGAAAATTTGGAAATAGATTTTTGTTTTATCGCCATTTGCTTCAAATTCAGGATAAAAACCAGCTAGAGTTGCAGCACTTTTTAATATTATTAGCTTTTGGTCAAATTCTAATTCCTCTCCAAACGCCCTTTTTGCCTTTTCTTGTTCAATCAGCTCTGCACCAAAACGTTTTCCAGTAAGGAAAAGTGCTTTTCTTCCAGCCTCTCCAAGAGAAATCATGGTTTGGATTGCGACTTTCGATAAGAGCATGTAGTCACGAAATGGAAAATGCAACTGTATTACATCATCTGATAGACGATACAGTCTACTCGGTCTGCCGCCTTTACCAGTTTTCTTCGTTTCAGACACTAACATATTTACATCTTCAAGTTTTGATAAATGCAATCGGGCAACATTTGGATGAATATTAAAGTTTTCTGCCACTTCTTGTACTGTTACTTCTTGATGACGTTTGGTAATGTATTGATAAATATAGTACCGTGTTGGATCTGATAAAACGTTTGTTATCTTTAGTGTTTGTTCCATCATTGTTCACCTCGGACCCCCATAATTTATTCCATTATAATACAGCCCTTGAAACATGGGAATGAGGTTAACAATGTTAACACAGTATGTTTAGAAAATGTTCACAATTAGCGACTTTATATTGTAACAATATATTAAAAACAACAAATTTCGGTAATAAAATCATTTGTCAATAGTAAAAATATAATTATTTTAGGAAAATAAAGAATTTAGAGAAGTTACATTCTTCGTCTCTTTTTAACTTCAAAATAGAGGATGTAAGGAAGAATACCGAACCAACGATACCAGAAAGAAGCTTTTGTTTCTTTTCGTTCGATACGAAGACGTTTCCTTTCATCCTTCGGTTGATCGGCATATTTTACGATCGTTTGAGTCATGTATTTTACATAGTCATTGGTTTTCATGGACACACACACCTGCCTTTAATTTTCATGAACAAGTATGCCCATATTTAATTATTTCAATTCAAGCCATTTGGATAATCGTTTGGTTCGTGAATCAAAATATCCCCTTCCGTTAGCTGGTATACCATCAATATTGAGGTGCAATGTGAAATTGACCTTTTGAATATACCCAATGGGTGTTTCAGTTTGGTAATCCATGGTTCCCTTTACAAACGTAATCGTGCCTTTGGCAGGCAGGGTGCCAGTCTTTTGATACATTGCTTCAACTTTTTTTACTGACGAGAGGAAATAATACTCCTCGAGCATGATTGTATTGGTTTCGTGTGCAATTTTTCTTTCGGATAACAATACTTCAATTCGGCCCGAAAGAAATAATAAAAAAATGATTAGAAGGCATAAGGTAAGTGGGTAGGTAAAGCCTCTCTCATTATTTATCATGGGACATTCAGCCAATTTCCCATTGAGAATGCAGTAACTGAATATTTTCTTCCCCATAGGTCAGTTACATCGATTTTAACAGCATTATCTATGAGTGTGAACGAATACTGTGAAACATTTTGGAGGAGTATTTCGTGACCAGTTGAATTCACACGGCGTCTAAGGTTCGTTCCGTACTTTTCATACTGAATGGTTTCCGCTTCTTTTGTTAGAATTAACCGATTCGAGATCACCTCTGCACGGCTGGAAAGTCGGATCTCCTTTTTTATTTGGCTCGAAAATACATCCCACTCCATTGTCTGTAAAGCTGCCTCCGTATCCTTATTACTAAGAATTATTTGGAATAAAGGTGTCATAAAAAAAATAATTGTTGTGAATATTGAAAAAGAAATAAGCACTTCAATGAGTGTGAAGGCATCGTCATTCAAGCAGCCCACAGACTTCGACTTCTGGAAGGAACGAATTTTTTTCAACTCTCACACACACCTCCTTTTGTCCCGCCCACTCACTTTCTTTCCAAATGATTTGATATTCAATTCCGTTTTGAATAGAAGTTGAAAATGATGTTCCCCGATTACTGACTAAATTCGCTTGTAATTCTTCGTACATCAACTGTCGGGCCTTATTTTCTAATTCCAATTGTCGGGATTGTTCTCTTAGTTCGGTTAATAATGGCAGTAAAAACAAACAAAGTAAAAACAATGCTGATAAGGAAAGTAGAAGCTCAAGCAGAAAATAGCCTTTAGAACTATTTAACATAAAACCGTCCCTTTCCGATTAACACGGTCATTTGATAGGTTTTATTATTGGTTTGGATGAGAAGGGTACCAAACTGGTTCACATTCCCATCGTTTAGGAATTTGAAATATAAGGGTAGAGTACTTGTAGCAAGATTAATATTTTTTGAATAATTTCGCATGATGATTGGCGGCAGTTCGGGTCTTAATAGCATGTAATACTTATACTGCGCTGGAAGAATAACAACGGATACTTCATGTTGATGAGATATAGCATATTGTTGTGAATAATATAGGTCTGCTTTTAATTGGGTTAAAAAGGCCTCATCCTCCAGGACTGAGTGCTGCGGTTTTAAGGAGAAAACTGTAATTGAGGAGATAATCATGAAGATGGAGAGAACTAACAGGGACTCAATTAAAGTGAAGCCGTTTTGATCGTTTTTCATTAGGGATTAGTTACCTTTGCAACTGAGGTTACATTACCTTCAGCATCTATTGCAACTGTATTACCATTCGGACAACCAGTAGCATCTTTCTTTAAATACCCATCTGCTTTTAGTTCTTCAATTGTAGGGATTTTGTTCTTATCCATTTCATATGCTTGAACTTGAGCCTGGACCATTTTAACGTAGGCCTCACAACCTTTATTGTTGATATTTGAATTATGTTTGGCAACGTTAGGGATTGTAATAATTAACAGCACTGAGATTACTAGCATAACAATCATCATTTCTATCAATGTAAAACCTTTTTCATTTTTCATCATTCTAACTAACCTCCAATTTTTTAAATACCATCAAGTAGGTGAAACATGGGTAATAGAATAGCTAAATACATCGATACCACAAGGAATCCAATAATAATATAGAGAATAGGCTGAATGGTTGTTAAGCGTTTTTGAATCATTTCTTCCATGTTTGTGATACAGTGCCTGCTGAAAAATAGCAGCTCCTGCTCCAACTTTCCATTTTCTTGTCCATGTTTTACAATCATCGGAAATTCTTTTTCGAAGAATGACATTGTTGCCAAAATGGATTCCAATCTTTCTCCGGTAATAAGCTTGCTTTTAATTGCAGTAGCTAAGTGACTGTAAAAAGGATGTCTGCGATTCTGTTCAAAGAGTAATAGTGCTTCGGAAACAGATAACCCACCGGAAAGTAAGAAGCTTAGTTGAATGGAAAAGTAGTGAGTAAACAATAATTTGAGGATTCTGCCAACAATAGGGATGCGAACTAAATGTACCCTTTGTTTTAAGATGGAGAGCTTTCGAAATATAAGCAAGTAATAAATTGCTCCCAAAAGTAGAATAAAAAGCAAGATGCTGATCACAATTGGAAAATAACGATCAAAAGTGTAAATGACATTCATGAAAAAATTTGCTTCAAGACCAAGGGAAGAAAAAAGACTTGTGAACCTTGGCAGTAATGTATTTTCTACGAAAATAAATAGAAATCCTGTAATAATGATAAGCACTGCAGGATACTGAAGCAGTTTTAAAAGCTTGTGTAAATCTTTATCCTTAAGTAATGCAAGTTCACTTCCTTCCAGCAGAGCATCCGCAAAGCAGCCATGCTGTTCGGCAAAATAGACATAACCGACTAAGTCTTTTTGGAAGCCCAGATTGTTTAAGGCAACATGAAATGGTTGACCTTTTTTTAATTCTTCTAAACAATCATTAAGTTCCTCCTTTCGTTTAGAGGGTAATTGTAATGCTATGGACTCAATTGCAAGTGCAATTGGATATCCTCTTGCCAAAAGTTCACCAATTCTTCTCAAGAAATTCGCCTGTTCGTTCACTGTCCATTTATGACGATTCATCATCATACACCAATCGCTCGTATTCAGATTCTTGAATATAACCAAGGGCAATACCTTTGTTTATTACATCTTTTAAGGTGCGGTAACGAGTACTTATTTTATCGCCTTGGGCTGCCTTCATTACACCGTGTAAATTTCTCCCTGATAATAGTTCAAACACACTTGCGCGTTTCCATCTGCTATAGGAATAGCAAATCGGAGTGCAGTCCCCTTCACAAAAAGGGCAGGAGAGTTCAACCAATCTTTGTGCTGTTATGGCAATCAGCGTCTGTTCAACTTCTAACCAATTCACACCAAACTCTCTGTAACGATTCTTGAAGTTTGAGAAAGCAAATGTACAGTTTCCTTGATAAATCAACATACGGTATTCAGATATTTGAAACAAATATTCAACAAAATTGAGAAATTATATCTTAAGTTCATTTAGCCTGATAATTCGTAAAGTCATTATTTTCTCATGGTTCATGAACATTGAGAAATCTAGTGACTCTTTCAACAATAGTGAGAAAAAATACATTTTACTTTTTAAATAAGAACCCAAACTTCATAATGTCCTTCACCATCATTCAATACGTTTAACAGACCCTTGGATTTTTACTTTTTAATTTTTTGGATAGACTGGTACTAATGAGGAAATTAATGGAGGTTTAGCCAAGTGTTTCGTACTCACATATCCAATCGTTATCTTAAAGAAGATAAGGTGATAACAGCTAAGAGTCAATGGGAGTTAGAGCAAAAAGTAAAAAATCAGAAGCAACGGTGGAAAGAAAAAGAAAAAATTGAAAAGATGAAGGAAATGGCTTTAGAGGATTCCAAAAATGCATTAGACCTTATTGAAGATTATCGGAATCTTCTAAAGTTCTCTTTACATCGAAAGCATGCCCTTGACTGGGACATGCTTTATAACAAGGATACTTACAAATTTGAGGAGCCCAAATTAGAAACCTTTATTGAACTTGTAAATGTTCCAAAGGAAGATAAATTTTTTGAGTTTTTATTCTCCTCTCTAGCGTCTAAAAGGCTTGAAAAACAAAAGGAGGCAGAAAGGCAATATCATAATGCCTATACTGAATATCAAAAAGCTAAAAACGAATTTTTAAATGATCAGAAAGAAATTAATGAATCGATAGATCAATTTAAGCTTGCTTATGAAGAAACGATTTCCCCGTTTGTAGAGAGATACTTTGGAGCAGTAATCGAAAATTCTCAGTATCCAAATGGATTTCATAAAAATTTTGATGTTCAATTCGTTTCGGACGCAAAAGCTTTGGTGATTGATTTTGATTTACTACATCCAGAAAACGTACCCGATATCATTGAATATAAATTTATACAAGCTCGTAAGGAAATTACACCTCGAACGATGAAGAAAAAAGAGTTTGAGGATTACTATGAAGATATCATTTATCAATTAACACTTCGAAATATATATGAGTGTTTTAGTGCTGATTATAGAAATACAACCGAGCTCATCGTTTTTAATGGGTGGATTCATGGTGTAGATACGTCAACAGGTCAGGAATTTCATTCTTGTATTGTTAGCCTCCAAGCAACAAGAAGCGAATTTTTATCCTTAAATCTAGAAAAGGTGGTTCCAAAGGATTGCTTCCGAAATCTAAAAGGGTTAAATGCAGGCGCTTTATATCAGTTAGCACCTGTGCGACCGATTATGGAACTTAACCGTGATGATAAACGGTTTGTGGAGTCAAAAGAAATACTAGCTGGAATTAATTCTATTCCTAATTTAGCAGCGATGCCATGGGAGGATTTTGAACATTTAGTAAGGGAACTCTTTGAAAAATATTTCGTCGCAGTTGGAGCTGAGGTAAAAGTAACGAAGGCAAGCCGTGACGGAGGAATTGATGCCGTTGCATTTGACCCTGACCCCATTAGAGGGGGCAAATTCATCATACAAGCAAAAAGATACAATCAAGTGGTTCCTATTTCCGCTGTAAGGGAGCTAAACGGGATTATGTCAGACGAAGGAGCAATAAAAGGAATCTTGGTTACGACAAGTTATTATGGGAACGATTCACGGGAATTCGCTAAGGGGAAGCCACTGACACTTTTAGATGGAAGCAATTTGATCCAAATGTTTAAGGATTATGGTTATAATGTTCGAATTGAATTGAAGAAAAATGAGAAAGCAAATTAATGATTCCTCAAAGTAAAAGCATCAGCAGGTAAGGGCTGATGCTTTCTTCATTAATTTCTATTATTTATAACTTGAAACCAGTAAGTTTTAACCTAAAGTTTAAACCAAGTGGTTTCCTCGATTTTTTCAATCTTAAACATTCCACTATAATTTTTTAATACGTTCCCAATGCATTTCATTAGTATTTCATCTTCTATGTTTGACATTGTTTCATTAAGAACTAAACCATTATTTGTTGCATACTCATAATGTTCATTATCCGTTTGATATTTAGTGCTGAAAAAGTGTTCAACTTTCTTTGATTGTTATAGTAGCTTTATTGACCTTAATAAGAATTTTCTTTTTTGCACCTCTCCAGGAGCTCATGAAACAGGGATATATAAGTTCGACATAGGTAAGAATGATTGGGATTATACACAAGATGGTTCAGGATATAAAAAAGCTAAGGTTGTTCAAGTTGGGAAGAAATCGTTAAACTTAAAAGGTGTTCTTGGATGTGATGGGGAAGATAATTTAACGTTTCAAACCTTCGATGAAAACTTGGAACCGATTAGTGAAGAACTTTTAATTAATTTTCCGATAAGTGAAACTAATACTATTAAGGATACGGATTTCACCATTGAAACCGAGGATGACAAATTTATTTTCTGGTACAAGTATTCTTACAAAGGGAAGCGTGCCCTTGCAAAATATGTCATAGCGGAGTCATAAGCTTTTTATTATATTCCCTTCCTTGATAAAACTTATTAATCATATAAACAAAACCGAATTTAAATTTAAACGTAGGTAACACGGCTTTATTGTTTTCAATAAATTAAAAACTAGTAGATTATGGCTCAAATGTTAAGCCCAAAATCTACTAGTTTTTTTAAAGATTAATATACCTCTCGATCAACTTCTCTATATGGCTAATGCTATCTTTGATTTCTACAATAAACTTTTCATGAAGGACATCTTGAATCTGCTTAAAATCAATGAATTTTGATTTTCCTTCAATTAAGCTTATTTTTAGCTTTCCTGTATCAATATAATCCCTTTGAAGAGTCTGATCAGCCATTTTAATGACCTTTGCCGCTTCTTTCAAAGTAAAGCCTCTCGTCTTAATTCTTTGCATCTTTAATGACACAATCAACTTTTTTACGTCTGCCTTATAAAGCAGTATGCCTTTGAGGTTTCCTTCATCATTAATGGAACAACGAATCCCTCCATTTTGAATCAGTTCAAATATTTCTCCAGTTTCTACTTGCAGACTCCGAATCCATTTGTTAACGGAAGTTAAAGGCATCCAATCAGCTTTATTTTCAAGCACATTCATAGAATGCATTTTTTTTACTTTTTCTAAAAATGATTGAATAGTTTTTTTAGGGTAATACCAATTTTGATATCCATCATATCCAGGACCATGGATTGGTTTTAGAAGTCCTTTATCTGTCAACGCGATAACGTTCCTTAGATTCAGACCTAAAAGCTCACAAACTTTTTCTCTGGATATTACCTCTTTTTTCATTTGAATATAATCTTCAACACTTTTTCTTTCTATTAATCTTACGCCTTCTAATTCTATCAATTTTATAAGTCCATGGTTACACAGATTTAAGACTGTGTTTTGTTCTGATTTTAATAATTTTATAGCTTCTGATAGGGTGATGTAGGTTGCTTTTGTCATATCTGGTTTTAGTAAAACCCTTTGACTGATGTGTTCATCAACCAATGAATAGGTATATTCATTGTACTTTTCGTAATAAAGATCGTTTTCATCAGAACTTACAATCTCTTTGAATTTCTTCACTTTATCGAGATAACTGTCATATGAGATATCTTTATGTTTTCTTGCTTTATCCATAGCTTCTAATAGAGTAGGGAGGTATTCGCTTGGATAAGCAAGTAATTGATAGGCATAGGTTGAAGCAACTAATATGTCGTTTGAATTAACTTTCCCATCCCTTCTTAAAAATCCAACCTCAAATCGCTTTGGTTTAATCCCCTTACACTCGAATTGAATTCGATTATTTGGCATCTTGTTTATAAACTTGAGAAACTTCCAAAACAACTCAAAGAATTTCTCATTGTTTACCTTATGCCCTTCAATTTCGATGGTAGC
>NZ_JBALSN010000320.1:900-6542 GCF_036966985.1 Neobacillus drentensis | reverse complement strand
CTAGCAAACTATTAGGAAGGACTTCATTTTCTGGTTCATAACTAGAAAATATAAAACCACATTGACAAAGGTCCCTAACCATTCTTGATGCCAGAATTTTCTTTCCGCACTTTGGACAATTTTCAATTAGAGGGTTCCGATGCTTAGAACAAATAGTGACAAAAGAGATGTCCCAAATTTGGCGATAATAAAAATGTTCCTTTAAGCAGAGGGGGCAATATTTTGAATGATATAGGTTATAAGCAACAGCATAATCAGAAGTATGATTTTGGAAGATAAGTTCATCAAATTGATTTAAAACCAATTCATTAACGTCTACTTCAATATTATTTAATAGTTCAATTACAGTACCTTCCCAGGTGTTGCCTTTAAGATAATTACAATTGGTTACATATAAACTTGGACCCAGACTCTTTAACATTGATCCAATATGGTCAAAATAGTTTGCCGATGCTAAACGATTCAAAAACGAATAAAGGTTTTCATTTTCTATGGGCTTAATTCTGTTAAGCAATTTCATTTTTATACATCTCCTTTTCTAAGGTGCATATACACGATGATACTCCGAGTAAAGACTCGGAGTATTTTTAATCCCAATCGGAATAATCAATCTCATCTAGCATATCTTGTAAAGTTTGCTGTGTTTCGTTGGGTGGGTGGTCGTTATTTTCTTTTGGTTTACTTTTCTTTTCAAACATTTCTGGAATGGTTTGTACAGCATTTTCTTTAGCTTTATTTATTTCAACTGGCATTGTTTCTGATTTTTCCATAAGCTGGTTACTTCCAGTCCCTTTTAAACGCTGATTTTTTTGGCTTTCTTTTAAAGACAAATTTTTCTCTTCTTTGATTTTTTCTTGAATTTTTGCTCTGGTTCTGGCAAGAGCACTTTTATTAACCTTGCCACTTTCTTTTCTCGTTTCAGCTGATACCTCTTTGTGCATATATTCATTAAGACCGTTAGAATATTCTTGATCTGTACAAGGTGCTTCAACATAATGGTTCATAACCTGGTCATAGACATATATCCTGGACATATCGGTTGGGTCATATTTAAACATCACCTTATTGGGTAGCGAGTTCTTTTTTAAACCAGATGCAATTATCTTTAAGTCATGTGCCTGATAGAACAAATTTTGAAATCTAATTCCGTGGCGTTGAATACTCGCACTCTCAGTCTTCATAAGGCTTTTTTTCCATTCTAGTTTAGTGGAAGGAACGGCAGGGGAGGGGGCGTGTTCGTAAGCCGTTTTCCACATTTCTGCTGGAATCCCTTTTAGACCTTCATGCATGTCTTTTGCATAATAATCAATCACCCAAATATGAAGAATTTCTTCTAAAGTCCTAAAGGATATAATTGCATTTTTCTTCGGATTATACTCGCCTTTTTGCAGCACATTTGAAAAGGTTGTACCTGGTGTTTGATGGATTAATTCTTGATTTATAGTGCGAAAATATCTTTCAACTGTTCCCTTATACCAAGGTACTTTCACTGGACAATATTTCTTTTTAATGCCCAGTTCAATGCAAACCTGATCTAGATTTTTACTTCGAAACTCTTTCCCATTGTCCATTACAAGCATTTCAGGTATGCCATAAGCAAGCCATTCATTCTCGACATTTGGAAATATTTCTTTTACATACGATTTTGGATTAATCGCGTGTTTCAACGCAAGCATTACCGACGTAAATGAAGGGGGTTCAAAACCTAGATAAAAACCTAATGGATACCTTGTGTATACATCGAGTATCATCGTAAGCCAAGGTCGTCCTAAGGCAACTCGATGATTTTCATCCACAACACACAAATCAAGCTTGGTATGATCCACCTCCACTCTCTGAAGCGGGTAACTTAGCTTTTCAACAGCATGGACTGGTCCGAATTTGTCATGTGCATATTTCCGACCTTTTCTAGACTTTGCGACTTCAAAGTCTTCAAGTTTTAAAACTCTCCTTCGAACAGTCGATAAAGAGGGATGTATTAGCTGTTGGTCTATGGGTCTTTGTTTATTTTTCTCGTCAATCCTGTAATAAATTAATTCATACGTCGCCTTTAATGTTGTAACTTCTTTTTTTAAATAGAACTCTTGTATAACTTGGTCGACAATGATATCCACTTCCATATTTATCTTAGGTGTTGAAGACCCGCACTTATGCGTACTTGATACTAAAGCACGTATATCTTGATTGCTTTCCATGTACGCTTTGTACCACCGATATAGGGATGATTTTGACACCTTACAGCCTTTGGCTTTAAGCGCGTTAACGAGTTCTTCAATATATTTATTCAAAGACGTAACTTTTAAATCAAGAAGCGGTTCGATACACTCATAACGTTTAAGTGCGTCGTTTTTAACATCTTCAGGAAGCATTTGAAAATCTTCAAAGGCGTAGTCTTTTACCAAATCACCTGAAGTGTTCTTTCCTTCAACACTAAATCTCAATGATCCATTTTCTAAAAGACTAAGTAACTGGCTTCTTGAAAACGTTTCCGCAACATTACCAAAAGTCATATCTTTTGCTTTGTACCGTTCACCATCCAGCTTCTCTATTATTTCAAATACCCTTTCATTCAAAAGAAATCGTGTGCCAATCCCGATGTAGGTTCTATGCACTGTTTAAACCTCCTCATACACAATTACAAAAATTCAAATTTTTCTTTAGTAAAAGGATTATCATTTTTTCCCTTCATAATGGAGGCATGGAGATTATAAACTATTGCCAGATCCACTTTTTCAATTCGTTCTCTGTTGTCTTTTACAGCTCTTAAAGCTGCATCACGAATTATTTTCATAACCGAGTTCATCACCCCATTTGTTGCATACATTATTCGGTCTGCAATATCGGCATCTGCCAAATTGGAATGTTCTTTAAACGGCAAATTCTTGTCAATCTGACCTAATAATGTGCGAAATTCATTTACCCCTTGCGGGGTATTGTAGCTAAATGGAGCCATTGGGCATCGATACGAAAATCTTCTCAGTAGTTGCGGGTTTGATTCAATAACTTCCTCAGCCTCTTCTAAACCGAACAATACAACTGGTACCTGAGTTCGGTTAATAAGTGATTTAAAACAATCGGCAACTTCATAATTAATTTTGTATCTTTCCCTGCTAACAAAATGTTGAAATTCATCCAACATGATTAATTCAACTTTGCAATCTTTAATCAGTTTCACTAGGCGGTGATTCTTGTTTCCTATCGTTCCCCTAGTAGGAAAGGGGTCGCCTAACATTTCAAGCATCATTTCAAGGAAAGTGGCAATTCGTACAGGACTTGGAACTTCTCCCCATAACAGAGTCTTTTTTGTGCGTGTTGATTCATACATCACTTTGTCATAGGTCTTTACGTAACTTTTAAAAAGCGTTGTTTTGCCTGCCCCTGAAGGACCTGTCACCAGCATGCATTGTGGATCAGATGTATGTTCTAATGACCGATGACATTGTTCTATTAGTTTAAAGGCATTTTTAAATCGTGGATGATTAACATGTAAGGTTTTAATTTTATAAATTTTCTCTTCCAAAGTTAGATCAGTTAATTCTGAGTTTACTAATTTCATTTTTTACACTCCTGATTTGAAAATTTTCCAACGCTTATTTAATGTTTTAAGATAGGGACTTTAATAATAGGAGGAGGAGAAAAAGTAATGCAAAAAATCTCCATCCTCTCTCTTTATTAAGAAGACATATTAAACATTAACTTCAACTTTCTCATTGTTAAATGGTTCCAAATTGACATGAAAAGAAACCCGTCTAGCAAGCATTGCATTCTCTTTAATAATGTGATTAGTATCTTCTAAACCAACAAAGACAAAAGGGACATTCGTACGTTTTAATAATGAAACGATAAAATCAGACAACTCGAATCGGGCATGTCTATTCCTTGATAAAAGACGGTGGAAATCATCTAGAATAACAAGTTCAATTTTTGAGTAGCAGAAAAAATGAGTAAGCCTTCTTATTTTCATCTCCAATGTTCCCTTTGAAGGAAAAGGATCCCCAAGAAGAACAAGAAGTGTTTCGATTAGTGAACGTAACGAACAAGGAAGTGGTATATCAACAACCAACACCTTTTCGTTGTTTTCCAACTTTTCAAGGTATTGCTGAATAACTGTTGTTTTTCCAGCGCCTGTCGGACCTGTTAACAATAAGTGATAAGGTTCGCCATATTGATTTAAAGATTGATGGCATCGTTCAATAAGGTTTAAAATATTTTTGGACGAAATACATTCCGAACCATTTTGAATATTCTGATTTATTTTCTCGTTAGTGTTCATTTGGAACCTCCTAATTTTTGTTGTTTGATTTTTTCGTCAACTTTATCTGATCCTCAATTATTGACCTGATATTATCTTGAATAGCTTGAAGATGATTGATGTCAACCTTCCTGCGTTCTTCGTTTGATCGTTTCAATACAGCCATATGGGTACTTAATTTAAGATCTTTAGTGTATTCTTGGTTTACACTAGGAACCTTAAAGTACTTCTTTTCAAATTGGTCATAAACATAAATACAGGAAAGATCTTCTGGATTAACCCTAAACATTACCCGATTTTCCTTCTTAGCTACCTGAAGTTTAAGATAAAGCTGTAAAAGCATAGGGGATGCATACTTAAGATTTAACGAACGAATTCCATATCTTTGAATGCTTCCATGCATTTTGTCCATAAAAAGGATCTCACTGTTTTCTAAAGGAAGATGGTTTAGCGTATTTTTCATATTTTCCCGCCAAATAACTGTTGGAATTCCTCCAACGGATTTGTTAAAATCATTACTGTAACAATCCACAAGCCACGTATAAAATAGTAATTGAAACTTATCGAATTCAATAGCAGGTTGGTCTTTGATTGTTACGTTTTCGAAAGTGGTTCCTTTTATCTTGTTGGTAAGTGTAACACCAACCTCTTTAAAGAACCTTTCCATAGCCCCATTATTTTCAGGGAATTTATCGGCAGAATATGCCAAACTAATGCTTAACTGGTGGCATGTATCTATTAAGTCATTACTTCGAAACTCTTTGCCGCTGTCAACGATGAGTGTTTCAGGTAATCCATAGGCATGCCATTCATTTTTGACTGTTGGAAATTTTTCTTTTAAATAACCTTTAGGAAAAATTGCATCCTTTAAAGCCAACAATACAGACTTGTACGAAGGAAATTCAAAACCAATATATACCCCTAAAGGGTAACCTGAAAAACAATCCATAATAATCGTTATCCACGGTCTACCAAGAGGTAATTTGGTTGATTCATCAACTACCATGAAATCGAGAGAAAAGTGATCAACTTTTACGATACTTAAGGGTTTGTAAATCATCGAGACTTTTTGTTGTATATATTTGTTCTTTTGAATGTTAGTAATAGAATCATTTAAATGATAATGAATAATTCTATTACGGATTGTTTGATAAGAAGGTACCACCAACTTATCTTTCGGATCACGAAAATGATTTACCTGGTCAATCATTTTGATTACTCTGAAGTGAAGATCCTTGATGGTCATACATTCTTTTTGAGAATAGTAACAATCAATTGTCCTTTTAATTATCGCTTCTACATCAGATTGAAGCTTTGTTTTCTTACCTCTTTTTTCAATTAATGAGATAAGGGACAAGATATCATATCCACTTTCTTTAAACTTTTTAAC
>NZ_JBALSN010000320.1:0-895 GCF_036966985.1 Neobacillus drentensis | reverse complement strand
AACCCATCGGTAAAGAGAATTAACTGAAACCTTTTTTTCTTCTTTGTTAATTTCCTCCACTCGTTTTTTGATCCCATTATGAAGATCTCCATTTTTTAACTGTAATAATGGTTTGATTACCTCATAACGGAACAATGCAATTTCTTTCGTTTTTTCTGGCAACATGGAAAAGTCTGTAATGGAAAGGAAGTTATTTTTATCCATGATTTCTAATTCTCCTTTTTGTTGTTATTTTTAATAGATCAATAGAGACATTAAAACAAACCAACCAATTTAATTGAATCTAAATGGAATAAACTTACTATTCCTTTGTTGTTGTGCATTGTTTTACTTTTAAAAACTTTTGTGAATTGTGGGGTACCGCTCACAGTTTCAAATTATAGAGCACGTGTTTGCTGAAAGTCGAGAGGGAATTGCTTCCAATTCAAAGAAAACTATTTACTAAAAAAAAATATTATGTTATATTTAAAAGTTTATTTCAATTTTTGTATTTTGGCTAAGAAATATATAATAACCCAAATATAAATATCTACTTAAAATTTTTAAATCCACCAAATACATATAACTCATACTTTTTATAAAAGTTTGATAAATTTTACAATTTTCTTTTTTCCTCATTTTTCTTTTTGTGCCTTATGAAAGAATCCACTTCTTCCTTAATTAATAATTGTTTTGCACAAATTCCTTTTAGTCGATTTGTTAACTTTCCACGATGAACTAAATTCCTAAAATAGGAGGGACTTCTGTTATAAAGCAGGGAAGCCTGGTCAGTAGTTAGATATTTTTCTTGAAACTTTTTTATTTCTTCCATTTTAAAGATATATTTCTTGTTATGAAACGATCCGTTCTTCATAATATGGCATTTTAAGATGCCTCTTTTTATTAGGATTTTAAT
>NZ_JBALSN010000319.1:2106-2304 GCF_036966985.1 Neobacillus drentensis | reverse complement strand
GCTCTTTGATGAACCAACCTCAGCGCTAGACCCTGAGTTAGTTGGTGAGGTGCTGCAGGTTATGAAGCAATTAGCCAATGATGGGATGACGATGGTGGTCGTAACCCATGAGATGGGCTTTGCCCGTGAAGTTGCAGACAGCATAGCGTTCATGCATGACGGACAAATTTTGGAACAGGAACATCCAAATACCTTCTT
>NZ_JBALSN010000319.1:0-2097 GCF_036966985.1 Neobacillus drentensis | reverse complement strand
TAAATAACATTTTAAAATAAATAAGGGGGAATAAAAATGAAAAAGATAACGATTTCAAGTTTACTTATAGCTATTTTAATATTTTCCGTTGTTCTTGCTGGGTGTGGTTCAGCGAAGGAAACTAATACTGCCGAGAAGAAACATGAAGAATTTGTTTATGCCATGAGTGGGTTATTTAAGCCTTTCAATTATAAAGAAGATGGGAAACTTACGGGATTCGATGTTGAAATTGGTGAAGCTTTGGCAAAGAAAATGGATATGAAACCAAAGGCCATTACCTTTCCATTCGAGACCATTATCCAAGGTCTTAGAGACCAAAAATTTGATGCCATCCTTGGAAGTATGACAGTTACAGAAGAGCGATTAAAAGCGGTTGACTTTACGAATCCTTACTACAAATCAGGCTCGAGAATCTTTGTTAGTGCAAACAATAATGAAATTAAGTCGAAAGCAGACTTAAAAGGTAAAAAAATTGGCGTGACTCCCGCGACTGTTTATGAAAAGCTCGCAAAAAAGTTAACCGATCAAGATAAAGTCATGGTTTATTCTCAAGGAGATATGACCGCCTTAATGGACTTAGCAACTGGCCGAGTAGATGCGGTTATCTGTGATGATATTTTTGGTAGAGTTGCCGTTACACAAGGCGGCCTAAAAATGAAGCCTGTGGATGAATTACTACAAGTAGATAATCAAGCCATCGCAACCAATAAGGAAGATCCGGAACTCACTAAAAAAATCAACAAAGCCTTGGATGAAATTATTGCCGATGGAACGTATGAAAAAATCAGTAAAAAGTGGTTTGACTATAATTTAATGGATGCAGGTAAATAATGCAGGTTAAATCAAATTTATAATAAATAAATTATTGACTGGATGGGGGTTTGACATGCTAGATATCTTTCTATCAAACTATAGCTCATTATTTGATGCATTATTAGTTTTTAGGGAGTATCATCGGTCTTTTATTTGCCTTTTTTAGCCTATCTAATCTTAAAATTCTAAACTTAATTGCACAAGGATATTTGATTATCGCTCGAGGAACGCCGATGATTGTCCAAATCTGTATTCTCTATTTTGGAATCTCCTCCATCCTTACTCTACCGCAATTTTGGGCAGGAGTTATTGCATTATCGGTTCACAATGGGGCCTATATATCGGAGATCTTCCGCGGTGCCATTCAATCGATCGATAATGGCCAAATGGAAGCAGCTCGCTCGCTTGGGATGTCGTACAAATTAGCGATGAGGAGAATTATACTACCTCAAGCCTTTAAACGGGCAATACCGTCTCTAGGAAATCAATTTATTCTACTGCTAAAGGAATCCGCACTAGTAGCCTATATCGGTATGACTGATTTATGGGGTACAACGATGTCCATTGCAGGTGCAAACTACCAACCTTTGGAAACATACATGGTTACCGGAATGTTTTATCTTATTCTTGTTGGCATATTCACTTATATCTTTAGTAAATTGGAAACCAAATACAGCACAAACACTAAGAAAAACGGTAAAACCACTCGTTCTGTGGGTTCCAAATCGACAAGTGTAATAGAACAATAGATTCCACAATAATTGCAAGTAATATAAGTACCGTGTAATTTTTCATTCATTCTAATGTAGGAATGCACGGATGTTTGAATCCTAATAATTGTTATCGATTTCAGTCATTAAAGGAGTGCATCGAATGAAAACAAACAAGATTTACCGTGACAGTCTTATTTTTGGTTTTGCCTTTTTCGCCGTATTTTTTGGGGCTGGGAATTTAATTTTTCCACCATCCATCGGGTTTGTTTCCGGGTCGGATTGGCCAACTGCTCTGGCAGGTTTTGTATTGACTGGAATCATCCTGCCTTTACTCGGACTTATTGCTGTTTTAAATGCTGAAGGGAAATTTGAAGTCTTAACAAACCCCATTAGTCCATGGTTTTATAAAGTATACAATATTCTCTGTATGTTATGCATTGCGATGGTGGTGACCGTCCCTCGAACAGCTGCAACCACACATGAAATAGGCGTTCATACATTGTTTCCACATTTTCCGGCGTTTGGTACGATGATTATTTTTTTTGCTCTTAATTATTATTTTGCAAACGAT
>NZ_JBALSN010000318.1:0-3263 GCF_036966985.1 Neobacillus drentensis | reverse complement strand
GGTGGAATACCTATCGTTCTTCCCTATATTAATCCTGAGATAGCATTAGAAACGATTGCCTTATGCGATGGTATTATCCTCAGCGGAGGAGAGGATGTTGACCCAAAACTTTTTGGCCAGGATCCGCATCAACAATTAGGTCCAACTACTCCAGAGCGGGACGTGGCAGAGATTGCGATGGTGAGATATGCGCTTGAAAACAATATTCCAATCCTTGCCATTTGCAGAGGTGTTCAAATTTTGAATGTTGCTCTTGGCGGTACGTTAATCCAAGACATCCAAAGTCAAGTCCAGGAACCCATCCAACACAACCAGAAAATTGATAGAAGCAGAGATACACACTGGGTGACCATCGCCACAGATAGTAAATTATTTGAAATGGTCGGTTCAGAGCAAGTCCGTGTGAATAGTCTTCATCATCAAGCCATTGATAAGGTAGCCAATGACCTTCGAGTTGTTGCCCGATCATCCGACGGGATTGTTGAAGCAGTGGAGTATATCCATCCATCCACATTTACGGTAGGTGTTCAGTGGCATCCTGAATCGATGGCGAGTACGAACCATGAAATGAATAATGTGTTCAAAGAATTTATAAACAGCTGTGTTAAGGTTCCAGTTTCTATCTAAGGGGAAAGGAATAGATCAATTGATGGAAAAAATTTATCTTGATTACAATGCTAGTACACCGATTGCTCCTGAAGTAGCCGAGGCAATGAAGCCATTGTTAGATCAATTTTATGGGAACCCGTCGGCCTTACACTGGGCAGGGTTACCCGTAAAAGAATTATTACTTCAAGCCCGAGCACAAGTGGCCGAATTAATTGGCTGCTCCCCAAGAGAGGTTATTTTTACAAGCGGGGGCAGTGAAGCCAATAACCTTGCATTAAAAGGATATTATTTTAAAAATCGGCATAAAGGCAATCATATCATTACTTCCAAAATTGAACATCCTGCGATTATGAATCCTTGCAAATTTCTTGAACAAATTGGGGCAAAGGTCACATATGTAGACGTTGATCGGGATGGGAAGGTTACACTAGAAGCAATAAAAAAAGAAATTACCAAAGAAACCATTTTGATTTCAATTATGCACTCAAATAATGAAACTGGTACTTTGCAGCCAATAAAGGAGATAGGGGAATTAGCTCAACAACTTGGGCTTGTTTTTCATACGGATGCTTCCCAATCGGTCGGAAAAGTTCCGGTGAATGTGAATGATTTGAAAGTGGATATGCTAACGATTGCCGGCCATAAACTTTATGCACCAAAAGGAATTGGCGCGTTGTATATTCGAGAGGGAATCCATCTGGAACCACTTATCCATGGAGCGGGCCATGAGTTTGGCCTTAGGGCAGGTACCGAAAATACTTTATTGGCGGTGGGCTTAGGAAAGGCCTGTGAGATGGCTAAACAATACGTGGAAGATTGTGGAATAAAAGATTTAACCGATTATTTTTGGATGCAATTAAAGGAGAACTTCGGCAATCAGATAGTATTGAATGGCCATTCGGAGGACCATCTGCCGAATACTTTGAATGTCAGCTTTGTAGGAAGAGTTGGTCAAGAGCTTTTAGATGCGATCCCTAAGTTAGCTGCTTCCACAGGATCAGCCTGTCACGCCGGCAGTATTGAATTATCCCCAGTTTTAAAGGAAATGGGTGTTTCTGAAGAAGTTGGAATGGGTGCCATCCGCTTTAGTATAGGAAGGTATACGACAAAAGACGAGATTGACCAAGTTTTGGAATCGATTAAAGGGATTCTGTGAAATGAAATAAAGGAAGAGGACTAGCTCATAAGAGTTAGTCCTTTTTTGTGGGTGGGGTGGCTGTCCTATCTTACCAAGACTAGACATATAATGAATTAAGAAAGTAAAGAAGCTTCAAATTAGTGTTTCATTGGTGGAAAATCCACTAATGAGGGATAATATGTAAATACTGTCTAATCCTTACATAAATAAAGGGATCTCGGTTAAAAGAATGGAAACATGTACAGCATAAATACGTTGTTGTCACGAAAAAGGATAATCATGAGAGGATGATAAAGGATGCAAAAAAGAATGTTAGGGAAATCGGGGCTTGAAGTATCGGCACTTGGTCTCGGTTGTATGGGGATGTCAGACTTTTACAGCGGGAGGAATGACGATGAATCAATTAGAACGATCCATCGTGCCCTTGAAATGGGTATTACCCTTCTCGATACAGCTGATATGTACGGTGTCGGAATGAATGAAGAATTGGTTGGAAAAGCCATCAAAGAACAACGTAATCAAGTGGTTATTGCCACTAAATTTGGAAATGTACGAGCAGAGGACGGGGTATTTTTAGGAATAAATGGCCGTCCAGAATATGTAAAAAAGGCATGCGAAGCGAGTCTTCGCCGTTTGGGTGTGGATCATATCGACCTCTACTATCAGCATCGAGTCGACCCCAACACACCAATTGAAGAAACCGTCGGAGCGATGGCCGATTTAATTCAAGAAGGGAAAGTTCGCTATTTAGGGCTTTCGGAAGCCTCTGCGGCAACGATTCGCCGGGCAAATGCAGTCCATCCAATTACAGCTGTACAAACAGAGTACTCTCTTTGGAGCCGGGATGTAGAAGATGAGATTCTACCCGCATGCAGGGAACTCGGGATCGGGTTTGTCCCTTACAGTCCATTAGGAAGAGGATTTCTTACAGGACAAATACAAAAGTTTGAGGACTTAGCAGTGGATGACTATCGTCGATTATCACCTCGTTTTCAGGGGGAAAACTTCCAAAAAAATCTGGAACTGGTTCAGAAGATAAATGAAATAGCCCGTGAAAAAGACTGCCAGCCTTCCCAACTTGCGCTTGCATGGTTACTTAAACAAGGGGATGATATTGTTCCAATCCCAGGGACAAAGAGAATCAAGTATCTAGAAGAAAATGTTGGTGCACTTCAAATAACCTTAACAGCTGCCGATTTAGATCGTATTAATGAAGTTGCCCCACGGGGTGTAGCTGCTGGAGAACGCTACCATCAAGCAGGCATGAAAGGCGTCAATTTGTAAAGTTGATTGACGACCGACCGATGACGTTTCGTCTCATGCTGGTCGCAATAGGCGAGATTGACGACCGACCGACTCCGTTTTGTCTCATGCTGGTCGCCAAAAGGCATAATTGACGACCGACCGACGACGTTTCGTCTAATATCGGTCGCCAATAGCCCCAATTGACGACCGAACTGGCTCCTACCAGCAAACTTTGGTCGTCTATACTTCTTCACCCTATGAAGTGTCACTA
>NZ_JBALSN010000317.1:0-4811 GCF_036966985.1 Neobacillus drentensis | reverse complement strand
GTTTTGGTGCTATTTTATAATTAACTTACCATTTGGTAAATGATAGGGCGTTAACATGGTGTTCAGAAAGTATTTACCGTGCTATTTGATAAAAATATTCAAATAGTTCCCAAAAAATAGACCATTACCTTTTGAGTCAGTATAAAATATACTATATTATAGTGTTTACAATTGGTGAGAGGTGAAAAAATGAATTTCTATATTCCAAAGGTAGAACCAGGAATCAAGTCAAAAAAGGGATTATATTTTTATGAACCTTCCGCTTTAACGAAAGAATTATATCATTATGTCCTATGGGGCGGTGAATATATAGTAGATGTTCCTTACAGTATTACTCGTGATTACATGAATTCCTTTATCCTTTTTTTTATAAAAGAAGGATCGATGCATTTCGACTATCTGGGCCAATCATTTGTAGCCTCGAAAGATGATATTGTTCTTCTAGATTGTAAAGAAAAAAATAACTACTATGCACTGGAGGAAACGAGTTTCCAATTTATTCACTTTACAGGTAGTCAAACGCAAGCTATGTATAACGAGTTATACAAAAGAAAGGGTTGTATTTATAGACTGCCGACTGAAAAAAATAACATTCCAACTATTGTATCGCTAATAGCGTCGAACCAGGAAATTGATTTTAATATATCCTTAGAAATTTATAAACTGCTAGGTAATTTAGTAGAAAGTACCCGTAATCCGTTTGAAAACAGAAGTGCAAACGTTGCAAAAGCAGTACCAACCGAAATTCAAGCTGTACTGACTTATATAAGTGAAAATTACTCATCTAAAATTTCCGTCGACCAGCTGAGTGAAATATCCAATTTAAGTACATATCATTTTTGTCGTACGTTTAAAAGGTATATAGGAACGAGCCCTCACCAATATGTACTAAATTACAGATTGATTCAAGCCAAGAATCAATTGGTGGAAACTAATCTTTCAATTGAGCAAATAAGCATGGATTGCGGATTTAATAGTATTGGCCATTTTATTAAAGTGTTCTCCCAATCTACTGGGGGCATCACCCCTGGAAAGTTTAGAAAGCTTTGTTTTTAATTATATGTTTTTAAAAGATATCCATTTCTGTGGATATCTTTTTATTAATTTTTGATAAACTTTTAAATAATTAGCAAGAAATGATAATTTGATAGCAATTTTATATAATACATCGATTCCTCAAAATTTATAAAATAGGGACAACCGGTTAAACAGTCCTACATTAATAAGGAAGAAGGTTATACAATGGGGAATAAAAAAATCTCATGGGGGATTGCTCCAATTGGATGGCGCAATGATGACATCCCTGAAATTGGGGCAGAGAATACATTGTCCCACTTACTAAGTGATATTGTAGTAGCAGGCTTTGAGGGAACAGAAGTTGGCGGCTTTTTTCCAAAACCTAAAGTCTTGAACAAAGAGCTTCATCTTCGCAAATTAAAAATTGCAGGACAATGGTTTAGCAGTTTTATAATTCGGGATGGCCTGAAAGAAGCCTCTAAAGCTTTCCATAAACATTGCGAGTATTTGAAAGCGGTTAACGCAGCTGTTGCTGTCGTATCAGAACAGACCTATAGTATTCAAAGTACCGAGAAGAATGTCTTCAAAGAAAAACCATACTTCACAGATAAAGAATGGGATCAGTTATGTCAGGGACTAAATGAATTGGGAAAAATTGCCACTGAATATGATTTGAAGCTAGTTTTTCACCATCATATGGGGACGGGCGTCCAAACCTTAGCAGAGATTGATCGTCTTATGGAAAACACAGATCCTAATCACGTTCATTTGCTGTATGATACCGGCCATATCTATGTATCCGATGCTGATTATATGACTCTATTAAATAAACATATCAATCGTATCCATCACGTTCATTTTAAAGATGTGCGTCAATTGTTAAAAGAACAATGTGACAAAGAAGGAAAGTCTTTCTTACAATCCTTTTTGGCAGGGATGTTTACAGTTCCTGGTGACGGCTGCATTGATTTTACAGAAGTATACAAGAAGCTTTTGGAAACGAATTATTCAGGCTGGATTGTCATTGAAGCAGAACAAGACCCCTCAGTTGCACATCCGTTGGAGTATGCATTGAAAGCCCGTAATTATATTAATGAAGAATTAATTCCGTTAGAAAATGGTTCATTGATTACAGGTTAAAAAAACGAACCCTGGGGAGGGAGCATATGAGTAATCAGGCGATTGAAAAACCACGCGATTACAAAAAGGCTTTAAAGAAGATTACAGTTATATCCACTTTCGGAGGACTTCTCTTCGGATATGACACAGGTGTTATCAACGGAGCATTGCCATTTATGGCTAAACCGGACCAGCTAAATCTAACACCGGCTACTGAAGGTCTCGTTACAAGTTCACTTCTTTTCGGGGCGGCACTTGGATCAGTATTTGGCGGGCGTTTATCAGATCGTTTTGGCCGGCGCAAAATGATTCTTAATCTCGCATTACTATTCTTTATAGCTGCAATAGGATGTACCCTTTCACCGTCTGCTGGTGTGATGATTGTCTTCCGATTCTTACTGGGCTTAGCGGTAGGGGCTGCATCTGTAATGGTGCCATCTTTTTTAGCGGAAATGTCTCCGGCCGAGATGCGGGGTAGGATGGTTACCCAGAACGAATTAATGATTGTTTCCGGTCAACTGTTAGCGTTTGTATTTAATGCCATTCTTGGAAATACGTTTGGTGAAGGGGTTTCACATGTTTGGCGTTATATGTTAGTGATTGCGTCACTTCCAGCTGTGGTCTTATGGTTTGGAATGTTAGCGGTTCCAGAGAGCCCGCGCTGGCTAGCATCAAAAGGAAAACTGGGGGATGCACTAAGAGTCCTTAAAGAAATACGTGAAGCAAACCGTGCCCAATCGGAACTTGATGAGATTAAAAATAATATTGCTCAAGAGTCTGGGACTCAGCATGCAACATTTAAGGATTTAAATGTACCTTGGGTCCGCCGGATTATCGGGATTGGAATTGGTATTGCGATTGTACAACAGATAACAGGTGTTAATTCCATCATGTATTATGGTACTCAAATTCTTCAAAAATCAGGTTTTTCTACTAATGCAGCACTGATCGGGAATATTGCTAATGGTGTCATCTCAGTAGTAGCAACTATTGTCGGGATCTGGCTTTTAGGAAGAATTGGTCGACGTCCGATGCTTATTGCTGGATTGACGGGAACAACAGCAGCTCTTGCCTTAATTGGAGTATTCTCGTTAGTACTTAAGGGATCTCCAGCACTTCCGTTTGTTGTTCTCAGCTTGACTGTTACCTTCCTTGCATTCCAACAGGGAGCTATTTCTCCGGTCACCTGGCTAATGTTATCGGAAATCTTCCCGCAAAAATTACGCGGACTTGGAATGGGTGTTACGGTTTTCTGCTTATGGATCACAAACTTCCTTGTTGGGTTATTTTTCCCAATATTACTTAGTGCAGTGGGCTTATCGATCACCTTCTTCATATTCGCTGTGTGTGGAATTGCCGCCATTATATTTGTGAATAAAATTTTGCCAGAGACAAGAGGAAAGTCACTTGAGCAGTTAGAAAGTTATTTCCGTAACTATGGACAAGAAAGTCATAAACAAGCTTCCAATCAATAATCTTATAAAACAATGATTGAATGATGAATTAACTAATAAATGAAAGCGTTATCTAGATGTATCACATTAAATACGTAAACATAAAGGAGAGTATCAACATGACTTTAAGATTTGGTGTAGTAGGAACAGGTGCAATTGGAAGAGAGCATATTAATAGAATTACAAATAAATTATCCGGGGGCAAAATTGTTGCTGTAACAGATGTCAATCTAGAATCTGCCAAACAAACAGTTGAATCCTATCAATTAGATGCAGTCGTATATCCAGACGATAAGGCACTTATTGCAGACCCGAATGTTGATGCTGTAGTTGTTACAAGCTGGGGTCCTGCACACGAAGCAACAGTAGTAGCTGCTGTTGAGGCTGGTAAATATGTATTTTGTGAAAAACCATTAGCCA
This sequence comes from Neobacillus drentensis, assembly GCF_036966985.1. GTDB lineage: Bacteria > Bacillota > Bacilli > Bacillales > Cytobacillaceae > Neobacillus > Neobacillus drentensis_E. Next base: position 801 of record NZ_JBALSN010000317.1, on the reverse strand, counting down.
CTACTGCTGCAGGCTGTATGAGAATCGTGGAAGCAGAAATGAAGCAGGCTAAGAAGTTGGTTCAGGTTGGTTTCATGCGCCGTTATGATAGCGGATATGTTCAATTAAAACAAGTTATTGACAACAATGAAATTGGTGAACCATTAATGATTCGTGCTGTACACCGTAACCCGACGGTTGATGAAAACTATGTTACTGAAATGGCAGTTCAAGATACATTAATCCATGAAATTGATGTTCTTCACTGGCTAGTTAATGACGACTATAAATCAGTTCAAGTGGTTTTTCCAAAGAAAACAAAATATTCACATGAAAAATTACAAGATCCGCAATTATTTACAATTGAAACAATTGGGGGCATTGTAATGAATGTAGAAGTATTTGTAAATTGCAAATATGGCTACGACATCCAATGTGAAGTTATTGGTGAAGATGGAATTGCAAAATTGCCGGAAGTTCCAAGTGTTGTTATGCGAAAAGATGCTAAATTAAGCACAACGATCTTAACTGATTGGAAATACCGTTTTATGGACGCATACGATGTTGAAATCCAGGACTTTATTGATTCAATTACTAAAAAAGGTGAGCCTCAAGGACCTACCTCATGGGATGGCTATATAGCAGCAGTAACATCTGATGCATGTGTCAAAGCCCAGCAAACAGGTGAGAAAGAATCTATTGAACTTCAAGAAAGACCGGCATTTTATAGTGATAAAGAACTTCAAACGGTATAATTTTTTGAACAGAATTATGTAGTTTTTTGGTCAAGTATTGTTATAGGTTTATGTAACAATACTTGAC
>NZ_JBALSN010000316.1:0-8431 GCF_036966985.1 Neobacillus drentensis | reverse complement strand
TGGAAGAGCAATCATTTTTATGAATTATAATGATCAATTTATTGATGTTCAGCACTTACCAGAATTAAAAAATAAAAAGAATTTAACGGAATCATCTGTAAGCAATAGTACTGATTCAGTGGTTATGGATCGTACCTTAGCAGATATGATGGAAGAGTTTGAGGCTAAAATAATTAAGCAGTCACTTCTTCGTTTAAATGGGAATAAAACATTAACAGCTAAGACGCTCGGATTGTCTGTAAGGAATTTATACTATAAGATTGAAAAATATAATATTGAAAAAAATAGCATGCAATAAATTTCATATTATGAAAAAAAATGCACACTTGAGTGTGGGTGGTAAAGCGTTTTCATTAAAGATGGTTTGGCACGGAAATTGCATATTATAGTATGGGAGTTGCAGGAAGAGGAGAAAGGGTTGATGACAACTTGTTGCTTGATTCACTAATTGACAAAGCAGCCCAATTACGTACAAACACCGTGGCAGTTGCTGCGGCAGAAGATTTAGAGGTCATTGAAGCGGTTATCGCTGCTTTAGAGCAAAATCTAGCAAAATTTATACTTTTCGGTGACGAAGAAAAAATCAAATCCATTTTTAAAGAAAAACACCCGAACATCAGCGATCTTAATTTAAAAGTTGTCAATGCTGATTCGAATGCTTCAGCGGCAGAATTAGCAGTAAAGGCAGTTTTTTATAAAGAAGCAAATGTCTTGATGAAAGGTAATATCCCAACCAATATCTTATTAAAAGCAGTTTTAAATAAGGAGTATGGACTAAGGACAGGAAATGTCTTATCACATATTGCTGCATTTGAAGTTCCTGGCTTCAATCGTTTTACAATCATTACAGATGCTGCAATGAATATTGCTCCCGATTTAGAACAGAAAGCACAAATTATTAAAAATGCAGTTTTCATTGCAAGGTCAATTGGAATAGATGTACCGAAAGTGGCCCCTGTAGCTGCAGTAGAAGTGGTTAATCCGGCTATGCAAGCTACATTGGATGCAGCTGCATTAACGGTAATGAATAAACGAGGGCAAATTCTGGACTGCATTGTTGATGGTCCCTTAGGTTTAGATAATGCAGTATCAGCGCTTGCTGCAGAACATAAAGGGATTCATAGTGAAGTAGCAGGATGTGCAGATATATTATTAGTACCAACAATTGAAGTTGGCAATGTATTATATAAGTCACTAATTTATTTTGCAAATGCAAAAGTTGGTGCCGTTATTGCCGGAGCAAAAGCACCAATTGTGTTAACATCTAGATCAGATTCTGCTGAAAGTAAGCTTTATTCACTTGCACTAGCGTTATGCTGTGCTACATCAAAATAGATAGTAAATCATTTGAGGAGGAATTTTACATGGAAATTTTCAAATACCTAGAACAATACGATTATGAACAAGTGGTATTCTGTCAGGATAAACAATCAGGATTAAAGGCAATTATTGCTATTCATGATACAACTTTAGGGCCAGCTTTAGGTGGAACACGGATGTGGACTTATGCATCTGAAGAAGCAGCCATTGAGGATGCCCTCCGTCTTGCAAAAGGAATGACATATAAGAATGCGGCGGCAGGATTAAATCTTGGCGGTGGTAAAACCGTTATCATCGGTGATCCAAGGAAAGATAAGAATGAAGCAATGTTCCGTGCATTTGGCCGCTACATTCAAGGATTAAACGGCAGATATATTACTGCAGAAGATGTTGGTACAACCGTGGCTGATATGGATTTAATTCATGAAGAGACAGATTTTGTAACTGGAATCTCTCCAGCGTTTGGTTCATCTGGTAACCCATCCCCGGTAACAGCTTTTGGTGTATACCGCGGAATGAAAGCAGCTGCGAAAGAGGCGTTTGGCACGGATTCTCTAGAAGGAAAAGTAGTGGCTGTTCAAGGAGTTGGAAATGTTGCTTATACACTTTGCGAATATTTGCATGAAGAAGGGGCACAGCTGATTGTAACGGATATTAATAAAGAGGCCGTTAACCGTGCGGTTGAAGCATTTGGTGCTTTGGCTGTTGATCCTGATGAAATTTATGGTGTGGAATGTGATATCTATGCCCCATGTGCACTCGGGGCAACGATTAATGATGAGACCATTCCACAGTTAAAAGCAAGAGTGATTGCTGGTTCAGCGAACAATCAATTAAAGGATACCCGTCACGGAGATATTATTCATGAAATGGGTATCGTTTATGCCCCGGATTATGTAATTAATGCTGGAGGCGTAATCAATGTGGCAGATGAATTATATGGTTATAACCAAGAGCGGGCAATGAAAAAGGTTGAACAGCTATATACCACCATTGAAAAAGTTATTGAAATTTCAAAACGTGACGGCATTCCAACTTACGTAGCTGCAGACAGGATGGCAGAAGAAAGAATTGCAAGAATTCGTAATTCAAGAAGCCAATTTCTCCAAAACGGTCATCATATTTTAAGTCATAGAATTTCAAGATAAACCTTTTTGACAAAAAATAGTTTTTGGAAAGCGCTGAATGGGAATTCAGCGTCTTTGCCTTTCATGGGGCAAGTAGGTTGAAAAATAAAATTGGAGGTCAAATACGTTGCACGATAATGAATATCGGATTCTCGTCATCAACCCAGGCTCGACATCCACGAAAATCGGGGTTTTCGATAATGATATTTCTATTTTTGAAAAAACAATTCGTCATGATACAGTGACAATTAACTCTTTTGCAAATATTATTGATCAATATGAATTTAGAAAAACAACAATTTTGGAAACACTGGATAATGAAGGGATAAATATTTCCAAACTGTCGGCTGTATGTGGACGCGGGGGATTACTTCGTCCGATTGAAGGGGGTACCTATGCAGTTAATGATGTGATGTTAACAGATTTACGGTCTGGTTATGCAGGGCAGCACGCATCTAATCTTGGCGGGATCATTGCTTACGAAATTGCTTCTGGTTTAAATATTCCTTCTTTTATCGTTGATCCAGTTGTTGTTGATGAATTAGATCCAATTGCGAGAATTTCTGGCTTTTCCTTAATAGAACGAAAAAGTATCTTCCACGCGTTAAATCAGAAGGCCGTTGCAAGAAGGGTTGCCAAGGAATTAGGGAAAAAATACAACGACTTAAATTTAATTGTTACCCATATGGGTGGCGGTATTACCGTGGGTGTCCATAAGCAAGGGAAGGTCATTGATGTAAACAATGGTCTTCATGGGGATGGCCCCTTCAGTCCAGAACGTTCCGGAACCGTTCCTGTAGGGGATTTAGTGGCCCTTTGCTATTCTGGTGAATATTATCGGGAAGAAATTATGAAAATGCTGGTTGGTCAAGGCGGCCTTGTAGGTTATCTCGGCACCAATGATGCGGTAAAGGTAGAGCAGCGAATTGCAGCAGGCGATAAAGAGGCATCGCTTATTTATGACGCAATGGCCTATCAAGTGGCTAAGGAAATAGGGGCTGCTAGTACTGTTCTCTCCGGAAAAGTGGATGCGATTGTTTTAACAGGCGGCCTCGCCTACGGAAAAGGTTTTGTGAAATCAATTACCGATAGAATCAATTGGATTGCTGATGTCGTGGTCCAACCGGGTGAAAATGAACTACAAGCACTTGCTGAGGGTGCACTGCGAGTCTTAAGAGGCGAAGAAGAGGAAAAAATTTATCCTGGGAATTTTAAAACAGTTAAAATTTAAGGTTATGGGGAGGAAAAAAGAGTGGCACAAGAATATGATTTGGTAGTTCTTGGCGGGGGAACTGGCGGCTATGTCGCCGCAATTAGGGCCTCTCAGCTTGGCTTAAAAACTGCGATTGTTGAAAAAGGAAAACTTGGCGGGACGTGTCTGCATCAAGGGTGTATACCAAGTAAGGCACTGCTTAGGAGCGCAGAGGTTTTTGCAACAGCAAAACATAGTGAGGATTTTGGTGTAATTACTAGTGATGTATCGATAAATTTTGGTAAAGTACAAGAGAGAAAAAATAAAATTATTGACCAGCTTCATAAAGGTGTACAACATTTAATGAAACAGGGCAAAATTGATGTCTTTGAAGGTATAGGCAGAATCTTGGGACCGTCCATTTTTTCTCCGATGCCGGGAACTATTTCTGTTGAAATGAATAACGGGGAAGAAAACGAAATGCTTCTTCCTAAAAATGTGATCATTGCAACAGGTTCAAGACCAAGAACACTTCCAGGTCTTGAGATTGATCGTGAATATGTCATGACATCTGATGAAGCATTGCAATTAGAGTCATTGCCTAATTCCATTATTATTGTTGGTGGTGGCGTAATCGGAATTGAGTGGGCGTCCATGCTTCATGATTTCGGTGTTGATGTAACAGTTATTGAGTATGCTGACCGTATTATTCCGACAGAAGATAAAGAAATTTCAAAAGAAATGCAGCGCTTGATGAAGAAAAAAGGAATTAAACTGGTAACAAGTGCAAAAGTCCTCCCCGAAACAATGGTAAGAGACAATGGAGTAACGATTTCTGCAGAAGTAAAGGGCACTGTGAAAGAATTTAAAGCAGAAAAACTTCTTGTTTCTGTAGGTCGTCAGGCAAATACAGAAGGAATTGGCCTAGAGAATACAGAAATACAAGTAGAGAAGGGTTTTATTGCAACAAATGAATTCTTCCAAACGAAAGAATCACATATTTATGCGATTGGTGATGTGATTGGCGGATTACAACTTGCCCATGTGGCATCACATGAAGGGATCATTGCTGTAGAACATATTGCCGGAAAGGATCCTTCCCCACTGCAGTATCACTTAGTTTCAAGATGTATCTATAGCAACCCAGAGGTTTCCAGTGTGGGAATAACAGAAGACCAAGCTATTGAAAAAGGCTATAAAGTAAAAACAGGAAAGTTTTCTTTCCGGGCGATTGGAAAAGCGCTTGTTTTTGGAGAATCGGACGGATTTGTGAAAATTGTTGCGGATGAAGAGACCAATGATATTCTAGGGGTGCATATGATTGGTCCGCATGTAACTGATATGATAACGGAGGCAGGACTTGCAATGGTCTTAGATGCAACACCTTGGGAAATCGCGCATACGATTCATCCACACCCAACTCTTTCAGAAGCTATTGGTGAGGCTGCGCTTGCTGTAGATGGAAAAGCGATTCATTCTTAAGTAATTTTTTCATTCGAACATTAGGAGGTAAGAAATAGATGACAGAAAAGCGTCATGATGCTTTAGGTTTAAATGACGGAAAAGTATTGGAAATGTACGAAACTATGCTATTAGCCCGCCGTATTGATGAGCGGATGTGGTTATTAAACCGTGCCGGGAAAATTCCCTTCGTTATTTCTTGTCAAGGGCAGGAGGCAGCACAAGTAGGGGCTGCATTTGCGCTTGATCGTGAAAAAGATTATGTTCTTCCGTATTATCGTGATATGGGTGTGGTCTTAACTTTTGGGATGACTCCGAGGGAATTGATGCTTTCAGGTTTTGCAAAAGCAGAAGACCCTAATTCAGGGAGCCGGCAAATGCCTGGGCACTTTGGCCAAAAGAAAAATCGGATTGTCACAGGTTCTTCTCCGGTAACAACTCAGGTTCCCCACGCTGTTGGAATTGCTCTTGCTGGGAAAATGGAAAGAAAAGACCTCGTAACTTTTGTAACTTTCGGTGAGGGCTCCTCTAACCAAGGGGACTTTCATGAGGGCGCCAACTTTGCAGGTGTTCATAAACTTCCTGTTATTTTTATGTGTGAAAATAACAAGTATGCTATTTCTGTACCAATTGAAAAACAATTGGGGTGTGAGAAGGTTTCAGACCGGGCGATTGGTTATGGTATGCCAGGGTTCACTGTTGACGGGAACGATCCACTAGAAGTCTATAAAGCAGTGAAGGAAGCGGCAGAGCGCGGTCGACGCGGTGAAGGACCAACGTTAATTGAAACCATTTCTTATCGTTTGACACCACACTCTTCAGATGATGACGACCGTTCCTACCGTGCACCAGATGAGGTTGCTAAAGCAAAGACCCAAGATCCAATTATTACCTTTGGTGCGTATTTAAAGGAAACTGGTGTCATGGATGATGCGCTAGAAAAAGAAATAAATGACCGCGTAATGAAGCTTGTCAATGAGGCGACAGACTATGCAGAAAATGCACCGTACTCTGCACCTGAAGATGCGCTGAAATTTGTTTATGCGGACTTGTAAGGGGGATGAAACATGGCGATAATTTCATATATTGATGCCATTACAATGGCAATGCGAGAAGAAATGGAAAGAGATCCAAAGGTTTTTGTCCTTGGTGAAGATGTTGGTTTAAAAGGCGGAGTTTTTAAGGCCACCCAAGGATTATATGATCAATTTGGGGAAGAACGAGTCATTGACACACCACTTGCTGAATCAGCCATTGCTGGCGTAGGAATTGGTGCTGCGATGTACGGTATGCGTCCGATTGCCGAAATGCAATTTGCTGACTTTATCATGCCGGCAGTGAATCAAATTATTTCAGAAGCGGCGAAAATCCGCTATCGTTCCAATAATGACTGGAGTTGTCCGATGGTGATTCGTGCTCCCTATGGCGGCGGGGTTCATGGGGCGCTATATCATTCCCAATCTGTAGAGGCAGTATTTGCAAATCAGCCTGGATTAAAAATTGTTATGCCGTCCACACCTTACGATGCAAAAGGACTGTTAAAGGCAGCTGTCCGTGACAATGACCCGGTTTTATTTTTCGAGCATAAGCGGGCTTATCGGTTAATTAAAGGTGAGGTACCTTCTGATGATTACACCCTGCCAATTGGGAAAGCAGATGTAAAGCGCCAAGGAGAAGATATTACCGTCATTACGTATGGTCTCTGTGTTCATTTTGCCCTTCAAGCAGCGGAAAAATTAGCGAAAGATGGTATCTCCGTTCATATTCTTGATTTGAGAACTGTCTATCCTCTAGATAAAGAAGCCATCATTGAGGCGGCATCAAAAACGGGTAAAGTTCTTCTTATTACAGAGGATACAAAAGAAGGCAGTATTATTAGCGAAGTCGCTGCAATCATTGCAGAAAATTGCTTATTCGAATTAGATGCACCAATTATGCGGTTAGCTGGACCAGATGTTCCGGCCATGCCGTATTCGCCAACAATGGAAAAATTCTTTATGGTAAATCCAGATAAAGTCGAAAAAGCGATGCGCGAACTAGCTGAGTACTAAAACGAAAGCCCTGGCAACTGAATGGGGTTAGGCGCCAGTGCTGGACAATAGGAGTGTGTAAATAGTGGTAATTGAACAAATTAAAATGCCTCAGTTAGGGGAGAGCGTAACCGAAGGTACGATAAGTAAATGGCTTGTATCTGTAGGAGATAAAGTAAATAAATACGACCCCCTGGCAGAAGTGATGACAGATAAGGTAAATGCGGAAATCCCATCCTCCTTTACAGGTGTAATAAAGGAATTAATTGCAGAAGAAGGAGATACCTTAGCCGTTGGGGAGCAAATTTGCACGATAGCTTTGGAAGGTGGAACAACTGAAGAAGTTCCTGAAGCATCTGTTGCAGCAAGCCCGAGCACACCAGCAGGTGCACCAGAAAACGCGGAACATGCTGAACAAGGCAACAAGGCACGTTACTCGCCCGCTGTCCTTAAAATCTCTCAAGAACATGGCATTGATTTAACTAGGGTGTCAGGCACCGGTGCAGGTGGACGAATTACGAGGAAAGATCTCTTAAAACTAATTGAATCAGGTAATATTCCTGAAGCGGGACAAAATGTAGAAGCGATAAATGAGCCTGCCGTTATCAAGGCACCAAAACAAGAGGCGGCTCAGCCAGTTGCCCAGCCAACTGCACCTGCTCAAGCTGTGAATATTCCAGTAGCGGTTGGTGACATTGAAATTCCAGTCACAGGCATCCGTAAAGCGATTGCTGCCAACATGCTGCGAAGCAAACACGAAGCACCGCATGCTTGGACGATGATTGAAGTGGACGCCACGAATTTGGTGGAGTACCGTAACTCTTTAAAAGATGAGTTTAAGAAAAAAGAAGGTTTTAATTTAACATTCTTTGCATTCTTTGTGAAGGCTGTTGCACAGGCGTTAAAAGAATTCCCACAAATCAATTCTATGTGGGCAGGAGATAAAATCATCCAAAAGAAAGATATCAATATTTCAATTGCAGTGGCTACGGATGATGCACTCTATGTACCTGTCATTAAACAGGCCGATGAAAAAACAATCAAGGGGATTGCACGTGAAATCTCTGAGCTTGCTGTCAAAGTGAGAACAGGGAAACTAAGATCTGAAGATATGCAAGGCGGAACCTTCACGGTGAACAATACGGGTTCCTTTGGATCTGTTCAATCAATGGGTATCATCAATTATCCACAAGCAGCTATTCTTCAAGTAGAGTCCATCGTCAAACGACCAGTCGTTATGAATAATGGAATGATTGCTGTTCGTGATATCGTGAATTTATGTATGTCGCTCGATCATAGAG
>NZ_JBALSN010000315.1:0-9766 GCF_036966985.1 Neobacillus drentensis | reverse complement strand
ATGAAAAGACGCGTGTAGATCCTCGGGTACTTCGGACCCGCCAATTAATAAAAGACGCGTTAATAGATTTGCTGCAGGAGATGGAAATAAATAAAATCACTGTTAACCGGATTGCTGAACGTGCAACCATCAACCGTGTTACATTTTATCTGCATTATCATGATATACAAGACATGCTGGAGAAGATGGCGCAGGAAATGGCCGAGGATATTGAGGGCATTATGATGAGTACGACAACAAACATGAATTCCTCTGAAGAAATGGATTCGTTGAAACTTATAAACTTGCTTGAGCATATAGCGGAGAATGCCAAATTCTATAAAGTCGTTCTTGGTTCCACACGAACGCCAATCTTTACAGAGCGATTATTAAAAATACTTACGAAATCAATAACAGAGAGAACGGAGTTAGATTCCATGCTCGCTACTACCGATATCCAAAGGGATATTGCTATTTGGCACGGTTCTTCAGCTCTTATCGGCACGATCGTAGCTTGGTTACGTAAAGACATGCCTTATACACCGCAATTCCTTGCTAAGCAGATGTATATGCTTTTTCATTTAAATAAAGATATTAGGAAATCAACATGAAAAAGTAACTAAACTAGTTGGGCCTTTTTGATAGTTGTTAACTACTGGGCTTATCCTTTCACAATCTATTCCTGTATTCAAAAAGGCACTATTTCTAGTGCCTTTTTACTTCATATTCTTTTATCCGTCACCAACTAAAAGGGCCTCAAAAGGTCGATAACACGACTTTTTTAGGCCACTTTTAATTACTTTTCTTTTTTATCTACAACAGAAGGTTGTGCATAGATCTCGAATTTGTCAAACGCAGGTGTATATTGTTTAGGTACCATTACGGTATCGACAAATGGGGATGTTCCAGATCCGTTACTTCCTCCATATGGATTTGCACCACCATTATATGTGTTATTATTATAAAATTTAATGCTATTTTTACCCTTTTTAAGATTAACGTCAATGGTAACCGTAGCAAATTGCTGCCATGAAATGGTATTTTTGAAATATACCGTTTCTGCCTCACCGCCATTTACGGAAATTTGTGCATACCTTTCCACCACATTATTGTTGTAGGAATGCGATCCAGAATACTCACCGTTAGCATATTGGACTACAAGATTATAGCGACCTGATTCTGGTACTTCCACTTCAGTAAGCTCCAAATTTCTTTCCTTACCGTCATAGGAAGTAATACCATTTACATATTTGCGCCTGATGCATATTTTGCAAGCGCATCATCACGAATTAATGAAGGATCCCCTTCAGCTGGCTCCCCAACCACTTTAGCATTTTCTGCTTCCTCTGAGTAAATTGGATTACTATTTACGTAGGAAGCATTAAGATAATCTAAGCTTAGTTTCGAACTGGATTGAATATCAATTAAATTAATTCCTTCACGTAAGAACATCCTTACTTTCTTGCTCTGCCATTTTCCATTGGTATTATTTACTGGGATGTTCAATACATTCTTTCGATCATGATCAATAGAAAGATCACCAGTATTTTGGGTAGCATATCTAATGGTTACACTTTGGATTTAAATTAAGATTTTTTAATTACACGTTAGGTCTTCCTCATTTTGTTTCCTACTAAATATTAAAACCTGGCTACTGGTTTGTATTTAGGTACTCTTGGTAAATTTATTGAAAACCTTTGAAAAAACAGAATTTCTTTATCTAACTTTTGACTTATAAATAATACATTCGGATCATTTAGTCCACTCACTTTTGCTAAATCATACATCGTCTGCTGATATTCCCTTATTTTCTTTTCGGTTTGTACCAATTTCAACAGTAACACGTGCCGTACCTCCTTTTTCTCCTTTCATTATGTCTTGAATAAAAGCAGCTAAAATGAATATACAAATGGTTAAGATGCCTTCAGGATTAAACAACCTATGTTTAATCCCGAGGCATCAAAAAAAGCTATTATATCCAAGCTATTTTATATAGAGCTTATTCGATAAAGAAATCAAAATATTTGCCTGTTTTTCAGTAATTGTTTCCCCAATTTGGGCAGAAAGTTCATTTACAAACGCCTTCAATTTACCTTCTACGGCCTGTTTGTTACCTTTAGCGGCCGCTTCTTTTGCCGACTGGAGTTTTGCAACTAGTGAATGCGACACCCCATCCTTACTTACAAAAGATTGAGTCAATCGGCTTAAACTATCAAAATCGACTGTTACCGTAAATTCGGTTTCAACTACCGCTGTATTTCCGGCTTTGTCAGTAGCCGTGGCCAAGAGTTTATGAACACCAACCCCGAAATCATAAGCATATCCTTCAGTGCTTGGACAATTCACGGAAGCAACCCCTGACAAATCATCAGATGCACTGCAGGTAATCGCTATCTTGGCATCAACTGGATAGGTACCATCATTACCGGTAAATTGAATCACAGGAGGAGTAATATCTTTTTTGACATGAACCTCACTAACGGCCATATAGCCTCCATCAACTGTCGTTGCAGTGATCTTTGCTATACCTTCCTTAAATGCGGTAACATTCCCATTTTCATCTACAGCAGCTACTTCTTCATTATTGCTAGACCACAGGACCTCTTTATTAACTGCCTCATTAGGTGTTACCATTGCAGACACCCGTTCTTTTTGTCCTTGTACTAGTTCCATTTTTTCCTTATCTACCGTAACGCTTGTTACTTTTTGAATTGGATCTTCTTTTTTAACTTTGGGAACATTTGCAAGTAAAGCCTCATGTTCCCGCTTTGTAACCGGCAATACTGTCCCATGGCGAGGGCGTGCAGGTAACTTATAGTCTGTAGACATTTTCCACTCACCAGACTGTAAATTTGTAGTTTCAAATGGGACATAGCCCTTACCGCCAAATTCATCTACAAACATGTACCATTTTTCTTCCGTATTCGATTTAAAGATGGTTGGTCCTTCACCAGCACCAATGGAACCTTTTCCAATCCCTTCTTTAATAAGATTGAAAGTAGGATCAAGAACCGAATCTCCAACCTCTTCAAAAATAAATTTACCGTTTGGAGAGGATGTTGTGTTATTTCTTTCATCTTTTGTAAAACGATAGAATTTTCCATCATGTTTAATCATGGTTGTATCAATAACGGAATAGCCATAATCCATATATACTTTCGGTTCAGTAAACGTATAAAAATCTCTTGTTTTACTGTACATCATTTTGTTATAAGTAGAACCGGTATGCTCCTCATTGTCATACACTTTAGAAGCCCAATACACGATGTACTCTCCAGTGGTTTCATCATATGTAACTTCCGGAGCCCATGTGTTTCCTGCCTCTTTCGGAGAAACTTCTACCTTTCTTTGCTCTGACCAATTAATTAAATCAGTGGATTCCCAGACCATAATGGAGCGACTCCCTGATCTTTGAGCTCTATCCCAATTCCAATCTCCGTTAATTTTCAAATCTGTCGCGATTAAATAGAACTTATCTCCTTCAGGAGAACGAACAATAAATGGATCTCTAAGTCCTTTTTCACCTAAATTCGATGTAATTGCCGGGGCTCCATTGTTTAGTTCATTCCATTTAAGCGGATTGTTTCCTTCACTCAGGGCAAAATAAATTTGTTCACCATTTGAGTAACCTTCTCCTGTAAAATAACTGAAGACGTATCCTTCATAGTTTTCCTTTTTTGGCATTTCTTTCACTTTAGCTAAAAACGCTTTTGTGATTGATTCCTTGTGTAATGTGAGAGTTGCCGTCAATTTAACCGTTTTATCACCTTCACCATTTCTAGGGCGTTTCACTTCTCCAGTTGGTGTAATGATAGATGGGTCATTTGATTTCCATGTGATCGTAGAACCATTAGCTCCCGTTTTCGGTAAAGTTAGATTGCCGCGAACATCATTAATGTTATGAACTTTCAAACCTTCTGCATCCATACGAACGGTCACTGAATCTTGAGGTTTCTTTAATACTGTAACAATAAATTCTTTTGACAAAGTCTTTTTACCATCCGTAATTTTAGCTGTAATTCCTACCGATTGGTCACCATCTTCAAAAGAAGGTCTATTAACTTTCCCATCATTTGTAATAATATTTTGATTTTGTGATTCCCAAGTGATGGTTGTTCCAAATGCCCCGTTTCTAGGGAATGATAAATCCGAATTAATTTCGTCTTTGTTTTGGTTTTGATTGATAAAAATGGAGTAATCTAATTTTTCAGCCGCGTGATTTAGCAGCAGTCCATCCATGGCAGCTATTTTTTTATTAGCTTCTTCTTTTAATTTACTTACTTCTGTTGCTGTCAAAGCTCCATTAAATACTTTAAAATCGGCGATCATGCCTCCAAAATATGGGTCAGCAGAATAAAAGGAACGCCCGATAAACCCACTTATACCATTAACATTGTTGATTTGTGCTAGTGTATAACCATTCGTAGAACCAGTACCCACTTCAACCCCATCAATGTACAGCTTAATCGTTTTATCTACACCTGACATAACAGTAGTTATCAACTTCCATTCACTCGACTTCAAGGGCCCAGTTGTCGCATTTGCACCCGCTTCATTCATCCAGCTTGTTATCCCGATTCCTGCTCTTGAAGAGCGGTCACCCGAGTTACGCTTCGGCGTCATAAACAAATATTTGTTACTGTCCTGACCTAACGCATATAACCATTCTGCTTCATTAACACCCTTCCAATTAACTAATGACGAAACAGTTACACTTTCCAAGTTATTTAATACACCTTGCGGCATTTCAATGTAGGAGCTCGTGGAACCACCTTTAAAGTCTATAGCCCCTGTATCTGTCCCTTTAATCAGTTCAGCATTTTGGGGATTTACGAGTTTTCCATCAAATTTCCCAATGCTATCTTTCACTGTTGTACCTTCAATATTATTCATATCGTAATTAAGAATTAACTTTGTTTCTTGTGGTTCCTCAGCAAATGTTGCTTGAGGAACCATTCCTGACACAGTATTGAAGAGCATCATGGTTAATAAAATAGTTGAAAATATTTTTTTCTTCTTCATGTTTCCCTCCTGATTAAAATGGTTTTATTATAGTAAATTCACTTCAGATTTCCCTATCATCATTGTTTCAAGTAGCGAGTGCTTTTCTTTCTTTTCTTTTAATAATCGTTTTGTTTCTTTCACTTTGAATAACAATTACTCGTTGCAAAACGATAAAGATAAACAACAAGACTCCAATAACAATTCTTGTCCACCATGAACTGAGTGTCCCTTCAAACATGATAATGGTTTGAATTACTCCCATACTCAGCACGCCAAACATTGGACCTACAACATATCCATACCCGCCGGTTAAAAGGATTCCACCTATGACACATGCTGCAATGGCATCCATTTCTAGACCTAATGCGTGAAGCCCATACCCTGACAACATATAGAAGGTGAAAACCAATCCTCCGAGTGCAGAACTAAAGCCACTGATAGCGTAAATGAGAATTTTCGTTCTTACAACAGGCAGTCCCATAAGCATAGCCGATTGTTCATTTCCACCAATGGCGTAAACCGTCCGGCCAAACTCTGTATATTTAGCCACAAACATGGCAGCCAATACAAACACGATACTAATCAGTACACTTATTGAAATAAAATATTGGTCACCCAGCATAATCTTATAGTGAGATAGCTTGGTAAACAATGGATCTGTTATTGTAATAGATTCGATGCTAATAAAATAACAAAGTCCTCTAGCCAAAAACAAACCTGCTAATGTAACAATCCATGGATGTAATTGAAAACGCTGAATGATGTATCCTTGTGCAAATCCAAATATGATTCCCAGTAAAAGAACTACAACCATAACAATAATCGGGTTTGCACCTTTCTGAAGCATACTTGCGGACACCATAGTGGTTAACGCAACAACCGATCCTACTGACAAATCGATTCCACCAGATAATATGACAAATACTAATCCTGTAGCAATGATGATTAAAAAAGCATTGTCGATAAATAGATTCAGAAAGACCTGTAGTGAAAAGAAGCCAGTATATCGAAAAGAACCTACACTAAATAAGGAAAGAAATAGAATTATGGTCGAAATTAACGTGATATTTAATTGACTAACTCGCAGCATGTTTCTCATTAGATTGAATTACTCCCTTCTTACGCTTGCCGCCCATTTTTAAGATAAATAAGCTCCTGAATTTTTCCGATTGAACAAGCGATACGATAATAACTACAATTGCTTCTACCACGAGTATACTTTCTGGAGGAACTCCAGTGGAATAAATAGTTGTCTTTAACATTTGAAGGAAAAGAGCACCGATAATGGTTCCTGATAGGTAAAACCTTCCACCGTTCATTGAAGTACCACCAATAACGACAGCTAAAATTGCATCTAACTCCATCCATAATCCAGCGTTATTTCCATCTGCACTCTTCACATTCGAACTTATCAAGATTCCTGCGATCCCAGCGCACAAACCACAGATTACATACGCCCAGAAAATGATCTTCTTCGAATTAATTCCAGTAAATCGGCTGGATTCCATGTTTCCTCCTACCGACTCTAAAAACAATCCCATTGCGGTTTTTCTCATAAGCAAGTAAACTAGTAACCCCACTACCGCGGCAACAAAAATAGCAAACGGTATCCCTAAAAAGTATCCACCGCCAAAAAAGCTAAACGGTTTATAGTAGACAGTGATAATTTGTCCTTCACTGAACAGCTGCGCAATTCCCCGTCCAACTGTCATAAGGATAAGGGTGGCTACCATTGGCTGAACACCTATTTTAGATACCAATGCGCCATTCCACATTCCGCAAAGGACGGAAGCACCAAGGGCAGCAAGGATGGCTAGCGCCATAGGTGTATCGCTTACATACTCTTGAACTCCATTGTTAACAACCAAAGTTCCTCCGATCAGGTAAGCTGCCATGGCACCTGATATCGCTACAACAGCTCCAACCGAGATATCCACACCAGCTGTGGCAATAACTAAGGTCATACCGATAGATACAATAATAAGCGGAGCCGCCCGATTTAATATGTCAATTAGGGTTCCAAATAAATGACCATTCTTGATTTCAATGGTAAAAAAACCTGGAATATAAAAATAATTAAATATAAGTAATGCTATAACCGCCATTAAAGGCCAAAATACTTTTGAATGCCTCAGTTTGTTCCATTGATTAAGAAACATTTGCGCCAGCTCCTGCTATAGTTTTCATAATAATACTTTCTGAAATATTCTCTCCGCGAAGCTGTCCAATCGGAGAACGGTCACGCAAAACAATTACCCGATCGCAACAAGCAACTAATTCTTCCAATTCGGAGGAAATAAGCAACACCGTCATGCCATCATTAGCAAGCGTTCTGATTAATTTTTGAATTTCCGTCCGAGTACCAACGTCAATTCCACGAGTCGGTTCATCCAATATAAGCAACTTTGGATTGGTTGCCAGCCATCTCCCAAGAATTACTTTTTGTTGATTGCCTCCACTAAGGTTCCGAATTTGTTGTTCCATTGATGGTGTAGCTATTCGCAGCATATTAATATATTTATTAGCGATTTCTTCTTGTTCTTTTCTAGAGATATAATTGAATATACCTCTTTTAGCCTGAAGAGCAAGAATCATGTTTTCCCTGATAGTTAATTCACCAATGATGCCCTCTTTTTTACGATCTTCCGGACAAAATCCCATCCCTTGTTGTATAGCTTTTTTAGGATACATGGCCGAAATCTTTTTTTCATCTATATAAATGACACCATCGTCCGCTTTATCAATTCCAAATATCAGTCTAGCAATTTCAGACCTGCCGGAACCAAGTAAGCCAGCAAGACCAAGAACTTCCCCTTTTTTCATTTCCAGATCAAATGGCTCTATCGTACCTTTTTTTCCTAGACTGACAGCTTTTAAGAAATGTTCTTCCTTTTTCTTTAAAGAAGAAACTATACTTTTGTTTTGTTTGCTGTGTTCTTTTTCATCAATTTCCCTACCAACCATTTTAGTTACTAGTTCTATCCTAGATAATTCACTCGTTTTGTACTCGCCAATGAGTTTACCGTTCCGAAGGACGGTAATTCGATCCGTTATTTCATAGACTTGATCTAAGAAATGTGTGACAAAAATAATTCCCATTCCTTCATCACGCAGCTTACGCATGATCTTAAACAACTGTTTTACTTCGTTTTCATCCAAACTCGCGGTCGGTTCATCCAAGATTAATACCCCTGCTGAAATATCAACTGCACGAGCAATCGCAATCATTTGTTGAATGGCAACAGAGTATGAAGAGAGTAATTTAGTCGGATCAATATCGAGATTCACTCGCTGCAGGATTTCTTTTGATTTTTGATTCATTAACTTCCAATCGATTCTGCCGCCTTTTTTCGGTGGTCTGCCAATAAAAATATTTTCTGCTACTGTCAAATTAGGGCATAAATTCACTTCCTGGTAAACCGTGCTGATTCCAATATTTTGGGCATCTAACGGAGATTTTGGTTCAATGTTCTTTTCGTCGAAAAGGATGGTTCCTCCATCTAAATTATGGACTCCGGTTAGCACTTTAATTAACGTCGATTTACCTGCGCCGTTTTCACCCATGAGAGCATGAACTTCTCCTTTACGAAGAGTAAAGTTAACGTCAGACAAAGCCTTCACTCCAGGAAAGGACTTTGTGACACCTTCCATGTATAGAATTGGTTTCTCTTGTATGAACATTGTTTTAATGCTCCTTTTGTTTATTTTATGAGTAATATAGGAGTTCCCTAATAAGAGAGCTCCTATATCGAAAAAAGCTTTTAATATTGTCGATTAGGGAATTCCTTCGCTGCATTAGTAGTATCATAGATGCCTTCTTCTGTCTTAATCCACTTTGGTAATTCTTTACCTGCTTTAACATCCTTAATGGCTTGCATCAACTGTTCCCCTAATAATGGGTTACATTCAATTGAGGCATTTAACTTGCCAGCCATCATTGCCTCAAAAGCACCTTTTACACCATCAACAGAAATGATTTTAATATCTTTCCCTGGAGTTAAGCCATATTCTTCAATCGCTTGAATTGCACCGATTGCCATATCGTCATTGTGAGAATATACGACGTTGATATTTTTTCCATCAGACTTTAAGAATGCTTCCATTACTTCTTTACCTTTAGTACGGGTAAAGTCACCTGTTTGAGATTTAATAATTTTATAATTCGTATGATCTTTGATTACTTCTTCAAAACCAGCTTTTCGGTCAATGGCTGGAGCAGAACCTACCGTTCCTTGGAGCTCAACGATATTTACGGGCTTACCGGTCTTTACATTGTCCAACATCCATTGTGCAGCTTTCTTGCCTTCCTCAACGAAATCTGATCCAATCATCGTTTTATAAAGGGATGGATCCGCATCTACAGCACGGTCAGTTAAAATAACAGGAATACCAGCTGTTTTCGCTTCTTGAAGAACTGTATCAAAACCTGTTTGAACAACAGGAGAGAAAGCGATTACATCCACCTTCTGAGCAATAAACGAACGGATTGCTTTAATTTGGTTTTCCTGTTTTTGCTGGGCATCTGAGAACTTTAACTCGATTTGTGGATCTTTTTCTGCACTTTCTTTGACTGACTTAGTATTAGCGGTTCTCCACTCGCTTTCAGCTCCTACTTGTGAAAAACCAACGACAATCTTGCCATCTTTCCCACCGCCTGATCCACTACTAGCCTGTTGGTTGTTTCCAGCAGCGCATCCTGTCAATAATGAAATCGCAGTTGCTGTTGAAATTAACGCAGTAAACAATTTTTTAAATTTTTTCATTTGACTTCCCCCTTTAATAT
>NZ_JBALSN010000314.1:7341-7794 GCF_036966985.1 Neobacillus drentensis | reverse complement strand
ATTAAAATTAAGCCGTGAAAAAGTAAGATAAAAAAAACTTTATTCATAAAAACAAATTTTAAAGGAGGGCTGCCAAGCCCTCCTTTGATATTTGCTTAAACATGTAGTCAATGTTTTCCAAGCGCAATTAAAGGAGGACGTGCTGTTTGCTCGATATGGCGGGGAGGAGTTTGTCCTTGCGCTGAAGGGAAGAACAGGATTAGAAGGAGAAGCGCTAGCCAATCAACTGCGCAAATCCGTAGAGGCGCAACCGCTAATGACTACTGAAGGAGTTATTCCTGTAACTTTCAGTAGTGGTGTGGCCGAGGCAGTGAAAGTGAAAGAGGAAACACTTTATCAGCTTTTGAATAAGGCGGATCAAGCTTTATACGCTGCAAAACGAGAAGGACGTAATCTAGTGCGTGTTTATGTGTAAGAATGATAAGAGTAACCAGCCAAAAGTAAAATAAGCGG
>NZ_JBALSN010000314.1:2877-7218 GCF_036966985.1 Neobacillus drentensis | reverse complement strand
TCCGTCTATTTATCAGCTCGGGTGCTTCACCTGATCCCCCAACTGGATCTTCTGGCTTATTGTAGATATTTAGGATTATTTTTCTACTTACCCTCAATTTCCTTAAAAATGCTTGATGGGCTGTTTGTGGCCTCTTGATTACTAGGAGATGTCATCTGGTTTGAATCCAGGGATTTAGCAAAAAAGGTGTTCATTAATTGTTTAAACTCTCCCGTAGTTAAAGGCTTAGCATCCTCATTCAATTCATACCCAAGTAATCCATTCGGTTCAATCGTTGCATATTTTACATCTCCAAATTTAGATATCCCTAGATTTCGCATTCTCATTTCTAATTGATCGACGGTTAGACGGAGCTTTTTTAAATTTTGCTGATTGATTTCCCCATTCTCAATCACCACTTGGGCTTTACCCGTGATAAATTTTTCAACGGCATTGAATTTTAGTTGTAAATAATCAACAACCAAGACTGTTGCCACAAAGATCGCTGCTCCTCCCATTGCCTTAAGTACACTTTTTTCAACAATCGGTTGAACGATGATTGTACCAATCGATAACATTAAGATTGTTTGCGAAAGTGTCATCTGAGCGATTGATTTCCGACCGGAAATTCTTATCAGTAAAATACCGGCTAAAATTAAAACGAAAGATTGCCAAATAAACGAGAAATCGACCTAATCACCCTTATTATAGTTTTAAATGTCCTATGATTAGAATGCTAAAAAGTCATTAATTTTATGAGTGAAATGATTTGAAGATGGTCATCCATCGACATTCTTTTCATACTTTTAAACGGGTATATCTAGGCAGGATGCGGGTTAAGATGATTTTTAATTAAACGTTTGTGTAGGTTCGAAAAGACAGGAATTTAATAGAATCCTGAATGTTTACGAGAAGCCCATCTGATTTTGTAACAATATGAGTTATTTCCTGCGAAATATATAAAAGTTCTTCGACAATCTTTGTACGTACCTCGCAGGGCAGATCCTTATAAATCAATACTTTGAGCTTTTTTAATCAAACGTTTGAATAGTATAGCCTTTATGGTATTTAGTCGAATGAGTGTCGATTAGTGACAATAGCGGCATAATCGACATTTTTCTTCTGTTTTTCATTCGTGTTTCAACAAATTTTTTATGCATAAGGAAAGGTAAACCCAGATGTATCAAGGGGTACATTCCTATTAATCAAACGTTTGGTTAGAAAGGAAATTTGGGGAATTTAGGCGATATTTATGCTACTTCTGGGTGTGGTTGATTTCTTTCTTCTTATTAATATTGAAAATGCTGGGTAAAAAGACAATTGAGTAACAGAAACCTAATGAAGATGGAAGGAAGAAAGGGAGATCGTTTTGAAAAAGAAAAAAGGGATGGAAGAAAATAAAACAGCATTGATTTGGAAAATGGCTATTGGATCAGCCGTGTCTTGGGAATTAGCAAAATTAATTGGCTCGGACCATCCCTATCTAGCCCCTCTTTCTGTTGTTTTATGCCTGCAATCTACTATTGATCAGTCAATTCGATATTCCATTCACCGTATTTTGGGAACCGCGATTGGTATCATATTAACGGCTTATCTAGCAAGCCACCTGGACATGAATGGCTGGATATTGGGTCTATTATTATTAGGCTCGACCTTCATAGCAAAGTGGTTGAGACTAGATGAAACGGTTTTACATCAGGTTGCCCTCACTGTCATATTAATCTTTACGTTTGAACGGAAATCAAAGGATTATTCAATAGATCGGATACTGGACACAATCATTGGAGTAATCATCACGATATTAATTCACATGCTTTTATCTCCGCCAGACTTTACAAAAAAAGCAGTGGCAGCTACCGAAAAATTAGCCCTTCAGCTGTCTGACATACTTTTAGAACTCTCCAATTGGGTCCATTTGGAATGGGGAGGAGAAAAGGGACAAGTAATGAAGTACAAAATAAATCTATTTCTCCAGGAGTTACATAATACGAAAGCTACAATAGAATTGGCTACCAAAAGCTTAAAATTCAATCCTCTTGGTAAAAAGCATGCAGCCATTCTTACGATGTGCAAAATGAAAATGGAAAAGATGAACAACTGGTACCAGTATGTTTCAACAATAGTGGGAACTTTGAAAGATTGGGAAAAGGCGGGGCATCTACTATCAAATGATCAAATCGAAGTAGGAAATCATTTAAAAACCTTAAGCGAATATTTTAGAAATCTAGGTGAGGGGAAGGAAGGGAACCTGCCAAGTTCAATGAACCTACTTCAATCAACCCCACCCCCTAGTCACCAGGTTTATCGGGAATTTTTCTATTTAGAAACAAGGAATTTAATGCAAAAATTATTATAAGTTTGAAAAATAAAAATGCGGATTTAACCAAACGTTTGATTAGTAGAGCCTATTTATAATTTATTCAAAAGAGTGTACTTCTGAGTTTTTGATGAAATTTTGTCGTGTAAGAAGGGGAGGATGTCTTCAAAAACTTTTTTAATATGAATGGTGAATATTTACAAATAAGGGTATCATCTAATTGATGGATACCATTGGTGAAGTATATGTTTTCGTTAAAGGTAGTTTAAAAAGGGGAAATTATCATGAATTGTTTAGTTACCAAAGGCAGTATCAACTATGAAGTTTTTGGCAGTGGGTTTCCACTATTAATATTACATTCGATGGGGACTGATCATAGATCAATGAAAGCATGGCTGGAGCCTATTTTTAATAACTTAATAGGTTTTCAGAGAATATATATTGATTTGCCTGCTCATGGCCGAAGTTTGATTGATAGGGATTTCAGTTCTTCAGATGATATGGTCGTTAATATTTTAGATTTTTTGGATCAAACAATACCTAACAAAGAATTTTCTATCATTGGTTTTTCATATGGGGGATATTTAGCACAAGGTATTTTCTATAAGAGACGGGATTTAGTAAAGAGTATCTGTCTACTGGCTCCGGCACTTCATCTGAAACAAAGGAACCTTCCGGAAAAAATTGCTTATGTCAAAGATGCATTGGAATTACATTCGTTGGATTCTGATATAAGGTTAGCATTTGAAACATTAATGACTTTTCAAACGAAAGAGAACTTAGAATATTTTCTTAACGAAATACAACCCGGGCGTTTATTAGCCAATCGAGAGTTCCTTGGGTCAAATTGGAGAGAAAAAGGCTATTATTTCTTGGAGGAGCCCTTTAATGATGTAGATATACTTCCACAACCAGCTCTAATTATTTTGGGGAAACTAGACTCCATCTGTGGATATAAAGACCACTCATTTCTTATCGATAAATTTCCAAATTCCACATTTGCCGTTTTGGATCAAGCAGGTCATATGCTTCAAATTGAAAAACGTGAACTCGTACAAGAACTAATTAAGGATTGGTTAATTACTTTGTTAAGATATCTAACATAGTTGATGTCTAAATACAGTTACTTATTTAAAATTTGAATTATAAGAAACAAAGTTTCTAATTTTAGCTCAAGTAGGGGTTGTGAAAATGGAGATTAAAATCGCAAAAGAATTGGATGTTCCTGTTGTTTTCCAGCTTATGTTAGAAGCGTTTGAAGAATATCGATCACTTGAAGTTCCTTCAAGTGCCATTAATGAATCGTTAGAAGCAGTCCAAATTGCATTTAAGAGTAATTCAGAGAAAGCTTTACTATGTTCGATAGATGGGAGGCCACTAGGCTCCTGCAGGTTTACCATGAAAGAAGATACTTTATATTTTTCGCGAGTAGCTGTGATACCCTCAGCAAGAGGTAAAGGAATAGCAAAGGCTATGTTATCGTGGCTTGAACAATATGCTTATGATAATTTTAAAAGAAAAATGGCCTGCCGTGTGCGAGTTTCATTACCTAAAAATATTAGTTTGTACCGGTCCCTGGGTTATTTTATTTCTAAGGAGGAAGTTGTAACGAATCCCAATGGTTTTTTAGTGAAGACTGTTGTAATGGAAAAAGCTTTAGGTACACCGAATATCTCAACGAATTAGAATCGATTTGACCTAAGCTACAGGATGCGTAACGATAAAAATGCCTTCCCAATCTGGGAAGGCGTTTTTGTCTTAAATTCCAAAAACTTAACAAATTTTAGTAGATTGCTCCATCTTTTGATTTATAATTAAGAAAAAGAGAATGCGGTTTAACTACAGTATGAAAATGGTAAAAATAAATAGGAATGATAATTAATCTTTACACAGGAATGTTGGCCACAGTCTTGTTAGATAAACATTAAGGAGGAAGAAAAATGCCGAAAACCAATCAAAAAATTGTTCCGCATTTATGGTATGACAAGGAGGCAAAAGAAGCAGCCGAGTTTTACACTTCGATATTCCCAGACTCAAAAATTACG
>NZ_JBALSN010000314.1:0-2861 GCF_036966985.1 Neobacillus drentensis | reverse complement strand
TATAACAACCATCCACGATACTCCATCAGGCGACTCCGATATTGTCTCGTTTGATATTTGGGGACAGAAATTCATGGCAATCAGTGCTGGGCCTCATTTCAAGCTCAATCCGTCGGTATCTTTCATCGTAAATTTTGACCCATCGCGGGAAAAGGACGCGGAAGAAAAACTAAATGAGGTTTGGAACAAATTGTCCGAAGGTGGCACAGCCTTAATGCCGCTTGATAAGTATCCGTTCAGTGAAAAGTTTGGCTGGATTCAGGATAGGTATGGTTTGTCCTGGCAGTTAATGCTTACCAATCCAGAAGGTGAAGAGCGGCCTTCATTAGTACCGTCACTTTTGTTTGTCGGAGATAATTGCGGTAATGCGGAAGAGGCAATTAATTTTTATTTATCGATATTTAAGAACGCAAAGCAGGGATTGATCGTCCGATATCCTAAAGGCATGGAGCCGGACAAAGAAGGAACCATCATGTTCTCTGATTTTAGCTTAGAAAATCAGTGGTTTTCCGCAATGGATAGCGCACATGAGCACAAATTCAATTTTAACGAGGCATTCTCTTTTATGGTTTACTGCGACACACAAGAAGAGATTGATTACTACTGGGAAAGGCTCTCTGCCGTTCCAGAAGCCGAGCAATGCGGCTGGCTGAAAGATAAGTTTGGCCTATCTTGGCAGATTGTGCCGACTGAGATGGACGAGATGATGGGCAAAGGCACTCCAGAGCAACTTGCGCGCCTAACGGAAGCATTTCTTAAAATGAAGAAATTTGATCTTGCGAAATTACGGGAAGCATATAACGGATAATGAGAATACAGCCTATAGAAGAGCTGAGGTAGTCGAGCGAATGACGGATGAGAAATATTTTAAGAAAACTAAATTTTCCTTGGATGAATAACATTTTTACATAAAGATGCTTTTGAACAATCTAATGCAAGAGTTTAAAATCCGGCTGCATTGCCGGATTTTTTATTTTCGCTCTTTTCGAAAAATCCGATCATTGGAACTTGAGATTCGCTCATTGAAGGAATTATTAAATTAAAAAAAGAATACTTTGTAATAGTCTATTGTTAAAGTATGGATGAAAGGGAAATGATTTGATGACTAAATATACTTCTAAACATTTTAATCTTGAGAGGGTAAGTAAAGGTATCTATGCAGCCATCGCAAAAGATGGGAGTGGATCTGTTGGAAATGCGGGATTCATAGATTTAGGTGGAAAAACAATTATTTTTGATACATTCAATACACAACAAGCAGCAGAAGATTTAAAAAATTTAGCCGAAAACATTACCAATCAACCTGTTTCTTGGGTGGTCAATAGTCATTGGCATGGTGACCATATTAGAGGGAACCAGGTATTTAAAAATTGTAATATAGTATCTAGTCAAACAACTCTTCAAAAAATGAAGGAAAATCATCCACAGAGAATAGCCAAACAAAAAGAAGATTTAACAGGTTTAAACCATTACCTCGAATCACTTATTGAACAAAGAAAAAGCTCCACTGACTTAAATTTAGACAATAAAATCAATTTTCTAAGAGAAATAGCCATTTCGCTGCCCACTCTTGAATTAGTTTTGCCACAATACACTTTTAATAAAGTATTTACTATTTATGGAACAGAACGTACGGCTGTACTGATGGCACTTGGTAATGGTCACTCCTATTGTGATTCTATTCTTTATCTGCCTGAAGATGAAATTATCTTTATGGCTGACCTTTTATTTGTCGCGACTCACCCATCATATTTTCCTGAATCTAATCCAAGCCATTGGGAAAGTATTTTAAACAAAGTTATGAGCTTTGAGATACAGAAAGCAATCCCTGGGCATGGACCAATTGGAACAAAAAAGGATCTTGCAAAGTTAATGAACTACATAAAAGAATTAAAAATGATTTCAAATGAAGACATTCATCTAGATGAAGTTCCAATTCCTGATCAGTATAAAGAGTGGGCATCTCCTGAATTGTTTAAACAGAATTTAAAAATGTTAAGATAATCCTAACTGAAATGGCGGCCCATAAAAATTGTAATAACAATCGATTTTATGTTCGGAGGAATAAGGGTGAAAGCAGGTTTGAAGCAAAACAGTTACAGTAATGGATTGGTGGCCTTCCATTTTACACAAACTGCTTAACACCTACTGTGTTTAAAGTTATCCAGTAATTGGATATGTTAAAGATATGATAGAATAGCTGCATATCTAAAAACCAAGGGGGAAACTAATATGATCAGTACAAACAGGGAGTTATCACTAGAACAAATTGAGGAACTACTTAGCACTTTGAAAGCCCGTTTTGAGAAAAACATGAAACGGCATGAAGATCTTGAATGGGCTGAAGTACAAGCTAGGCTCGAAGTTAATCCTGAAAAACTGTGGTCGCTTAGTGAAATGGAAGGAACAGGCGGTGAGCCCGATGTTATTGGTCATGATAAAAAGACAGGCGAATACATTTTTTATGATTGTTCGGCGGAAAGCCCTAAAGGCCGCAGAAGTCTTTGTTATGACCGTGAAGCGCTGGAGTCCAGGAAACAGCACAAACCAGAAAATAGTGCAATTGATCTGGCAGCTGCCATGGGCATTGAACTTTTAACGGAAGAACAATACCGGGAGCTGCAGAAACTTGGAAATTTCGATTTGAAAACGTCGAGCTGGGTGCAAACACCTGCTAATATTAGAAAACTTGGCGGGGCTATCTTTTGTGATCGTCGCTACGATACTGTCTTTGTGTACCACAATGGAGCAGAATCCTACTATGCTGCAAGGGGTTTCCGCGGCTCGCTAAGGGTTTAATTTTTGCACAGACGGCTAACTTTAAAAACATCCCCAGGCTTTGGTTGAACTGTGACCCATAA
>NZ_JBALSN010000313.1:0-3340 GCF_036966985.1 Neobacillus drentensis | reverse complement strand
GTCTAAACCAAGAATGGTAGAGGTAGCTCCACCCAATGCAGGTGATGCATGGGCACCGGAAGCATTTTATGACGAAAAGACAGGGGAATACGTAGTATTCTGGGCTTCAACTGTGAAGAATGATCAAGGGGTATTCGAACCACATAACATCTATTATGCAAAGACAAGAGATTTTTATACGTTCACAGAACCAAAGATGTTCATTGATCGTCCTGGTAGTCAGCATATTATTGATACAACCATTATTGAAGATGGGAATATGTATTACCGTTATTCAGGGGATGGTCAAATTACGATTGAAAAAAGTAAACAAATTCTTGGTGAGTGGTCAAAAATTGGTACCATTCAATCTTCAACAGGATTAACAGGGTCCGACGTTGAAGGGCCATTAATTTATAAATTCAATGATAGAAATGCCTGGAATTTAATGGTCGATCAGTATGCGACTGGAAAAGGTTATCTTCCATTAATTACATCTGATTTAGCAAGCGGCCAGTTCACTAAATTAACAACTGCAGACTATTCTTTGGGTTCCAACCGTAAGAGACATTAGTACTCAATCTAACACAAGAAGAGTACGATACTGTAATGTCCCAATGGGATAAGGTGGTCAATGTGCCTGATGAAGAAGAACAAGAACAGCCAATTCTTGAGTATAACTTTGATGCAATCACTACAGACAAGACTATTCAGGATAATTCGGGAAATAACCATACCGGTACATTGAATGGAAATGCAACTTATGTGACAGATACCGAAAAGGATTCAAAGGCATTATATCTAGATGGAACAACTAATACATTTGCCGCCTTTCCGACAGGTTTCTTTGATGGAAGAAATACTGTGACTATCTCTATGGATATTAAACCGGAAACAGTATCAGGAAACTTCTTTACCTTTGCCATAGGAAAGAATGACCAAAAATATATGTTCCTAAGAACACGCGATACGGAGATAAGAAATGCGATGACGACTACTAGCTGGTCATCGGAACAGGAGGTAAAAACAAATACCACTTCTATTAGGAGCAAGTGGTTCAATATCAAACTTGTCATTACACCTACAAGCATGGCCATGTATAAGGACGGGATACTTGTTGCTGAAAATAACAATGTAACAGTATCAATGACAGACTTAGGTGCACAATTATCAGCATTTTTAGGTAAATCCTTTTACTCAGGAGACCAATACTTCAAAGGTTATTTCGACAACGTAAAAGTATATAATCGTACACTTTCAGAAGCAGAAATTCTAGAAATGTCTATTCAATCGACTGGAATTGGCAATTTTGTAGTGCCTGGTCAAAAAGGTCAAGCTGAAATAGATTCTAAATCACATAGAATTACAGTTCCTGTTAAAGAAGGAGAAGGTTTGGATATAACTAATTTGGCTCCTACTATAACTATTAAACCTGGATCTACTGTAAGTCCAGCGTCAGGAGAAAGACAGGATTTTACTAATCCTATTACCTATACGGTGACGGACAAGGATGGAAATAAGCAGGAATGGACTGTGAGTTTAAAAGTATTTCCAACAGGTACATTGCCAGGACTTTATGCAGATCCACAGATTGCTGTTTTTGGTGATACTTATTATATTTATCCTACAACAGATGGCTTTACCGGTTGGTCAGGTTCTCAATTTAAAGCATTCTCCTCAAAAGATTTAATAAATTGGAAAGACGAGGGTGTAATCTTAGATTTAGCAACTGATGATGTTACATGGGCAGATAAGCGCGCTTGGGCACCGGCAATCGCAGAAAAGAATGGTAAATATTATTACTATTTCTGTGCAGACGCCAACATTGGTGTAGCAACAGCACCAACACCAACAGGACCATTTAAAGATGCTTTAGGCAAACCATTGGTGCCAAGTGGAAAATATTCCGGCCAAGCCATTGATCCATACGTATTTACAGATGATGATGGCCAATCCTATTTTTATTGGGGTAATGGTGATCTCTATGGTGCAAAGCTAAATGATGATATGGTTTCTTTTGCAAATACTCCAGTCAAGATGACCCCGCCTAATTTTAGAGAGGGATCTGTTGTATTTAAAAGAAACGGTATTTATTACTTAATGTGGTCAGAAGATGATACAGGTAGCGAGAATTATCAGGTTGCTTATGCAACAGGCTCATCTCCAATGGGACCTTGGACAAAGAAGGGTGTCATTCTAAGTAAAGATTTAAGCCTTGGAATCAAAGGGCCAGGTCATAACTCTATTTTAAACATCCCAGGCACGGATGAATATTATATTGTTTATGCACGTCATGCAATGCCTGATGGTAACGGTTTTAACCGTGAGGTTGTCATTGATAAGATGGAGTTTAACGCTGACGGTACCATAAAACCAGTAAAGCCTACTTTAAAAGGTATCACTGAACCTGTGTATGTTGATACAAAAGGCCCTGAAGGTCACTTTACTATAAACAATAGTACAGAGTACACAAAGGATTCAACCGTTACCTTATCCCTTGAAGCCACGGATAATAATAGCGGTGTCTATCAAACGCGATATTCAACCGACAAAAATGAATGGGCAGAGTGGGAACCGTATGTGACCACTAAGGAATGGACTTTGCCGTCTGGAGATGGGGAAAAGACAGTATTCGTTGAATTTAAAGACCATGCGGGAAATGTTAGTGAAACATATCAACAAAAGATCACACTTGACATGACCGCTCCTGTGGTTAAACTTATTGGATTACAGAATACTTATTCCGTTGATTCAATGATTAAAATCACTTGCAGTGCAAGCGATGATTTGTCCGGTATTGCTTCAAAAGAATGCCCAAGTGTCGAAGGACCTGCCTATAGCTTCGAGTTGGGGGTAAATAAAATCATTGCATCAGCCACAGATAAAGCTGGTAATACGGCGAAAGTCGAAGCTCAGTTTAAGGTGACGGTAGATTTTGATAGTTTAGGCAAGTTAACTCAGTCTTTTGTAAGTAATGATGGGGTGTCACATTCACTAGTGGCGAAACTTCAATCAGCTAAGGAAGCAGCTGCCAAAGGAAATAAACAGGCCGTAGATGGTAAACTGAAGGCATTTGAAAATGAGTTGTCTGCTCAAATGGGGAAAACAATCACTGATAAACAGGCAAATATTTTGATTTCATTGTCTGGGAAGCTCTATTTAGATTAAATCCACAGATCGATAGATAAAACCAAAAACAATAACTGTTTTTTTAAACAGTTATTGTTTTTTTATGCCCGGATTGTTCCTAGTAATCTTTTATTCCTTAATTTATAAAATGAAGCAAAAAGAAAGCGGAATATTATAAAAAAATGCATTTCATTGAAAATACTTTACTAGGAAATCTTTCTATAATTAACAT